>NZ_JAMYKV010000019.1:0-107894 GCF_040317535.1 Mesorhizobium sp. M1409
CGCGGCATCGCTCTCGGCAGAAAGTCCTGGCTGTTCTGCGGTTCCGATCGCGGCGGACAGCGCGCTGCCGTTCTCTACAGCCTGATCGTCAGCGCCAAGATGAACGATATCGATCCGCAAGTCTGGCTCGCCCACGTCCTCGCTCGACTGCCCGCCTATCCAGCCCATCGGATCGATGATTTGCTGCCGTGGAATTGGAGACCCGCAAAACTGCGGACCAAACCAGCGGCGGCCTGATCATGCAGCGCAATAAGGTGCATCACATCTACACCGTCGAACGTGTCGCCAGGGACCTCGGCGTCAGCGAAGAGCTCATCCAGGACCTGACCCTCGGTCTCGAGCCCGAGGATGGCGTCATCTGGGTGTACGGGGCTAACGATGACGACGGGATCTTGGTCTTCACCGATGAAGGCATCGAAGAGGTCGAACTCCTCCTCGAAGAACATCATCGCGTCTCCCCATCGAAAGCTTGACCCCAGCACCGCGGTGCTCAGGTCCTCATGGCATCGGATATGCACGTCTGCGGTCTTCACCGGATGCGTACCCAGCACCGCCTGGCTGGCGATCACGCCCGCCTCGCGAGCCCGCTCGTAGCGCGCGTCCAAAATGAGATACGGATAGCTTTCCTCGAGCCGCTGCGTGAAGAACGCCTTGAGCGCCTCATCCAGCCGCGTCGTCGCCTCGCTCACCGTCGAGGCCGAGAAGGAGTGGCCGCACAATTCCTCCGTCACCGCCTTCACCTTGCGGGTCGAGACGCCCTGCACGTACATCTCCACCAGTGCCGACACCAATGCCTTCTCCGAACGCTGGTAGCGCTCAAACAACTCCGTCGAGAACCGGCCGGCCCGATCCTGCGGAACGCGAAGCTCCAGCACCCCAACCCGCGTCACCAGCTTGCGCTCGTAATAGCCGGACCGGTAACTCGTCCGCTCCGCCGTCCGCTCGCCTTTCTCGGCCCCGATCGCCTCCGTCATCTCGGCTTCAAGAACCTCCTGCACGACAGTCTGCAATGCCTGGCGAAAGCCGTCCTCATCCGACAACAGCAACGCTTTCAACTCGCCTCTGCTCAGTCTAACTTCTCGATTGGTCATGGCACTTCCCCTTCCACGGGAATCGGTGATTGCAACGTCACCATCGTGCCATGGCCGCTCGCCCCTCAGAGCAAGCGCCGTTCTCTCTCCAAAACTTTTTGCAGAACCTTCAGGACACTATCCGTTGAAGCGCGAATATCACTCCATTCTTCGGCTGGTGTGATCGATCGACCTGACCCAACGACCCCTGCTGCAGAAGGAACCGAAGTGGCGCGGCATCGTTGATCCTTACGATACTAGATCAAGTTGCAGACGGGGCTTCAAGTTGACGATCTTGATGCTTCCGATGGACCGATTTTATGGCTCGCAGGGCCATCGAGCCGGCGCAGGCAGGGTCGCCATCGCAGAGTGTGGCGCCATCACCTGTGGAGGCACAACCGGCGCTTGGAGACAGGGCCCGCGCAAACGCTGGCGGTCGCCTTTGGGTCATCGCCGCGGCGGTCCCGCTCCTGTTCATGATCAGCGGGCTTGTCATT
The DNA here is from genome assembly GCF_040317535.1 of Mesorhizobium sp. M1409. Classification (NCBI taxonomy): domain Bacteria; kingdom Pseudomonadati; phylum Pseudomonadota; class Alphaproteobacteria; order Hyphomicrobiales; family Phyllobacteriaceae; genus Mesorhizobium; species Mesorhizobium sp. M1409. The sequence goes on from NZ_JAMYKV010000019.1 coordinate 1,568, forward strand.
CGGTATGCTGCGTTCCATTCAGTCTCGGCAGTACCAGGCTTCGAAGCTTATGCGCGTGCGCTCTGCAGGTGGGACTGCGCGTGGTATGTGGACATTTCCGAACACGGCTACGAGCGTTTTCCCATTCCAGGCCAAAGCAACGTCGGACGCTGGGGCTTCTTTCCATTGTATCCCATGCTCGTGACGACTCTTCGGTTTGCTTTCCCTTTTCCCACGATTCTGATCGCGACGATCACCTCGATTGCATGCAGCTATGCCGCCTGCCTTGTGGCATGGCCACTTCTGGAGAAGAACATGCGCGCTTATATACTGTATTGCGCTTTCCTGCTTAGCGGCCCGTTCTCCTTCCACTTCACCACGTTCCTTACCGAACCTCTTTTCGTGCTCCTGACTTCGTGCGTCTTTTTGGCACTCAAGCGCTCCAACTACCTGGCCGCTGGCGTTTCATGCGCTTTGCTGTCGGCAACGAGGCTGGTCGGGGTTCTTGCTGTGTTTGCAACCGTCATCCAAATGTTCGAGCAGCACCGCCAGCAGGGCGGGTCGGCGGTGTCTTTCCCGCGATGGGTGCTTGGTCGTCCGGATATGCTCGTAGCTATCTTCATCTCGCCCGCCGGCTTGTTTGCTTACATGCTCTTTTTGTATCTCACTGTCGGGGACGGGTTTGCGTTCTTGCACGTCCAGCGCGCGTTTGGGCGGGTTACTGGCGATCCGCTCCTTTTTCTATGGGACGGTCTCGCAGCTGTGCCGACAAAAGGACGGCTGCCCACGGCGCCGCAATGGAGCGCGCTCGCAGCGATCATAGGGCTGACCCTATCGGTCGTTCTGGCGGCTCGCAGGCGATATGGCGCTGCGCTCTTCTGTGCGAGCAGCATCATCCTGCCGTTGATCACCAACCTGGCTTCCATGGTTAGATACGTCATTGGGCTTGCGCCGCTGATGATCTTGATTGCCGAGCTGCTGTCGGTATCGAAGCTGACCTATCTCGTGACTTTGGCTCTTTTCCTGAGCGCATGTTATTTCATGACTGTGGCGTGGATTGGAGGCTATCTTGCCCTGGTCTGACAGCCTGTCACCCTTTGGCCGTGCTGCCTCGACTGGCGGCTACGCGCTGGCGTTGGTTCTGGCCGTGTCCGAGATCATCATCCTCGCACTCGCTCTCAATCCAGATGTCAACGCCGATTATCGGGCCTATTACATCGATCGCACGACGACGTGCCTCAATCGCGATGCGGTTGGCAGCTACACTCCTGGCCAGACGGTATCGTTCCGGTCCGACGGCGCCAAACAAGCAGCCGGCATGATGGTCTGCGGTTGGTCGGGCCCGGTAGGCGACGGAACCCATTCGCTGGGCGAGACCTCTCGGCTGAGACTGGAAATGCCTTCCGTTCGCGACGGGCTTACGGCAACGCTACAAATGTCCGCCGTCATTCGTCCACCACAGACCACTCAAAGGGTAATGATCTCGGTGAACGGAGTTCGGGTACACGAGGTAACACTGTCGAGCAAAGACCCGACGACGATCTCGTTCGCGATCCCGCACGCAGCGTTTGCCAGCGCAAAGGTACTCGAAGTGACTTTCGACTATCGCGACGGGATTCCGCCAAGCCCGGCCGCCAGCAAGATCTACAAACGCGCCATTAAATTGGTATCGTTCCGGCTGGACGCCGGCTAGAGCACTTCACCGTTTTGCGGAAACGGTGAAGTGCTCTAACTCTTTGTTTTGACGCAATTCCGGACGGAAAACCGCTTCACAATTTTCTGGAGTTGCCCTATTTCAGCAGCACAACAGTTCCGTGATTATCTCATATGCCTGCACCTCCCGGATGGAGGACAGCCGGCGTTGGCAATAGATCGGGAAGTCGCGTGCCTCCTCGCCGCTGCTCGGCAGCCAATCGCGATAAAGGCAGAGCGCGGCGGGCTCGAGATCATTGGAGCCGTGCTTCAGCAAGCGGCTTTAGAACGGAAATCTTTCTGGCGGATCACGCGTCAGCCATCGCCGGACTGATCGGGAATGTGTTCTGCAAAAACCCATCGGTCGAGCACGACGAAATTGATCGCGGGCACAAGCAAGCAGGTAATCATGATGGGAAAGATGAGCGGCAGGCCCAGCTTCGCCGTCAAAAGCGCAGGCGCGCCATAGGCGATGGCCAGGCCGATCGCCGCCAGCAAGAGAAATCGCGGAGCCTCTGATCTATGCGACCCGCGCGACATGAAGGTTACTGACCTGTGCGCGAGATAGGAAAACAACGCCGCGGCTGCGTAAGCTGCAAGGGACGCTCGGACGGGGCTGAAGCCGAACCGTTCCGATTTGACAAAGGCGGCCGCCAAGGCGGCATACAGGATTGTGGCGGCGATGCCGACCAGGCCGAAGCGCGCCAGAAGCTTTAGGGCGGAGCCGCCGGCAGACCGATGTTCAGACGCGCGCACTACACGCATACTGGGCTCCAAGCGGCAGCGGCGCGAGGGCACGCTCAACCTTTCTGGCGAACCCGCCGGTCGACGGGAGCAGCAGGAAGTGCTCGGATCGAACCTCCCTGAAGCCTGCTTGTCGAAAGAGGGCCGCTGCTTTGACCGCGTTGAGCAGGACCGCGTCTTGGTCGAACGGACACCGGAGCACCGCCAGACGCGTCAGCGGATTATAGGGATTGTGCTCGATGATGCAGGCGACGCCGCCTTGCCGCACGACGCGTCGCATCTCGCGAAAAAAATCGAGCCAGGATGCGGGCGAAACATGATGAACAACACAACTGGCAAAAGCCAAGTCGAACACGCAGTCGTCATAAGGCAGGCCCGTCGTGGTGCATGTCCTATAAACGACGCCCGGATTGTCCTCGCTGGCGCGCTGGATCGACCCTTGCGAGACGTCGCAGCCATCCAGGCGCTCGAAAGCGCCGTCTAGATAAGGATGGAGCGAACCGACACCGCAGCCCACATCAAGCGCCCGCACCATGGCTCCCCGCCGACGAAGTCCTCGCTCGGCGACTAGGCGCCGCAGCAGGTCGGCCTTTGCGACCAAAAAGAAATCGTGCTTGAGTCCGGAAAAGCGGATCGACCCGTCGATCGTCTCTCCGTAACTGGATCTATAGCTGTCGAAGAGTTCGGACACCGGGAGCGACTCCGTTCTTGGGCTTGCGAAACGATCTCCGGCGCCCACCAGCGATGGCACGCACCGGCTCGTCGAAGCCGGTAAGCCGATTGATCACGTAAAGAGGGCGGCGTTTCACCTCGGCGTGGATGCTACCGACATAGAGGCCGACCACGCCGGTCATGAAAAGATTGATGCCACACAGGAACGATACGATCACCACGGTGGACGTCCAGCCGGCAATGACGCCGGTTTCAAAAATCCAGGCGAACACGGCATAAGCGCCAAAGGCCAGCGCAAGTGCGGAAATGGCCGATCCGCCCCAAAGCGCAAAGTGGAGCGGCTTTTCCGAGAAGCTGACAACGGCGTGGACGGCAAGGTGCATCATCTTCCAGAAAGGGTATTTGGTCTGGCCGATGGTCCTCGGGGGGCGTTCGAATGGCACCCCCGCTTGCTTGAATCCCATCCAGCCGAACATGCCCCTGACGAAGCGATCGTGTTCAGGCATGTGTCTGAAGACATCCAGCGCATGGCGGCCGACCAGGCGGAAGTCCCCGACGTTGCGCGGGATGTTGACCGGCGTCATCTTCTCCAGGAAACGGTAGAAAAGATCGGCGCTAAGCCGCTTGAACCAGGATTCGCCCTCGCGCTTGACACGGCGGGCGTAGACGATCTCGAAACCTTCCTTCCACTTTGCCACGAGATCAAGAACGACCTCCGGTGGATCTTGCAGGTCGGCATCCATGACGATGACGGCATCCCCCTCAGCAGCATCCATGCCAGCCGTGATCGCAATCTGGTGTCCGAAATTTCGGGAAAGCTCGATAAGCCGGAAGCGAGGTTCGGCGGTGACCACCCGCCGAAGGTATTTGACGCTGCCGTCATGGCTACCGTCATCGACAAAAATCGCCTCGGTCTCTCCATCCAGCCGACTGATCAGTGATCTGATCCGTTCGATCAGTCGCGGCAGCACTTGTTCTTCATTATATATCGGCAGGACCAGCGAGTAGCGCGGCGACGCGTTCACTCCCGTCCCGACGCTTTGGATCACAGAGGCTCGCATGCGGATGAAAATGAAACGCCCGCACCAAAGTTCCATAAGGCATAGCTAATTTAGAAAATTTTAGATATGGAGAGTCCGGGGAAAGACAGGCGCGCTGCTGGCACCTGCTCAAAGCTCAATAGTCCATATCTGCAGCCTCGTCGCGACCGCGAACCGCCTGAGGCAACCACAAAATCCCTAATCCGCGAGACCGCCGTCGCGATGTTCAACGGCATGAATGATCGCTTCATAAACGCTACCGATCTCTTCATCGATCTCCTGAATTGGGATGCCTTCGACGGCCGCCGCCCGCAGGGCCTGGTCTGCCATATCGGTTACAAGCCGGCCCGGGTCGTCGGTTGGCCCTTCCGGCATGTGTTCGGAAATCCATTTGTGTAGAAAGTCGGCACCGCGGGTGCTCATGGCGATTGCTGGATAACGACCTCTGCCGAGACAAACCTAGGATGGGGAACAGACACTGTCAGGCCTTTCGAAATAGCCTCGGGCGCGAGGTGACGTCTCACCCTCTTCGGGTTGCATGCCTACCCTATGTTCGTTGACGGGCATTCCGCGCTTCCAGCCGGTATAGAGGAGAGCAGGCTGGCAGCGAAGGAAAGTGGCGAGGGTTCGCAGCTTTTCGCGCATTGCCGTTCAGCGGCACCGCGATGGAATAATCGCGGTGCCGCGCACAGCTAGCAGTTCGCGTCAGTCTGCGGATCGCACGCCTTGTTTTTTTGCTTCTGTGGCTTGGGCTTGGCCGCCTGCTCGGGCTCGGCTTGCTGCTGCTCGGCGGCGGGCTGCTCCTTGGCCTTCGGCTTCTGAGGTTTGGCCGCCTGTTCCGGCTCGGTTTGCTGCGGCTCGGCGGCGGGCTGCTTCTTGGCCTTCGGCTTCTCAGGCTTGGCCGTCTGTTCCGGCTCGGCCTGCTGCGGCTCGGCGGCGGGCTGCTTCTTGGCCTTCGGCTTCTCAGGCTTGGCCGTCTGTTCCGGTTCGGCCTGCTGCTGCTCGGCGGCAGGCTGCTTCTTGCCCTTCGGCTTCTCAGGCTTGGCTGTCTGTTCCGGTTCGGCCTGCTGCTGCTCGGCGGCGGGCTGCTTCTTGCCCTTCGGCTTCTCAGGCTTGGCCGTCTGTTCCGGTTCGGCCTGTTCGGTCTTTGCTGCGCCTTCGGTCGGCTTCGATTTCCGGCCAGCCTGAACCTGCTTCACCTCCTCAATGTCTTTGAGCTTGGCTGGTTTGACCTTGGGGTCGGCTTTCACCTCACCTTCAAAGACCGCGACCGTATTATTTTCCAATTTGCCGGACTGCTCGGGCGCGTCGGTCTTGCTGACCTTGACGGCAGTCACCTTCTGGTTCGTCGCCTTTTCGATTACATCAACATCAATGACTTTGTTGATCATCACGTTGTTCTGGATCGTCACGTCGCCGGCCGGCTCGGCCGCCTCGGCAATGCGCACAAATTCGGACTCATCACGGATAACGACGACAGAAACGTCCGCAGCAAGGAATTCGCGGGTGGGGACCACCACCCAGTAATAATCCGGCGTGGTGTCGAAGGTTATCTCGATTGAAATCAAATCCGGATCACGGCGCGGCGGCAGCGGAGCCCAAATGATGTGCTGCCTGTCACGACGCCAGCTCACCCATGCTGGCGCCCAGCGAGTGCCCGGAACCCAGTACCAGCCGATATCGTCGGCATAGCCCCATCGGCCGTAATGGTACGTCGCCCAACCGAATGGCTCGTCGGACACCCAGAGCCAGCCATACTGCTCGGTATAGACCCAGTGTCCAAGCGTATACGGACGCCAATCGTCAGGCACATCAACCGGCACGAAAACGGTCGCTCCGTGATACGAGATCCAATCGCCATGGGAAGACAGGTCTTCGTAGAATGTGCTGGTCGAAATCTGGGTGGCGGCCCTTGCCTCGGACACAAGCGGCAATGGCGTAATCGGGTTGGGAATCTCGACGATTGTGAGCAGGCAGGCGGTTACACCGCCGAGCATCAGTCGCACCGCATTGTGGGCAAGGACGCGTTTCATCCCGTTTCCTCCGAAACAGATCGCCCTTCATATTGGAAACTCGCCGGCAATCGAATTGTTCCACCTTGCCGGCGTCGCCCGCATTCGCTCACGCAGCGGCTTTGGCATCGCACAATGATAAGGGATCAAACATCAGAGTTGCTTCATGAGGGGCACCAGGTCACCAACCGCCCTCACAAATCCGCGCCCGGAGATTGGAGATGTTCCTGCTCGCAACCACGAAACTGTTTCCGCAAAGTCACATGAGGAGACAGCCATTTTCGGACCGCTCGATGCCGCGAAGAAACCCTGCAAGCCTATGTAGACAAAGCTTCCTGCTCCCACCAATCTGAGTAGCGTGGCAACGGCCATGAACAAATCGCTGCGTGCACACACACTGGGATGAGATACTATTTCAAACGAACCGCTGCGCCGGTTGCGCACCGATGATCATGTTCGACCTCGTCAAGCCGCGCGGGAGCAGAAACCTCATCGGCACCTCGAAGTCGACGGCCTCCGCGACCTGTCCGCATCCGCCACTATGGGCTGCTTGCCAGCGCCAACCGCAAGGCCAACATCGCGCGCGCTCGCGAACTGCTCGCCGCACCCCAGCCCAAGGACGAATGCGGCGGATCCAATAGCGCCGATGCGACCGCCCCAACCGACTGGCGGCCGCCATGTCCGTGCTGCGGCGGTCGCATGATCATCATCGAAACCTTCGAGCGCGGCAGCGATGCCAGAGCACCCCCGTCCGGCAGCTCGACAAGCGGAGCCCGAGCATCATGACCGGGCCCCGCTCATCACCGCGCATCATCTCTGCCGAGGGACCTTATCGTCCCCGGATGAACGGCTTCGCGCGCCGCCGCCCAACCGCACCGAAATCGCCCGCTCTTCAACCGCCACACCGCATCATGCGCCGCCTCGGCCGGCCGCGCGCGCCCGTCAACCTGAGCAGTCCCACCTGTCAGGCGCATCAGTGCACCCACCGCGGACCAAGCGAAACCGTCAAATCCCCATAGCGCCGAAACCGAGCCTCCATCCCGCGGGTTCTTTCCCTGGAGGCTTTCGGACGCCGGCCCGTCGCCAAGCCAACACGTTGTTGGCCGGCATCCGTAACCCTACACAGAAGCGGTCGTCGAAGCTCAGAAATCGGGTCCCTCGAAATATTTGGCCTTCAGCCATGTATTCGACGGTCCGCTCCTGTAGCGGCTGTCGGCGCGCTTCGAGATAATGCTTTCGAGCCCCACCTTTTCGATGGCACGAAAAATCGCTAGCGCACTGCCCTCGAAATGCTCGCTGTACTGGATCTTGCCGAGGCCGTGCTCAACCAGTTGCCACAGCGCCTGCTTGCGCTTCAGCAGGGGCAAGGAGCCTAGATTGCGACCGTCGAGATGGAGGATGTCGAACGCTACGAACACCAGCCGGCTCGGTTCGTTCCAGATCGCGGCTTCCAGCGAAGGGCAATCGGGAGCGCCCTGCTCGCCTGGCACAATGACCTCGCCGTCGATAATGGCAGCCCGGCATGGCAACTCGACAGCCAGCGCGATGGGCCAGTATTTCGTGGTCCAGTCACGGCCGTTCTTGCTGTAAAGACGCACACCTCCTTTATCGATGATGATCTGCGTTCGGTAGCCGTCAAGATTGACCTCGTGAAGCCATCCCTCATCTTCGGGCGGCTCCTTGACCCGAGTCGGGATCTGCGGCGGAATGAACTCCAGCCGGCCGCCGTTCACCTTGGCACGCTTACTCAATGACCCCACCTTTGATCGCGCAGCGGCGGCTGTTCGGCACAGGCAGCCCGACATCCCCCCAACCTGGACGCCTGCCGCCTGTGCCGAGGCCCCGCCGAGCCATTGCGAGCATCTGCGCACCAAGCCGGATTGTCGTTAGCTTCGCATCCACATACTTGTCCTGGCGTACATATCTCGCTCGTTGCGGCGGTCTTGCACCACGCAGTCTTTTGGCTAATTTCGAGCGACCTGATTAGTCCATCAAAAGCACCACAGCAGGATGCAGCTTCTTCAGATTCGGCAATGATTTTGATTGCCAGGGTATGTCGGGCGTTCCACGCACGACGAGTCGGACATCGGGATGCTTGCGCACCTCGATGGTAAATTTCGCCAGCAGGTTGATGCCGGAAGAGTTGAGAAAGTGAAGGTCCTTCAGATTGAGCGTAATGGAAGCGGGATTCGAGGCAAGCACGCTGGTCGCCAGTGCCGTGATAGGCGCACCGGCGTCGGAACTGGCAAGCCGCATTGCACCGTCGAAAAAAATTTCGCTTCCTTCAGTCCATACGCGGTAGTCGTCTGTCTTGATTTCCATAGGCTAGCTTCGTTTCATTTAGTTGTGAATTTGCGAGATCGGAATGGAGGCATATGTCTCCACATAAATCCGATCGCTTTCGTCGGCGGCGCTGAATATCCAAGCCAGGCGCGCGCCGTAGTCGCTCATCAACGTCAGTAATCCAAGTCCGGAGCCTCCTACGTCGGGGTTCGCGGCATTGGCTTCAATTCGCTGTATCAGCAGGTCCATGGGGTCGCCAACCGTGATGTCCGCCAGGAGACTTTGGAACTCGGACGCATCTTCACCATCGACGTCATTCGACACCTTGAGCTTGAAGCATTCCGAATCCATCGACGCCTCAATCAAGATCTCACCCGGTGCGCGAAACTTGACGGCATTTTCGATGAGTTCGTTGACCAGATATCCAATGCTGTGCCGCACTTCCACGTAGTCATTGCGGGACGACCGGAAGCGCAACGCGAAAAGATCGGCGATGAAGTCCGAGGTCGTGGCACAATGACGCCAACTCAAGTCGAGAGGTCCGTCGAACAGCCGCACGCGACTGACGCTCTCCTTCATCCCGATTGCAACGTCAGGGGTCCCGAACAGCGTTGTCATGGCTATGTGTGCCTTATGATCACGAGGGTGATGTCGTCGTGGATCTTCTGGATCCCGATATGGGCCATCAGATCGTCGATGATGCCGGTCTTGATGTCCTCGGCGCTGCTGCCGTGACGCTTTTGTGCGCTCTCACAGAGGCGCTCGAATCCGAACAATTTTCTGTCTTGGTCTTCCGCCTCGGTCACTCCGTCCGTGTGCAGCACGATCACGTCGCCGCTCCCGAACACGATGTCGCGCGTGGCAATGAACTTCGAGATGTCATTCTCCAGGCCAACCGGCAGACCCAGATCCATCGTGTCGATACGTTCGACGTCCCCGTCCGCACGCACGACGAGGACATCCTCATGCTGGCCGGATAGCGTGACCCGCTCATCCTCGAAGTCAAGGAATGCCAGCGAGAGATGCTTGCCGGTGTTCGTTCGCTCGATGTTTTTGTAGATCGCTCTGTTCAGCCGATCCAGAAACTGGCGCGGATCCCCCTCGTTGGTCTCCTGCAGCGCGCGTGCAACGGATTGGACCATGAGCATCAGCACGCCGCTCTCAAGACCATGACCGGTCACGTCGCCGATGCCGATTTTGACCCGTGACCCGTTCTGCAGGACGTCATAATAGTCACCGCCGACCTCGTCGGCCGGCCGCATGTAGGCCGCGATCTCCAGCCCCGGAATCGCTTCGAGTTCGAATTGTTTCGGCAGGACCATCATCTGTATCTGCCTGGCGACCGCGAGTTCGGCGCCAAGGCGGACGTTCTCGTCCTGCAGCTTTTCGTTAAGTGCGGAAATCTCCTGATTGGCGTCCCCGAGTTCCCTAGTTCGTTCGTCGACGAGTTGCTCGAGGTTTTCCGTGTGAAAGCTGATCTGCTCGGCCATCCGGTTGAAAGCGATTCCCGCCGCTCCAACCTCGTCGCGCGTTGGAATGCTCACGCGGACCGAATAATCTTTGGACTGGAGCCGCTGGGCGGCGCTGGCGAGCGCCCTGAGACCCGCGGTGATCCGCTTCGAAATTCCGAGCACGGCGGCAAAAACTATCAGAAGCGAAACGATGATCGCGGCGACCTGAAAAAGCAGGATACGGTTGGTTGCGCGGGAAATACTCTCCTGCGCGGCAAACAGGGACGCATAGATCTCCCGTTCGGGAACGACGATCCCGACCGACATCGTTTCGGACTTGATCGGTCCCGAACTCCACAGATTGGTTGGCTTCAATCTTTTGAGGACAACAATGTAGGGTACGCGTTCGCCCTTGTCGTCGAGCATGATATGCTGAATGACACCGTCATTGTTCCGGTCGAGAGGCAGCGACGCGATAGCCGGCTGCGTGCTTCCCCGCAGGGACCTCTCCAGGCCAGTGACGCCCTGGCTGCCCGCATCGCTCGATGACGTCAGGCCGATGATTGCTTGGCCCGACGGATTGATCGCCACCACGTTGCCAGTCGACATCGTGAGAAAGCCGAATCCGGTTTCAGCGATCTTCACGCGTCCGACGATTTCCGCGAGTTGGTCGAGAGTGATGTCTGCTCCCGCCGTACCGGCGATACCGGTGTGATCGCGCGTCCACAGCGGATGGAAAAAGCTGACGATCAGCTTTCCCGTGATTGCATCGGTGTAGGGCGCTGTCTGGGTAATGTCGTCGGGGACGGGACGAGAGGCTGGATCCCTGGCCCATTGCTGCCATGAACCGTAGATACCCGGAAAGAAGAACTCCCAGAATTCCGCCTTGTTGTGTCCCGGATAGAGCTTGTCGAATGTCTGTGCCTGGTCCGTATACGGCACGGTCCTGAATATCGGCCGTTCTTTTGGACCAATATAATACATCTGCAGTTTGGACGATCCGCTGGCCATGAGCGTCGGCGCAACGAGGTCCAGAACGGTGCTGTCTTCTATTTCCTGCTGAACGCTTGGCAGCGGACTGTGATCGGCGCCCAGCAGGTAGCCCCAGACGCTCACCACGGAAGGCGCGCCCGGCAGGTTCTGTGCCCAATCGCCCCGCGCGTCATAGACGACCTTTACCGAGCCGGGAGCCTGCTGCGAAAGGGTGGCTCCGACCTGTTGCTGCCTGCTTGGATCGTCGATCTGGGCCTGCAACACGCCGGCCAGCGCCTTGACGTCCCCATGAACTCGATCGAGCAGCAGGTCGACGCTCAGCGCTGTCGATTCGGCATAGGAACGAATGTATTCCTGGTTTGCGGTCGTCAGGCCCTCACCGACTTCCGATGTGGCATCGCGCGACAGCTTTTGAACGTTCCAAAGCGCCAGGCCACCGCTCAAGAGGAGGTCGAACAGCACGGCGCCACCAACGACCAATACGAATTTCGCTCGAAAGGAGCGCAGGCCGAAGCGCGGCGTACCCTCATCCTCGGCTTTCATTGCGGCCGTCGCCCCGATGCGACCCAGATCGGCCAACCCGCATAACCCTTGGGGTGGAGCGCAGCGAAAATGTGGTCCTCGAAGCCCTGCCGAAACCGCGCGACGAACTCCGGTCCATCGCCGCGTCTGGTCGCCATCTCGCCCGCATAGACATCCGCCCAGGCTGCGATGACATCGGCGAAGTCCTGCGGATCGCCGTCCAGATTAGTGACCATGAAGGTCTCCACAAGGATGTCTTCGAATCCGGCTTCCACCAGGTATCGCCGACTCTTGGGCCCAAGCTCGACGTCCATCTCGAAATGCCCGAACAGCTTCGCCACCTCGTCGTAGGTCCAGCGAATGCTTTCGGCGCGCGGCTCGCCGAGGCAATGCGAATTCTTTTCGTTGGTGATATAGACCCGACCGCCTGGCTTGCATATGCGGTAGAGCTCCTTGAGGATGAGTTCAGGGCGATTGAAGATTTGCAGGGAATGTCGGCAGGTGACCAAGTCGAACTGAGCTTCGTCGAGCAGCATCTCCGACGCATCGCCATACGTATATTCGATGCCCCGGATGTCGAACTCCCGCATCACTCGTCGAGCATAGTTCAGGCTTGATCTGGAGTGGTCGAGGGCGACGATCCGCGATGGCTGGAACTCCTTCTGCGCGAGCACAGCGAAATCGCCGATCCCGCAACAGATGTCGGCCATGACGATCCCGGGCCTCATCCCGTGTCGCGGCAAGATCGCGCGCTCGTGGCGCCATGTCATCTTTGTCTGAGTACGCAGGATCGGTACGAACCCGCCTTCCTCTAGAAAGCCCTGGCCCGGATAGAATTCGGTGTCATACTCCTCGACGGTGATGTTCGGTTCAATTCCGCTCAGGCGACCGAATTTTCGCGAGGTCCATCCGACGACGCTTGACGTGATGACGACGAATTTGAGATCGGGTCGAGCGCGACAAGCGTCGATGATGATCCTCGAAAAGGCGTGAAACGCGGCGTTGTTCATCTGCGTCAGGCGCCTGACATTGACGTAGAGAACGCCGCGCACACGGCCGATCGCATCGCGAAGCAATGCTATGCTGGGTCCAAGCTCATCGATCGCCTGAGGCCGCACCACGCCAGATATGGAAAACTCCTGGTTGTTCGCGTCGTATTGCGCCTTAAAGCGCGGGAGAAGGTCGTAGGGGCTCAATTTTGCAAGCCCTCGAGCGGAAGATCCACGACAAGCTTGATTGCATCGCCATCGGCCTCCTCGATCCAGAGTGTCGCGTTGTAGTCGACAGCCAGTTCCAGGAGCATGACCTCGCGGCTCGGCGCGAGATCCCCAGACACTGAATTGAGGTATCGCTCTCTGGCCTCTATTCCTGCAAGTTGCGACACGGCTTCTTCGTAGAATTGGCGCTCTTCCGGTACGCAAGGAAATGTCAACTCGATCCTATCCGTCGCGCCATGGCGAGACACCCTGCATGCCAGTTCGCCATCGGCATGGCGCGTGCGAAAGGCGACTTCCAGCAATTCGTTGAAGGCGGAGGAAAAGAGATTTGAATGCCGGACCGAGTCGGACCTGTTCTGGCTGATCATCCGGGCCATGTATGTCGAGACATAATCGCAGTGTCTCCAAGCGGAGACAAAAGCTTTGATTTCCATGTCGATCTGGACCATGGGTTCAAAGGTCGGTCCGCCGCCAGCCAGGTCATGATGAACAGGTCCCATCGGCATCCTCACTTGTTCCATCAGTATTGAACCCCCGCGGGGTGATGGCCTCCGCGACGAAAAGATTCACCGCCCGTGGTCAGTCAGTCTGGCACCGACCCGAAGAATTGCGCGGTATCCGCCTCGATCGTTCTACAAATCTCCACTTCATCGTTAACAAAGGGTTCAAGGCGCTAGTGCGCCCGATTTGATTCCTGCATCGCTCGTACCACCCTCGGCGGGGACCGCTTGATGAAATCGCTGATCGCCTCGGCTCCGAGCGGCCGTCCTAGGTAATTACCTTGCAGGCAATCGCAATTTTCCTTGATCAGCCAGCGTGCCTGTGCCGATGTTTCGACTCCCTCGGCAGTGACATTTATCCCTAGGCCGTGCGCCAGATTCATGATCGATCGCACGATCGTTTGGCTTTTGAGGTTGGTCTCCAGGTCCGCAATAAAGTACTGATCGATCTTCAAAGTATCGAAGGGAAAGTTCTTAAGGTAGCTTAACGACGAGTAGTATGTTCCAAAATCATCGAGCGAAATTCGTATTCCCAGGACGTTCAGGGTATTCAATGTATCGATATTGTCGATCGTCTTCTCAAGCAGGACCGTCTCCGTTATCTCCAGTTCAAGTCTGTCGGCTTCGATTCCAACTGCGTCGATGATCTGGGCGACGGTGTCCGTCAGCGAACCGCTAAGGAACTGAGCTGGTGACAGGTTCACCGCGACCGTCAGCGAGGAAGGCCACGTCAACGCCTGGCGACAGGCTTCCTCGAGCACCCAACGCCCAATCTCGTCCATCAGACCGTCGGCTTCGGCGATCGGTATGAACACGCTGGGAGGAATGTTTCCGACCTCAGGGTGCCGCCACCGCAGCAGCGCTTCGAAACCGATCACCGACGAGGGAGGCCGAATGAGCGGCTGATACTCCAGATAAAGCTCGCCCCGCTCCAGCGCGGTTCGAAGGCTGCGTCTCAGATTCTCGCGTTGCTCAAGCAAGAGCAGCATCGAACGGTTGAACGTTCGAGCGCAGCCGCGTCCATCTGTCTTGGCCGCGTAAAGGGCAATGTCAGCGGCTTTCATCAGTTGTTCGCCATCGGTCCCGTGCTCCGGCCCGAAAGCAATTCCGATACTCGAGCCGACGAAGACGGGAATGCCGTTGATGACGAACGGGTTCTTGAACGCGTCGACCAGCGATCCGGCGAGGCGCTCAGCTTCTGCTGGCTGCTCTTTCCCCAATTGGATGACAGCGAACTCATCGCCGGCATACCGGTATGCCGATTCGCCATCCTGCAGCGCGTCGCGGATACGACCCGCCGCGAGCTGAAGAAGCGTATCGCCTGCTCCATGCCCGAGCGTGTCGTTGACTGCTTTGAAATCGTCAAGGTCGATCTGCAGCAGGGCGGCTTTCGGCTTCAGTTCGCCGAGGGCCGCCAGCGCTTGCTGCAGCTGCTCGCCGAATCGCCGCCGATTCTGCAGTCCGGTCAGCACGTCATGCGTCGCCTGATGGAGCAAAATTACATGCTCTTGCTCGTCCGTCACGCTGCGCCCATCGCGCTCCCTTGATTCAATGATTCCCACACCATTTGCAGCGGCGAAAACAAAAACGGACCGCAGCACTTCGCCCGATGACCGCGGCAAATCGATGCTTGCCGGTGAGCCGCCATGGAACACGCGAAGAAACTCGTCGCGATACCTCGCATCGAGGAAGCTCGGGTAGATCTCCCAAAGGGCGGCACCCGGCGTCACCGCGCTTCCGTACATGCCCCTGAGCTTGGTTGCGTAGTGGGTCAGACAGAAGTCGCGGTCGTAGAACGACAAAAGTTCGGTCGTGTTGGCCAAAAGGTCAGCGAGAAGCGCTTCGCCGGGACGTCGAACATCGCTTGAGGAAGGCCCCTCACTCCCCTTGCCGACGCCTGATGCCTCTGGAGCCAAGAGCCACCTCCATAAGCGGCGCAAATCCACGTCGCCCAGTCCAGAAATAACATAACTATCAAGCTTGGCAAACTTTTAACTCGCGGTCTTAACAAGTGCAGCATACGGCGCAGGTGCAATGCGTGCTCCGCTGTGGTTCTCAGCGATAATAATCAACAGCCACAGTTGGTTAATAAGTCGGGAATTGTTACGAATTGGCTATATGATTGATGGCGTGGTGGACGCAACACGAAATATTCTGGTCCATGATGCGGCGTGGCCTTCCTGTTTTGAGCACGTCCCATCTCAACCATCGCCGAACTTGTGCTCAGCTTCCGAGCGCTTTGAGCCAACCTTCAAAGGAAGACGCCTTCTCGTGTTCAGCAAGCGAAACAGAGTGGGCGGGGCGCGGTAACACCACGGTACCGCGGCCTTCGCGGGGGCTGTAACCGAATTCCTTGCTGAATGCTCGGCTGAAATTAGCCGCTGAACTAAACCCGAAGGCCTCAGCAATGTCGACGATTCGCCGGCTGTCCGCCGGATCGCTAAGCGCAATATGGGCTGCCAGAAGTCGGCGACTTTGTATGTAATGGAGAACACCACCGCTCGGTTCGAACAATTGATAGAGACGAGAGCGCGATACGCCGAGCGCCCGGCACATTGAATCCGGTGCCAGATGGGCCGCATCCAGATTGTTTTGGACGTATCGACGCGCTCGCTCCATCAGCGCGACACTCACCAATTGTTCGGCGGCCGCGGCATGTTCCGCCGGAGGCGCGAGGCAGGCAATGATCATGCTGCGTGTCGCGTGTACGATGCGGGGCAGATCTTCAGCCGTGAGACTGCGCAGTCTTGCTTCTATGCTGTTGACGTAGTCGACAAAGAGGTTGGCAAAGTTGCCGGACATAATTGAATTGTTTTTTGCGTCGAGGGTAGACGCCGTATCAGAGAACAAATCACGCGGCAGATAGAGAAACAGGCTTTCCGAGTCCGTTACCCTCCCGCGAAACGGGTAGCCAAGCGATCTGAACTCCAACTTGCCCGGCTGGTTTTCCGCAACGCGGCGATCGACCTCCGTCCACGACCGGCCTGTACGTGGCAAGACGATGTACCAGTGGTCGATCGAACTGGATCGGAGCTTCGCGGCGGAACGCATGTAGCTGTGTGCCGGCGCGCGCTGTTGAACGATCAGCATGCCACCGAGATTCCAGGCTGTGTGGTCGGCGGGAAAACCATCGTCCGGCGATTTGTCATCCGGCAACCTGACCTCGACAAGCGGCGCCATTTGCGCTTGCCAAGCGGCGAATTGATCCCCTGGCGCCAGCTCGAGCGTTGAAAAGGGCAGAGGTTCGAGCGCCGGCGCGAACGATGGAGCGGCCTCATTGCGGGGTTGACCTTCGCGCGACCAACGACGTCGATCACGGTCCCGCGGCTGCCTCGCAGGAGCCTCGTCTTGCCTCTTAGTGTCCATCGCGTGGTGCCATATCCGAATCGGGTATGCCCATGCCCCTCTCAATCATGTGGTGTATTTCGGGCATCTGGCAAGGCTGGCGGAACTCGAGTCGACCGAAATGGCGATCACGCTGGATTACAGCAAGAAATGCATTCCGAGATAAGTTTCTGGATGCGAAGATAACGACACTCTTCAACCTGATGCGTATAGAATCTGGCATCGTGAAATAGTAGTTGAGGATGTCACCAAATGAACACAAAGCTCAACAGCGAAGATCGTCGCAAGATAATTCTTGAGGGATACGGCAACAATGAGCCATTGAAAGCTATTGCGGCAAAGATCGGATGCTCGCTGGCGAGTTTGAAGGTCACCGCCAGCAAACTCGGCTGTACACGAACTGCGAAAGAAGCGGCGGAATTTCGACGCGGATTTCACGTTCCGGAAGACAAGCGGCAAGATTACAACCAGCTTATGATTGCCGGGCAATATAAAGCTCGTGAGTGCGCGCTGATTTTGGGACTCTTAACAGAACAATCATCAGGCAGCAGGTAAACTGATTCCAATACACCTGTGGACGGTATTGTCACTTAATCATTCCATCGTGTCAGCGGTTCATCAGTAAAAAGCCCGCCGCAAAGCACGGGCGACGGGCCCTGAAAGGTTCGCACAGATGCTGCGTCGGCGTTTCAATCATTCCTGCCTCAGCCCTCACGATCTGGCTATTTGCGAACGCGTGTTCGATCGGGTCTGCGCGAATGAACATCTCGACCCTTTGGACCCGGACGCCGAAATCTTGGCAGTGATGGTCGTGGCCATTTTTCAAAATGTTCACACCAGCGAGCGCGAACTGCTGGAGGCGGTCAAGTGTCGTCGGCAAAAGGCTGCGGGAACCGGACATTAGTACATGTCGCCTAAAAGTACGCAGCGGTTTTAGTAAAGCGAGATGGAAGCAATAACCTAAGGCGTCGCATGAATCCGTTCCGCGCCCAAAGCGGCTGCTTGCGGCGGTGACCGAGGCGCCGGTTACCGCATGGTGTCGTCGGCAAAAAAGCGACGTTGCGCTCTCTGCTTTCACATCCGGGTACGCCGAAAAGTCCGGCGGTCAAAAGTCGACCAGCGGCGTGTCCACGATCTGGTGCTCGAACAGCAGCCAGAACGGCGATCCCCGGGATTCGGAGTACCAATGCTCAAAAATCGCAAGGGCCTCGCCGATATTGGTGGCGGGTTCGTCCTCGGGCAGCTTCGCGGCCTGGAACAACGCAAGCGCAACGGGGCCAAAATGCGTGATCGCTTCCGTGCGCGCCTCGCTGTCCGCATTCCAGCCGAGCCGCAAGCGCAGGACAGCCAAAGCGCTGGCCACGGCGATCTCCTCACTTTCGGCCGAGGCCACGGCGTCCGAGATCGCCTGCATGAGGTTGAGCCGCCTGAAGGCGAAAGCGCGCTCCTGTTCCAGAACCGCGATCTGATTGGCCGCTTGTCGCCTGAAGCTTGCTTCGGTTGTCCTGGCGGTCTCAGCCGTCGTTTTCAGGTCATTCAGAAAGGAAGCCGTCGGGTTCATCTTGGCTCACTGGGATAGCGGAAGAGAGTGGGAGTCGAACCCACCAGAGACCGACTCGCGGCCCCTCCCGGATTTGAAGTCCGGACGCCCCACCGGGGACGATGCTCCTCCAGAAATTTGCGCCATCGGCGGCTCACCCTCGCCTGTCAGGCGGAACAGGTCCAGCCTGCGCCTGTTCAGACGGCGCAAGTCTCCCCGCCGCAGCGTCACGCCGTGCCGATCGAGAAATTCGAGGATATGGATGGCGACCTTGCGTCCGCTGCCCACGCGATCGCGAAATTGAGCAGCGGTGAACTCGTCTGTAGGCATCGACGCAGCGAGGTCGCGCGCGATCTCGACGATCTGCGCCAACGCCTCGCGCTGGAAGAAGTGGTCATGAGCGACCTCGTGGACCTTCCCCATGCGGCCGGCAAGCTTCAGAAGCCGGCGGATTTCCGTCTCCGGCGCGGCCAGCGCCTCGGCAATATCCCACACTCTTGGCGGATGGAACCGTCGGGGTCCGCCGATGAGAGGCTGGGTTTGCAGCCAGAGAGTTTCATCCTTTGCCGTCAGGTGCGCCTCATGACCGGGCAGCCGCACCCAGGCACCGTCCAAGGCAACTTCTCCAGCGTGCGAAAGGCTCCGCAGAACTGCCGTGAAAGCGGGCGCCGGCAGACGTGGATCAAGCCCAATACGCAGTCTCTCCATTCCTACGCCCGGCAAATCCGGATTGTCGGCATGGAAGGTCTCCAGGGTCGCGGCCAAGTCGCGCTTGAATCGCAACCAGCGCTCCGGCGACAGCACGAGGAGCATTTCTCCCACGGCAAAATGGACAAGCCCGAGTTGATCGATCAGGCCTTCCGCCTCGCAGTCACTAAGCGCCCTGTCGCGCGCGAAAACCTTCAGGTCGAAATAGTGGGGCGGCGCATCAAGGAGTGCGGCGGCGGCCAGTTCGGGCGCCAATAGCGCATGGGCATCGAGTTGGATCAGCCGTTCCGGCGCGCGGCGTTTGCGGCTGGGCGCCCGCAGATCGAGAAAATGTCCGCCGCCGATGGTTCGCTGCGCGGAGGTGTCGCGCACCACGTAAACGTCGCCGGCAGCGGCCGCGATCGGACTGTCCAGCACCAATTGAACATTGGCCGTGCCGCCAGGCCCGATCGGTTCGTCTGCGAGGAGTACGATGCGTGCCCCGACGTCCGTCGCGGCATGGTGGAGCCGCACCGGCAACCATTGGCCGATCGGCTTGCGTTCATCCGGCAGAACGCGAAGGCTTGCATCGATCCGGTCCGTCGGCGCGTGAAGCTTCGGATCGACAATCACGTCGCCGCGCCGGATCGCCTCCTTGATAACCCTTTCGCCGGTCAGATTGAGCGCGCAGCGGTCTCCCGCCCGACCACGTTCAGCCGGCCGGTTCTGGGCGTGGATCGATCGAACCCGCGCGAGCAATCCCGAGGGGCTTACGACCACGTTGTCTCCAATACCGAGAGAACCCGAAAGCACGGTGCCCGTCACGACGGTGCCCACGCCGCGCAGCGTGAACGAGCGGTCGACCGCTAATCGAAAACGGCCCGAAACTGCACGCCGGGCAAGATGCGACGCCTCCTCGAACAAGAGATACCTGAGTTCATCGATACCTTCGCCTGTAACGACCGAGACGGGAATCAGGGGGGCCTCGGCAAGCATCGTCCCGGCAACTACTGCGCGGATCTCGCTCGCCACCGCGGTGCGGCGCTCGGGACCGGCCAGATCGCATTTCGTAAGCAGGACGGCGCCGCGCTTGACACCGAGCAGATCGACGATGGCGAGATGCTCCCGGGTTTGCGGCATGACGCCGTCGTCGGCGGCCACCACGAGCAACACGAAGTCGATGCCGCTGGCGCCGGCGAGCATCGTGTGTACGAAACGCTCGTGCCCGGGAACATCGACGAAACCGATGCTATCCCCACCCGGCACCGGCAAATAGGCGAAGCCGAGATCGATGGTCATGCCGCGTGTCTTTTCCTCCTGCAAACGATCGGTGTTTATACCGGTCAGCGCATGCACCAGCGCAGTTTTGCCATGATCGACATGTCCCGCCGTGCCGACGATCATGATGCGGTCTCCAGCAACGGCGCGGCGGCGCGACGCTCGGCCTCGGCGGCATCGCCCGCGCTCAATTCGGCCCGCACCGCAGCCAGATAGCGGCTGGCAAGGGCGCTGCCGCCTGCCTCGGCACGCAGGAGCCAAACCAGCGCCTCGACCGCGTCAGCCGGCACGCCCGTGCCAAGATGGCAGGCGGCGCCGAGCATTGCCTGCCCTTCGGCGTCTCCTCGCATGGCAGCAAGGCGCCACCAGCGGACAGCCTCGTCCGGATCGCGCGGCACGCCGAGCGCATTGTGATAAAGCATGCCGATCCGGGTCATCGCGGATGCGATGCCCTGATCGGCCGCGGCAAGCGCCCAGCGTCGCGCCTCGCCGACATCGGGAGCCATCACTTCGCCCTCCAGCAGCATCCAGCTCAGCATATCCTGCGCCGGTCCGTCGCCAGTTTCCGCTGTTGCCCGATAGAGCTCGGCTGCCCGGCGAAAGTCCTGCTGAACGCCTTCGCCGCGGAAATAGAGCGACGCCAGGTTCCTTTGCCCGACAGGATCTCCTGCCTCGGCGGCGAGCGTCAGCCAGCGAAAGGCTATATCCGCGTCACGCTCGACGCCGAGCCCTTCGGCGAAGCAGGCGCCGATATTGTTCTGAGCGCGGGCAACGCCCTGGTGAGCCAGCGGCTCCCATATGGAGAGAGCCACGGCATGATCGCCTCGCCGCGCGACTGCGAGGGCCTCGGTCATGCGTGCGGCCACAGGCGTCTCGGCTGGGCGGCGCGCAAGGCGGTCAAGCCAGCGCATTGGTTCCTCCCAGATTTAAGCCGGCTAGTTTGGCGATGAATTTCGCCTCGTCTTCCAGGCAGCGCAAATCGAGCACGAGCGCCTGGTTTTCGATGCGCCCGATCACGGGGACGCCCAGCCCACGCAGCGCAGCCGCAAGCGCTTCGAGCGCCCGGCCGCTCCCCGAGCGCGGCTTGAGAGCAAGCCCGGCGCTTGGCACAGTTTCGAGCGGCAGCGCGCCGGATCCGACTTGGCTCCGGCACTCCACCGTGTCGACCGCAAAGGCTTCGCCCACGGCGTCAGCAACCAGGGGAGCAAGGCGCTTTGCCTGCGCTGCAATCTCCCTCACCGAGCGCGAGAGCAGCCTTAGCGTCGGCAGGCGCTCGGCCAGGCGGTCGGGGTCGCGGTAGAGCTTCAACGTCGCCTCGAGCGCGGCCAAACGAAGCTTGTCGACCCGGAGCGCCCGCTTCATCGGGTTGCGGCTGATCGCTGCCAGCAGGTCTCTGCGGCCGACGATGAAACCCGCCTGCGGACCGCCAAGCAGCTTGTCGCCGGAGAATGTGACGAGATCGGCGCCGTCGGCGACCGCCTCGCGCACGGTCGGCTCGCGCCCAAGGCCGTAGCGGGTTAGATCGACCAGCGTGCCCGAACCGAGATCATGGACCATCGGTATCCCATGCTCCTTGGCGATTGAAGCGAGCTCGGGTGCCCGGATCTCAGCCGTGAATCCTTCGACCCGGTAGTTCGATGTGTGCACCTTGAGGATGAGCCCGGTCTCCGGGCCGATCGCCTCGACATAGTCGTTGCGATGCGTGCGGTTGGTGGTGCCGACCTCGACAAGCCTGGCACCGGCGCGCGTCATGATCTCGGGCATCCGGAAAGAGCCGCCGATCTCGATCAACTCGCCTCGCGAAACGATCGCTTCGCGACCGAGCGCCAGCGTGTTGAGGACGAGAAGGACGGCAGCCGCATTGTTGTTGACGACGGTTGCATCCTCGGCTCCGGTCAGCTCGCAAACGAGCGATCGAAGATGATCGTCCCGTTCGCCGCGCTCGCCTTTCTCGACATCGAATTCGAGAGCCACCGCTTCGAGCATCGCCAGCCGAACAGCCTCGACCGCCTCTTTCGCGAGGAGGGCTCGTCCGAGATTGGTATGCAGCACCGTTCCGGTCAGGTTGAAAACGGGGCGCAGGGAAGAGCGTTCGCCGTCCCTGAGCTGCAAGAGCGCGTCGCCGGCAAGATCATTTGCCTCCGGCACGACGGCTCCGGCATTGCGGGAGGCCATTCGCGCATCGGCGACGGCTCGGCGAATGGCCTCCGCCGCGGCCTGCCGCCCGAAGCGCTCGATTGCGGCCGCCGCCAGCGGGGTCCTCAGCACTTGGTCGACCGACGGAAGATTGCGCAAAGGGTTTGCGGATGAAGCGGTCATCCTATCCTCAATAGCCAACAAGGAACGGATTGAACGATCCGCGGCGATGGCCGCCCTCGCGGACGAGCAGGTCGAGGCCGAGCGTCGCCACGTCGTCGGCGACCGGATCGAGAGCCGGATCCTTGTATTGGTACAGGATCTTTGCGTAGCAGCCGCATGCATCGCAGGTCTCGGCCTTGACCGTGCCAGGACCTCCCTCGATTTCCTGATAGCCTATGCCCTTGGTCGAGCCGCACAGCGTACATTTGATGCGGACGTGGTTCCACAATGTTCCACACAGGGCGCAGGCGCAGAACCGCGCCCCGTGTGCGCCGTGCCAACCGACGATGATCGAGCATACGGGCGGCCCACCGCAGGCCGGACAGGCGCCGTCGGCAACCGGAACGAGCTTCGAGCTGTCGAGACATGCCGCGAGGCGGGCGAAGTGAACCTGCAGCGCGGCCGCGACATAGACATGCTCGGCAAGCGCTTTTATTGGGATCGCATCGGTAAGCACATTGCGCACCATGGGATCGACCCCGGACGCATCGATATTCGCCAGCCTGCCCAAGGCGGCTGCGGCCGCCTCGGGTTTCTCGATCGTGGCTGCCACTTCGAACAGGCGGCCGAGCGTCATTCCAAGGGCGGCATCCGAAGTGAATTGGTTGCGATCGAGCGGCGGCATACCGAAGATTCGTGCGCGCTCGCGCGCCTCCGCGGTCGGCAATTCGATCTCCGGCAAGCCGTCCTGGATGCGGTGCTGCGCATCCGTCAGTGCAGCGAGGAAGCGGAGATAGGGGCCGAGCTGGTGGTCATCCGCCAACACATTCAATCGCTCGGAGCGGCGAATGAACAAGGTCCGCGGATCAGGCAGGCGCGCAAAGGGTGGGACCGAGACTTCGCCGATTACAGTCGGGTCAGGGCGTGACGGATCTTGTTGCCTTGGCATTTCAACCTCACGAACCTCACGGGCCACGTGGTCGGCTTGATACTGTTCCAGAGCAATTCCACGAAAAGTGTATAACGGTTTTTCGTCCGGAATTGCGTAAAAACAAATACCCGCTCATTCGGCGGGATCCGATCCAGAACGTCCGTCCGGCTTGCGTGCGATCAGTTCACGCAGCCATTTGCGATGATGCCGCCACGCCCAGCCGCCGGTCACCCGTCCGCGCGTCATGGCGGGAATGGTGCCGCGTACCCAGATGGCCGAGTAGAAATGAATAATCCAGACGCCGATGATCGCCACGGCAGCGATCGAATGAACAAGCAGCGCTACCCGCTGCTGGCCGATCGTGGTGTAAGCGGCGAAATATTGTTGCCAGATGACGATGCCGCTCGAAATCAGGATGACGATGAGGATCGACATTGACCAGAAGACGAGCTTCTGGCCGGCGTTGTACTTGCCGACTTCCGGGACGTTGTCCTCATGATTGGACAATACGTCACGGAAACGGGCGAGCCACGTTCCGTCCTCGGGCCTCCACAAATTGGCCTTCCAGAACCGAAGGAAAAGCCCAAGGAAGCTAAAGAAGAGCAAGACGCCGATCCATGGGTGAATGAAGCGCGTGAACTGGCCGCCGCCAAACAGCCCCGACAGGAAGAACAGGCTCGGGTGAAACATGGCAAGGCCGGTCAAGGCGAGCAGGATCAGGCTGGCCGCCGTGATCCAATGGTTGATCCGCGCGCCCACCGTGTAGCGGTCCACGATGACTGGCTTGCCGGGATGTACCTGCTCGTTCGGCTTCACGTCATACGCGGCCATCGTTGTCGCCTTCCGTCAGCTCTTCGGCATGCTCCTCATCCGTCTCGGAGACCCTGTTCGGTCCCATGACCAGATGGTGAAGCAGGCCGACGCCGGCCGCCACGCCGAGAATGGTGAGGCCGGCATATTTGGTCACGCCCTTCCACGCCTCCACCAGCGGACTGATCTTCGGCTCCTTCGGCAGACCCGAATAGAGCTCCGGCTGGTCGGCATGGTGCAGCACATACATCACATGCGTCCCTCCGACGCCGGGCGGATCGTAGAGGCCGGCATTCGAATAGCCTCGCGATTTCAGGTCCTTGATGCGGCCGTCGGCGTGCTGTTTCATCTCGTCTTTCGTGCCGAACACGATCGCCTGGGTCGGGCAGGCCTTGGCGCAGGCTGGTCCCTGGCCGACAGCCACGCGGTCGGAGCAGAGCGTGCATTTGTAGGCCGTGTGATCGACTTTGGAGATGCGCGGAATGTTGAACGGGCAACCCTTGATGCAATAGCCGCAGCCGATGCAGTTCTCATGGACGAAATCGACGATGCCGTTCGAATACTGCACTATGGCGCCCGGCGCCGGACAAGCCTTGAGGCACCCCGGATCAGCGCAGTGCATACAGCCATCCTTGCGGATCAGCCATTCGAGTTCGTTCGTCTCGGGATTGTCCCATTCGCTGTAGCGCATCAGCGTGAACATGTCCGGCGTGAGATCGGCAGGATTCTCATAGACGCCGGCATTGAGGCCGATCTCCGGATGCGTATCGTTCCACTCGATGCAGGCCGTCTGGCATGCCTTGCAGCCGATGCATTTCGAAACATCGATGAGCTTGGCGACTTCCGTCAATTGCTGCTTGGGCGCGGGAACCGTCGAGGCAGAGCGGCGGATGAGGTCCTTGTCGGAAATACGCGGTGCGGTGTCCGTCGTCGAAGGATTTGGAAGTGGAGGAAACATGGCTTACTCCTCCTACGCTATCGGCCCGGCGATGGGCTCGATGTTGACAAGGAACGCCTTGTATTCCGGCGTCTCGATGTTGGCGTCGCCGACAAAGGGGGTGAGCATGTTGGGGCCAAAGCCTTTCTTCGCCGCTCCCGTGAAGCCCCAGTGCAGCGGTATTCCGACGATGTGGACGGTCTTGCCATCGCAGGTGAGCGGCCTGATCCGTTTGGTCACCATGGCCTTCGCCACAACGGAACCGCGCTTCGACCAGACGCGCACCCAGCCGCCTTTGATGATGCCTTTCTCGGCCGCAAGCTGTTCCGAAATTTCCACGAAAAACTCCGGCTGCATCACCGCATTGGTGATGACGTGCTTGGTCCAGAAGTGGAAATGCTCGGTCAGTCGGTAGGAGGTCGCCGCGTAGGGAAACTCCTGCGAAGCCGATTCGGCGAACTGGGCCATATCGCCTTCGAACACCCGCGCTGCGGGGTTGCCGCGGACTTTGGGAGCTATCGGGTTCGCGATGGGCGACTCGAACGGCTCGTAGTGCGCCGGGAATGGTCCGTCGCGCATCATGCCCCGGGTAAAGAGGCGCGAGACGCCTTCCGGATTCATGATGAACGGGCCTACTTGATCGGGCTTTGCCGTTGGCAAGATGTCGGGGACATCGTAGCCCGACCATTTCGTGCCGTCCCATTCAATCACCTTGCGGCTTGGATCCCAAGCCTTTCCGGTGAGGTCAGCCGACGCCCTGTTGTAGAGAATGCGGCGGTTGGCGGGCCATGAGAACGCCCATTTGGGATAGGCGCCGGTTTCGTCAGGATCGGTGGTGTCCCGCCTGGCCATGTTGTTGCCGTTTTCGTTGAAGCAGCCGGAATAGATCCAGCAGCCGCAGGAGGTGGAGCCGTCGTCGCGCAGCGCGGCGAAGCCCGGCAAGAGCTTTCCGGCCTCGGCCAGTACCTTTGTCGGATCGGCCGTGTCGGTTACCCTGGCGAGCGCCCTGCCATTGATCTCCTGGGCAAGCTCCTCGGCCTTCGGATCGCCGGGATCGGCATAAGGCCAGTTGAGCTTGACGATCGGATCCGCGAAGGCGCCGCCTTCCTTGGTGTAGAGCTCCTTCAGGCGCAGATAGAGCTGCGCCATGATCCAGGTATCGCGTTTGGCCTCGCCGGGGGGCGTGCCGCCGGCCCAATGCCACTGCAGCCAGCGCCCCGAATTGACCAGCGAGCCGTCGTCCTCGGCGAAGCAGGTGGAGGGAAGCTGGTAGACTTCCGTCTGAATCTGCGACGGATCGACATCGTTGTACGGCCCGTGGTTCTCCCAGAACCGGCCCGTCTCCGTGTCCAACGGATCCATGATGACGAGGTATTTGAGCTTCGAGAGGGACTCGATTACCTTCTTCTTGTTCGGAGCTGCCTGTAGCGGGTTGAAGCCCTGGCAGAAATAGCCGTTCATCTTGCCCTGGTGCATCAGCTCGAAAGCCCGCAGCAGATCGTAGCCCGGCAGGTCGAGCTTCGGCAGGTAGTCATAGGCGAAGCCGTTCTCCGGCGTTGCCGCGTTGCCCCACATCGACTTCTGGAAGCTTACGAAGAACTTCCTGTAGTTCTGCCAGTAGCTCATCTGGTTCGGCCGGAGCGGCTTGAAGCCTCGGGTCGACATGTAGGCTGCCAGATCGACCTCCTTCTCAGTCGGCAGCGTCAGATAACCGGGCAGCAGGTTCGACATCAGCCCGAGGTCGGTCAGCCCCTGAATGTTGGAGTGACCGCGAAGTGCGTTCATGCCGCCGCCGCGTATACCAATATTGCCGAGAACAAGCTGCAGCATCGCCATGGCGCGGATGTTCTGCGAGCCCTTCGAGTGCTGGGTCCAGCCGAGCGCGTACATCGAGGTCATCGCCTTGGTCGGAGACGACGTCTCGGCGACCATCGCGGCCACCTTCAGGAACCGCTCCTTCGGTGTGCCGCAGATGCGCTCGACCATCTCCGGCGTGTAGACCGCGACATGCGTCTTGAGCAGATTCCAGACGCAGCGGGGATTGGCCAATGTCGCGTCGACAACGGCAAAGCCGTCGGTGCCTATGTCATAGTCCCAACTGGACTTGTCATAGTCTCGCTTCGCCTCGTTATAGCCGGAGAAGAGGCCGTCCTGATAGGTGAAGCCCTCCTTGACGACATACGTCGCGTTGGTGAAGGCCCTCAGATAGTCCCATTGCACCTTATCGTTCTGGATGCAGTAGTTGATCAGCCCGAGCAGGAAGGCGATGTCCGTTCCCTGGCGGATCGGCGCGTAAAGATCCGACACCGAAGCCGAGCGCGTAAAGCGCGGGTCGATGACGATGAGCTTGGCACCGCGGTTGGCCTTCGCCTCTGTAACCCATTTGAAGCCGCAAGGATGCGCTTCCGCCGCATTGCCGCCCATGATGACGACGAGATCCGTGTTCTTGATGTCGGTCCAGGAATTGGTCATTGCGCCGCGGCCGAATGTTGGGGCGAGACTCGCCACCGTCGGGCCGTGTCAGACACGTGCCTGGTTGTCGAACACCAGCATGCCCGCGCTGCGGACCACCTTGTAGGTCGCGAACGCGGTTTCATTGGTCGAAGCCGAGGCGGCGAGGAAGCCGGTGGTGATCCACCGGTTGACCGTCACGCCGTCATTGTTCGTCGCGACGAAGTTCTTGTCGCGATCGTCCTTCATCAGGCGGGCGATGCGGCCGAGCGCGTCTTCCCAGCTTATCGGCTCGAACTTGTCCGAGCCCGGTCTGCGGATCATCGGATGTTGCAGACGGGTCGGCGACTTGACAAATCCGAGCAGGGCCGACCCTTTGGGGCACAAGGTGCCGCGATTGGTCGGATGATCAGTGTCACCCTCGATATGGGTGATCTCGGCCGGCTCGCCCTTTCTGAGATCGCCCTTCGAATACAAGATTATGCCGCAAGCCACCGAGCAGTATGGACAGGTGTTGCGTGTTTCGGTGGTGTTCGCGAGCTTGAACGGCCTGATAGCCGCCGCGTGTGCGGCCTCGCTATCGCCGAAGCCTAGGGCTCCAAGCGTAGTACCGGCGAGACCCGCGCCTGCTGTTTGCAGGAACGCGCGTCGAGAAAGATTGATGTTCATGGGTTCCTCCCGAAGCCGATGCCCCACAAGGCAACTCGAACCAACGGTCAATCCGACTAACTAGTGTCGGACCAAATAAAATCAATGCCAAAGAACGAGGCACGTACGGTGCAGCAAAAGCGCCCCTCCGAACCGCCTTCCTGCAAAAGGTTGTGCCCGCAAATCGGCATTGTCTATTATTGTTGAATATTCTTGTCATCTTTTCGTGACCGCGATTGCGGTTGACGAAAACGAACGCATTATCATAAAGTAAGGCGTGGCGATGAAACAGCTCCCGCGGGTCGGGGCGCCTTTCGATCGATACCCGATGACGGCGATGCCTCGCACGTCGGATACGGGCTTTGCCCTTCCCAACTCAACGAAATCCGCTGAGAGCAAGCGTGCTCCAAACGTGCCGTGCGTTGGGCGATCGTATTTTCCATTTCGGTTGACTTTGATCCCTACTAAAGCGTGCCAGCAGAGGAGGCTCGACGACCATGGCAATCGCCCTCTCGCCTGAAATCACCGAAGCGCCCGTTGTGCGCCTGACCAGCCTCGCCCATGGCGGCGGTTGCGGCTGCAAGCTGGCGCCGTCAGTGCTGCAGCAGCTTCTCGCCGATCCGGCGGCTGCCAGTCCCTATCATCAACTTCTCGTCGGCACGGAGACCGGCGACGATGCGGCAGTCTGGCAGCTCGACGGCGCGACTTGCGTCATTGCGACCACCGACTTCTTCATGCCTATGGTAGATGACCCCTACGATTTCGGCCGGATTGCCGCAACCAACGCCCTTTCCGATATCTATGCGATGGGTGGCCGGCCGATCATGGCGTTGGCTATTCTCGGCATGCCTCTCGACAAGATCCCGACGCTCATGGTCCGCGAAATCCTGAAAGGTGGCGAAGCTGTCTGCGCCGACGCCGGAATCCCGGTTGCCGGCGGCCACTCAATCGACTCGCCGGAGCCGATTTACGGCCTCGCAGTCATCGGCACATGCCGACCCGAGAATATCCGACGCAATTCTGACACCAGGCCGGGTGACGCCTTGATCCTGACGAAAGGGCTCGGCGTCGGCATCTATTCCGCCGCCATCAAGAAGCAGGCGCTTTCCGAAAGCGGCTATCGCGAAATGATCGCCTCCACCACCCTTCTCAACCGGATCGGATCGGAGCTGGCACAGGACGCGAGCGTTCACGCCGTCACCGACGTGACCGGATTTGGCTTGCTCGGACATGCCCTCGAGATGGCACGCGGTTCCGGGTGCACGCTGATAATTTGCAGCCACGACGTGCCGTTCTTTTCCGAAGCTGCCTCGCTCGCGGTCGACGGCCATGTTACCGGCGCATCGCGGCGCAACTGGGCGAGCTATGGCGACGCGGTAAGCTTGCCTCCCGGCATGCCCGAGTGGCGACGCCATCTTCTCACGGACCCACAGACTTCGGGCGGCTTGCTGGTTGCTTGCGAGACCGACCGCGCAGCGGCGCTCGTCGAGAGGATCGTCGCGGACGGCTATCCTTCGGCTCGCATCATCGGCCATGCCATGCCCGGCGCGCCGACAATAGTAGTAGAGGCCTGAACGGCCGCTCCGCTTCCCCCCGGTCAAGCCCGGCGGCCACCGCTCTGCCAGCCCCCTCGCAGCCGAGCTGCTGGGCTGCCGCCTAGTCATTCGCTGCGAACGTCGGCTTCCAGCCCGATAGCGCTTCGCCTTGGGGCCTTCGTAGTCAGCGATGCTCGTGAAGCCAACGCTCGATCGAGGTGTAAGGGACTTCAGTCTTAGTTGAGCTATTGCTAATATGCCGATAGCTTAGCAGCGCGGGGACGATCCTGGCGCTCGTAGCTCAAACAGGACAGAGCGGAGGCTTAAATGGGCGATGATAAGCTCTGGCATGGTGCTATTCACGACCATCAAGTCGGATATTTCGCTTCGGAGAACGGCTTGACTACGGACCTGGCTTGGGAGTTGATCCTAAAACACGGCAACAACCGAAAGGCCGTGATTAAAGCCGCGCAGGGTTTAGTCAGGCAACATGGCCGACCAACCCCCTGCTCCCCTGTAGAGCCCCCGCCGCGCTTGGCGAAGAGCGTGGGCCGAGGAAAGCGGTAGCTTGCAACACGTCCTGCGACTTTGGCGCTTTTGAATACGGCCAAGGACAGGATGCGTTTCGGCCCCCGTTCCACCAGATGAACAGCGAGCTTGTTGAGTACTTCAACCGAGGGGCGCTCCCGGGCAGAGGTCGTTCTTCGGCCCAATAGCTCACGATGAGACATCGTCCCACACTGGAAGTGGCTACCCCAAATAGGTGATGCGCATATTCGATACGAAGAAAAGTATTGCCGTAGCCGATTGCCCCAAGGCTTCACACCGAAGGTGAAGAAGCGGTAAGGCCCGCCTGTCGAGGCAATGGAACATTAGGCGTCACTAATAGTTACCTTGACGGCAGGGGTCACCAACGCCTCCGCAAGCCCGGCGATTCCCTAGGGACGACCCGCTGCTGCCGTAAATCGAGCGACAGCGCTCAAACCGGGAGAAATATCATGCAACGGTTTATGTTCGCATCAGTTGTAATCGCTTTGTCGGCTGGCCTGTCGTTGGCACAAGCCGCCACGCCCGTTCAACATAAACAAGGTATCAGAACGAATTATGGTGCGGCCGGCGGCATGAAGCTTGACCCCACCATAACGGGCGGCACATCGAAACCGAATGCGGTAAAAGATTGTGCCCCCGGCCAGCAGACCGGCAGTGCACAGCCCACTGGTCAGGCGACAGCCGACGCGAAGGGCGCCGCTCCTAGCCAGATGAAAAAGACAGCTGCGGGCTGTGAAACATCCCCGCCGCTTCGCCAATGATACGGATCGAGATATTACATCCGAAGCGGCTCGAGTGGGTGCCTAGCCGCGCGGTCTGGCTTTAGGTTGCGGCGAGCTTTCCGACGGATTTTCGGCCATTTTGGCGAATCTCCGATAGCCAAAGCGGTTTTTCCTGCCAGCTCATCGCGATCATTATTTGTGATCGCTCGGCCATGCGTCGCAGCAATCGCATATCTGAAGAGCTACGAACTCGCCGGCCCTTTCACCGGAACGTTTCCATCCAGCCTCGATCTCCGGCCCATCTTCGCTGCCGGCATGCGCACGAAAGTCGGGCGCGTAAAGCTACGAATCGCGGGCCACTGGCAAGCCGCAGGT
Source organism: Mesorhizobium sp. M1409 (assembly GCF_040317535.1). NCBI lineage: Bacteria > Pseudomonadati > Pseudomonadota > Alphaproteobacteria > Hyphomicrobiales > Phyllobacteriaceae > Mesorhizobium > Mesorhizobium sp. M1409. The sequence goes on from NZ_JAMYKV010000019.1 coordinate 32,779, forward strand.
GGGTGGGTTCAGGCAATGCTCATTGAAAAATGGGCCGCCGATTTTCTGCTTGGCTGTAAAGCTCAGCGGGTTGTCGCTTTCAATACTACTGGCAAGCGATTTCCGGAGAAGCCGGTGTCGTGCTCCGGCCCACCTTCCCCTCATTTGCCTCCCTGCGGCGGGACACCCGGAGGCCCCAATTCCGCTGGCAATTCTGCCCCAACGCCCCGTAAATGGCGCCGCCACCTTTCCGGGCGCTGTCAGCCGCTCAAGTGTATGGCCCCTTCTGCGAGACAAATGCTCAGCGTGAGTTGGAGATGATCCAGACGAAGGTCATTGCGTTGACGCAGCTCGCGAAAGCGGTTTCGATTTCTTCCACGGGACCAGTCGCCAGGGTCAGCAAACGCGCCATGAGCCACAGAGAGTTGGAGCTTCCTCCCCGTGGGTCGAAGGCTGTGAAGCTGCTCCGTTCAAAATGTCGGAGCGTTAAGGCGTCAGCTAGAAACGATAACGAAGCCCAACAGTATTCGCGTTGGAACCCTCTCCCATATTTCCAAACGTACCACCGGCGCCGGATCTGTGGTGGAGTTGATAGACAAGCTCGACGTTGGGAGCTTGCCTTAACCTGAAAGAAAGCTCGGCGCCGATGAAACCAAGGAAAGACGCGTCGCCGTCGTAATAGACCTCGCGCTCGCGTTCGATTTCGGTGGTTCCCGTAACGGCACTCAAACCGGCCGTCAGTGCTGGCGCAATCGCCAGATCGCCGATGACAAGGCCCTGGTGACGAACCCTAACCCCGGCCCAAACTTCCCCTGACGTATCGTCATCCTCGCCAAACCTTACGGCGGCCCCGGTCACACCGCCAAGAACGAAACCAGCGCCAATATCGGCGAAGTCGCGGCCGTAAGCAGCTCCGATTATGTAGTTGTTCGTATAGTCGGCGCCGAAGACGTTGATCGTGTTCCCAAATGATCCGGCCGCAAAAACGCCGCCAAAAAAATAGACGTCGTTCTTCGCCGGTTGACCGACAGCGAAAGGATCTTCGGTAGCAAAATAGATGAAGGGAGAACTGTTGTCGGCGAGAGCGGAAGTGATGGGACCGGTCAGGATCAGTGCGGCCAAAGCTGCTTGCACCCCGCGCATTCACAAGCTCCGAATCAATCCCTCAGTTGTCATCTTTCATCCGGCATTTGACGGGAAGAAGCAAGTTCCCTGCTCCACGAATTGGATGGAGTTCTATCCCATTGCTTGACCAAACCTTCTTTCCGAACTGCAGGTCGCTCAGCAAATCGGATTCCCCTTTGCCGGCACTACCTACGGGATCTGGTCGAATGAAAAAGCTCGCATCTTCCGTAGCGTTCGGCCCGCTCCGACGGTCAAGAGAGCTGCGGATCCAGACGACGTTGCGCCGCCCGCTTGCCGACCCCAAGCACGGCGAGGTGATCCGCGAGGATCTGCGCGCTGGTCTCTCCGCTGTTCCGATCTGGATGCAGGAGTTCCTGCGCGAACTCCTCGGCCCAGGCGCTCGGCACGAGGGCAAACCATGAGCACCGACGCCTACCGCCAAATCTTCCCCGACACATTCATCAGCCTTCCCGCACGACTTGATTGGCGACCGATCAAAGCCGCGGGCCAAAAGCGCTTGACAAAATAGCGTCGGCCCGCTCAATTTCGACCCATTCACCAGGGGAGTCCCGGCAAGGGGCTGAGATACTGCTGGCTTTCGCGGCGCAGTGACCCGTTGAACCTGATCCAGTTCATACTGGCGTAGGGACGGTGCAAGCGCTCTGCGGGAGTTCACGCCCGAGGTCCTATTTCGGCAGGTCCACAGAAGCGTCTTTTCATCCTTCCGGCACAGAACTGGGTCTCCAATGCATGAGCAAAGGAGCCTCAAGATGAATGCCCTCACCCCCGCCGTGTCGACAGGGCCGCTGCCTGCCTCACGGAAAATCCACAAGTCTGGCGTCCTCCATCCGCACATCAAGGTGCCGATGCGCGAAATCTCCGTCCATCCGACGGCAGGCGAACCGCCCGTCACCGTCTATGATCCGTCCGGCCCTTATACGGACCCGACTGTCAAAACCAGCATCGAAAAAGGCCTCGCCCGGCTTCGCCATGAATGGATTACGGCACGCGGCGATGTCGAAGCCTATGACGGCCGTCATGTCCGGCCGGAAGACAACGGATTCGCGGCGGGCGAGCGCCTGACACCGGAATTTCCCATTCGCAACCGGCCGCTCAGGGCCAAGGCCGGCAAGGCGGTGACCCAGCTTGCCTACGCGCGCGCCGGCATCATTACGCCTGAGATGGAGTTCGTCGCCATACGCGAGAACCTCGGCCGCGAGACCATGCGCAGCAAGCTGCCGCACGACGGTGAAAGCTTCGGCGCCGCTATTCCCGATTTCGTCACGCCGGAATTCGTGCGCGACGAGGTGGCGCGCGGACGCGCGATCATTCCCGCCAACATCAACCACCCGGAGAGCGAGCCGATGATCATCGGCCGCAATTTCCTGGTGAAGATCAACGCCAATATCGGCAACTCCGCTGTCACCTCCTCGATGGCCGCGGAGGTTGAAAAGATGGTCTGGGCGATTCGCTGGGGCGCCGATACGGTGATGGACCTGTCGACCGGCCGCAACATTCACAACATCCGGGACTGGATCGTGCGCAACGCACCGGTGCCGATCGGCACGGTGCCACTCTACCAGGCGCTCGAGAAGGTTGGCGGCATTGCCGAGGATCTGACCTGGGAGGTGTACCGCGACACGCTGATCGAACAGGCCGAGCAGGGCGTCGACTATTTCACCATCCACGCCGGCGTGCGGCTGCATTATATCCCGCTGACCGTTGACCGGGTCACCGGTATCGTCTCGCGCGGCGGGTCGATCATGGCCAAGTGGTGCCTTCACCACCATCGGGAAAGCTTCCTCTACGAGCATTTCGCGGAGATCTGCGACATCGCCAGAGCCTACGACGTATCCTTTTCGCTCGGCGACGGCCTTCGTCCGGGCTCGATCGCCGATGCCAACGACGCGGCGCAGTTCGCCGAGTTGGAGACGCTCGGCGAGTTGACGCAGATCGCCTGGGCGAAGGATTGCCAGGTGATGATCGAGGGCCCCGGCCACGTGCCGATGCACAAGATCAAGGCGAACATGGACAAGCAGCTCGCTGTCTGCGGCGAAGCGCCGTTCTATACGCTTGGACCGCTGACAACCGACATCGCGCCGGGCTACGACCACATCACCTCAGGCATTGGGGCCGCCATGATCGGCTGGTTCGGCACCGCCATGCTCTGTTACGTCACGCCGAAGGAGCATCTCGGTCTTCCCGATCGCAACGACGTCAAGATCGGCGTGATCACCTACAAGATCGCGGCCCATGCCGCCGACCTGGCAAAAGGTCATCCGGCGGCGAAAGTCAGGGATGATGCCCTTTCCCGCGCGCGATTCGAGTTCCGCTGGGAGGACCAGTTCAATCTGTCGCTCGATCCCGAAACCGCGCGGTCCTTCCACGACCAGACCTTGCCCAAGGAAGCGCACAAGCTGGCGCATTTCTGCTCGATGTGCGGGCCGAAATTCTGCTCGATGCGAATTTCCCACGACATCCGTGCCGAGGCGCAGAAGGAGGGTATGGCGGCCATGGCGGCGAAATACCGCGAGGGCGGCGATCTCTACATTCCAACTGGCGAGACCAGCGTCCCACTCATGCCTGAGGCCCCGGAACCGTCATGAGGGTGCTGGTCAAAGGGGCCGGCGTCGCCGGCCTCACCGCCGCCTTCGAACTCGCCGCCCGCGGCGCGACGGTCACGGTCGCCGAGATCCGGCATGGCCTTGGAGGCAATGCGTCGTGGTTCGCCGGCGGCATGCTGGCGCCATGGTGCGAGCGTGCAAGCGCCGAGCAGCCGGTGCTGGATCTCGGACGCGACGCCGCCAACTGGTGGAATGCCGCAACGCCCGGCTTGGTAACACGGCGGGGAACGCTGGTCTTCGCCGCGCCGCGCGATGCGCGCGAGCTTGACCGGTTCGCCAGCCGCACATCGGGCCATCGGTGTGTCGGTGAAGAGGAAATCGCGTTGCTGGAACCCGACCTCGCCGGCCGCTTCCGGCGCGGATTGCTCTTCCCCGATGAAGCTCATCTCGACCCGCGCCAGGCGATGGCAGCACTTCATCACAAGCTCGCGGCCATGGGTGTCGAATTCCACTTCGGCGCCGACCCCCAGCATGTTTTTGGTTTCGATCGTCAGATCGATTGCACGGGAATGGCAGCCGCCGATGACAGGCTGCGCGGCGTTCGCGGCGAAATGCTCATCCTGCGCACCCCTGATATCTCGCTGTCACGCCCGGTCCGGCTGCTTCATCCGCGCTTCCCGCTTTATGCGGTGCCGCGCACCGACCACCGTTTCATGATCGGCGCGACGATGATTGAAAGCCAGTCCGCCGGACCAGTCACGGCGCGTTCGATGATGGAGCTGCTGGGTGCCGCCTATGCCCTCCATCCGGCTTTTGGCGAGGCCGAGATCGTTGAAACCGGTGTCGGCGTTCGTCCAGCCTTTGCCGACAACCTGCCGCGCGTCGAAATGAACGGAGACACCGTCGCGATCAACGGGCTCTATCGTCACGGATTTCTTCTCGCCCCCGCCATGGCGCGCCAGGCTGCCGACCTGGTTTTCAATCAAGACGCAACCAAGGAACTTGCTCATGAAACTGATGGTCAACGGCGAATCGCATGAGGTTGCCACCGCCACGCTGGCGGAGCTGCTTGCCGCGCTCGACTACGAGGGCGATTGGTTGGCAACGGCCGTCAACAGCGACCTCGTGCACAAAGCCAACCGGGCGGAATTCCAGCTAAGCGATGGCGACCGGGTCGAAATCCTCTCGCCCATGCAGGGAGGCTAGATCATGTTAGAGCTTTATGGAACCGAGCGTCCGTCGCGCCTGCTTCTCGGCACCGCGCAATATCCTTCGCCGGCCATCCTTGCCGAGGCTGTCAAGGCGTCGGGCACGTCGGTGGTGACCGTCTCGTTGCGCCGTGAGATGGCAGGCGGCAGGGCCGGCGAAAAATTCTGGTCGTTGATCCGCTCGCTCGGCGTCAGAATCCTGCCCAACACTGCCGGCTGCCACTCCGTCAAGGAAGCGGTCACGACCGCGAAGATGGCGCGCGAAGTTTTCGGCACCAACTGGATCAAGCTCGAAGTGATCGGCAACCACGACACGCTGCAGCCGGACGTGTTCGGGCTGGTCGAAGCCGCCCGCATCCTGTGCGAGGACGGTTTTGACGTATTCCCCTATACCACCGACGATCTTGTCGTCGCCGAGCGGCTGCTGGAGGCGGGCTGTCAGGTTCTGATGCCGTGGTGCGCGCCGATCGGTTCCGCCCTCGGTCCGATCAACATCACGGCGCTGCGCTCGATGCGCGGCCATTTTCCAGGCGTCCCGCTGATTGTGGATGCAGGCCTCGGACGACCGTCGCACGCGGCCACCGTCATGGAACTCGGCTTTGACGCCGTGCTCCTGAACGCGGCGGTCGCCAAGGCGGCCGATCCGGTCGGCATGGCGTGTGCGTTCGGCAAGGCGGTCGAGGCCGGTCGTGAAGCTTTCAGCTCCGGAATGCTCGAACCGCGCGACGTCGCCGTGCCATCGACGCCGACCATCGGCAGGGCAGTTTTTTCATGAAGCTTGATCCCTTCTACCTGATCGTCGACAGCGCTGCCTGGATCGAACGGCTGGTGCCGCTCGGCGTCAAGCTGGTGCAGTTGCGCATCAAGAGCATGGATGAAGCCGGGTTGCGCGCGGAGATCCGCAAGGCCAAGGCTTTATGCGCCCAGCACCAATGCCAGTTCATCATCAACGACCACTGGCGCCTGGCAATCGAGGAAGGCTGCGACTTCGTCCATCTCGGCCAGGAGGATTTGCTATCCGCCGACCTCGCGCGGATTCGGGCAGCCGGCGTGAAGGTCGGGGTCAGCACGCATGATCATGTCGAACTGGACACGGCCATGGCCGCCATGCCCAACTACGTCGCGCTCGGCCCCATCTATCCCACCGTCCTGAAGCAGATGAAATGGGCGCCGCAAGGGCTCGAGCGGATCAGCGAGTGGAAGCATCGGGTGGCGCCGATCCCATTGGTCGCCATTGGCGGCCTCAACCCCGACCGGCTCGACGGTGTTTTCGAGGCTGGTGCGGACAGCGCGGCAGTGGTCACCGACATCACGTTGAATGCCGATCCCGAAGCGCGCACGCGAGAATGGATCGAAAAGACAAAGCCATGGCGCTGAGGCGAGAACCGCATGTGCTCGTGGTCGGCGGATCAGACTCCAGCGGTGGGGCTGGAATAGCACGCGATATCGAGACGATCTCCTTCATTGGCATGCGCACGTGCCTGGCTGTCACCGCACTAACGGTGCAGACGCACGATGCCGTCATGGAAATCCAACATTCGCAACCTCGCTTGGTGGCCGATCAGATGCGCGCTGCGCTGCGGGCCAACGAGGTGACGGCCATCAAGATCGGCATGCTCGCGACGGCTGAGATCGTCGCTGCCGTTGCCGCCGTGCTACGCGAAAGTCCGCAGGTGCCGATAGTGCTCGATCCTGTGCTGGCGTCCACGTCAGGCCGGCCGCTCCTGGAAGCAGGCGCCATCGCGGTCATGAAGCGTGATCTGATGCCATTTTGCGGTCTGGTCACCCCCAATCTCTTCGAGCTGGCGCTCCTTGTTGGCGCGGAACCGGCGGCGGACGAGAGCGATTCGGTGAGACAGGGACGGAAATTGCTGGCAGCCGGCGCGCAGGCCCTGCTGATCAAGGGGGGCCACGCTGCGGGACCTCGTTCGACCGATATTCTGTTGCGCCGTGATCAAGAACCAATCCGCTTCAACACACCGCGCCTTGCAGGATCGATGCGCGGGACGGGATGCATGCTGGCCAGTGCGATTGCGGCGCATCTGGCGAAGGCGAACTCGCTTGAGGACAGCGTGCGCAAAGGCAAGCTATTTGTGTTCGAGAAGCTTCAGAAGCAAGCAGCCGAATGACAGTGGCTTTATGCCCAAGTTGATGTGCCCGCCTGAGCGGGCGCCCGTCTTTCGATCCTCGGCCTTTGAGTGTTTCATGTGCGCGAAGCAGATCCGCCGATTTGCGCGTGGCGCTCCGCCCTATTTGTAGCGTCCACAATCGCGCGGATCGCCTCCGATCATGGTTTGGCCCGCCCACGTTCGACGAGCTGTTCCAGCGCGCTCGCCTCATCCTCGCAGCCGTAAATCATTGAAATCATTTCATGAATTATGGTACCGTTGGCTGGGATCGAACCAGCGACCTCCGGATCCACAATCCGGCGCTCTAACCATCTGAGCTACAACGGCACGTTTGCCTGAGTGGGATCGAAGCAGAAACTCATCCCACTCGACCGCTCTGTCGTTCGGCGATGCGTCCTTACGGGCTTATGGATTCTAATTCAAGGCTTTTGGAAAGCAAAGATCACTTCCCCACATCGGCACGACATTTGCCTGGCAAAAAGAGGCACAAGGCAAGAACAGGGCGCCAGACAAAGAAAAAGGCCGGCGGGAGGAGGTGCCGGCCTTTTCCTGTTACGAGCCAGCGGGAGGAGGTGCTGGCTGGTCACCCCGGGAGGCAGAGGGAGGAGGTTCCACCCGCCGGGTATTCCTTGATGGTCACCATCATACGGCTGATCTATCTTAAGAAAATGCGACCTTTTGTTGCATCTTCAGATCATGCGTAAATGTTAGGCGACCTTGATTTCCTTCATCGCCTTCTCGAAGGCGGTCTTGATCGGCTTGGAGACGTCCTCGGCCGCCTTGGAGGCGACAGCCTGGAAGTCCTTGGCCTGCTCGACGGTGGTTTCGACGCGCTTGCGCAGGAACGCGGTCTGCAACTCGACGACTTCCGACAGCGACTTGGCGCCGATCAGCGCTTCGAGGTGCGAGAAGCCGGCTTCGGCATTGGCACGCAGGGCGGAAATGGTCTTGAGCGAAAGGTCGCTGGAAACGGTCTTGGCGGTCTCGAAGGTCGACTCCAGAGCCTTCTGGGTCTCCTCGGCGCCGGTCTTCAGCTTGGCATAGGCTTCCTTCGACTGCTCAACGCCCTTTTCGGCGAAGGCGCGCATCTGGTCGGTGGCCTTGGAAGCGTCGAAGCTCGGGAATTCAACGTTTTCGATCGTCTCGGCGGTTTTGGTCCTGGACATTTTCCATCCTTTTCAGCGGCAGCGGCTTTGACAGAAAGCCGTCTCGTTCATGTATGATGGCAATATAAAGGCAAATTTTGTGCATTGCAATATCTTTGTTGCAGTGCACCATAAATTCTTTTGGGCCATTAACCAAGAGCCCAAATTCCAGCCTTTGCACGTTCTGGCTTGTGGACCTTCGCGCCTCCGGCTTTTATTAACAAAGCGTTAACTGCAAATTCGCCGCTCCGTTAGGGTTAGCCAAGCGCATGCCGTCCGAATATTCCTTCCTCGACGTCGCCGTGCTCGACGCGGTCCGCCAGCGCTTTGCCGCCGGCGACGCGATCGCGATCCTGTCGGCGGACCTGGAGCAGGTGATCTGGGCCAATGGGCCGGGAGCCGCGACGTTCGGCTATCCCGACATCGAGGCCATCATCGGCGCCTCGACGCAGCTGCCTTTGATCGCCAAGCGCCAGATCATGGCGACCAGCGGATTTCCCGAGATTGGCAGCGACCGCGCCATCATGGTGCGGCTGGCGACCGGCATGACCAGCCGCGCCGTCGGCTTCCTGGCCAGTGCCGTGAGCATGCCGGACGCCGAAAAGGCGATCATGCTGGCCGTGCCGGCGGCGCAGACGGGTTCGCGCAGTGCCGGCGAAATCGCCGCTCGCGCCATCAGCGGGTTTACCGAGGATGGCCATTTCATCGCCTTTGTCGATGCCGCGGGCAACATCGAGGCCGCCTCGGAGGGGTTTTCGGCGCTGGGTATCCTGCCGGAGACGCTGGCCGCGCTCGTCGCCGATGTCGCGGCCGAGAGCGACCGCATCGTCAAGCGCCTCGTCCCCGGCGGTGCGACCTCCTATCCGGCGGGGCTGGCAAGACTGACCGAAGAGCGGCATCTGCTGGTGGTGATCGACGAGGACCAGCTCGACGACACGACCGCTGGCGGCGAACACCCGGCGCAAACCATTGCCGAGGCTGCGCCGGCCGGCGACGTCGCCGCATCGCAACCGCATGAGATCGCCGACGCGACGGCGCAGCCGCCCACGGCAGCCAACAGCGATCAACCGGCAGCCGCGCGCACGCCGGCGCAGCACGACCATTGGTACTTCAATGCCGGCGAGGACGAAGGGCAACGGGCGCCGCGACCAGCCGCGCCCGAAGCTGAAGCACCGGCTGAACCGGCCGCCCTGGAAATTCCTGCCCAAGACACGAAACGGGACGATGTCCAGGCCACCTCCGCGCCCGCGACGGTCTCGGCGACAGATCGCATGGCGGCGCCGGTACGCTTCGTCTGGCGCACCGATGCCGAGGGCAAGTTCAGCGCGCTGTCGCCGGAATTCGCCGACATAGTCGGCAAGCCGGCGGCCGACGTGATCGGCCGGCGCTTCAGGGATGTCGCGGCCACCTTCGGTCTCGACCCCTCCGGCGAAATATCAGGCCTGCTCGAACGGCGCGACACCTGGTCCGGGCGCTCCGTGCTCTGGCCGGTCGTCGGCACCGGTCTGAAGATACCTGTCGACCTGGCGGCGCTACCTGTCTATGGCCGCAGCCGCGCCTTCGAAGGTTTCCGCGGCTTCGGCGTCGCGCGCGCCAGTGATGCGGTCGTCGATCCGGAAGCCATCGGCATGGCGCTGGTGCCCAACAGCAGCGCGCCAGCGACGCCGGAACCGCAAGCCGTCGAAGCCGAGCCCGAACAGCCAAAGGCCGAGGATGCTCAGGCATCGGATCCGTTCAAGGGCGAGGTGCCGGCGCTGACTATCGTGCCGAAACCGGAACGGCGCTTTGCCGACAAGGTGATCAGGCTGGCCGAACATCGGCAGCCAGCCAACGACAAGGGTCTGTCGAGTCTGGAACGCAGCGCGTTCCGCGAGATCGGCGAGCGGCTGAAGAAAGACAGCTCCCCGGTCGAGCCGCCAGGGGCCGAGAAGCCCAGCCTTGAAAGCTTCGAGGAAGCGACGACCGAAACATCTGCTGAACCTTTGGGAAAAGCTGACGTGCCTAAAGCGGAGGCCGAAGCCCCGGTCGAGGCGGCTGGCGAGGTTGCGTCGACGCCCGATGCTGTCCAGCAGGAAGACTCCACGCATGCCGGCGAAATCCCCGCGGCAGAGCCAGAGAACGAAACAGCGCCAGCCGAGCTGTCCGAAACCGATGTCGATGCCGAGGACGAGCGGGATCTGGCGCGGCTTGATGGCGGCCATCCGAACGAAGCGGTTCATGAAGACCCCTCCGAGTCGAATGCGGCGGCGGGCTCATTGCTCGACTATGCCGACCATGATGACGACAGCATGACGTCGGCGGACTTTCGCGATGCCGAGGATAGTGAAGATTGGGCGCAGCCCGACGAGGAAGCCTCGGCGCCTGACGAGCAGGCGGTTGCGTCGGCCGAGGAAACCGCCAGTCCAAGCGACGCCGTTGCGGCACGCGTCGAGCGCCCTCGCCTGCAGGTGCCGCCGCTCAAGGCCGAAGGATTCGTGCCGTCGGCGTTTTCGGCCGGAGATGAGCACAAGGCTCCGGACACTTCGCTTCTCGGCAAGCTGCCCGTGCCGCTGCTTATCCATTCCGGCGACCAGTTGCACTATGCAAACGAGGAATTCCTCAATCTGACCGGCTATGAGGCGCTCGACGACCTGGCGGATGCCGGCGGCCTCGGCGCGCTGTTTGCCGATCCCTACGCCCACGACGGCGCTTCCGACGGCGCCGATCGCGCGCTTCGGTTGAAGACGCGTGACGGGCAGGAATTCCCGATCGAGGCTATTTTGCGCTCAGTCCCCTGGCGCGACGGCAAGGCGCTGATGCTGGTCGTTCGCCGCTCCGGCGAGGATGACGCACCGGTGAATGCGGTTGGCGACGAGCAGACGCAGCCCGACATTCCCGAGCTCAAGGCGCGAATCGCCGAGATGCGCACCATCATCGACACCGCCACCGACGGCGTCGTGCTGATCGGCCGCGACGGCACCATCCGCTCGATCAGCCGTCCGGCCGAAGCGCTGTTCGGTTTCGACAGCGACGACGTGACCGGCAAGCCGTTCGCCTCGCTGTTTGCGATCGAAAGCCAGCGCGCCGCCCGCGACTATCTCAACGGGCTGTCCGAGCCCGGCGTGGCGAGCGTGATGAATGACGGGCGTGAGGTGATCGGGCGCGAGGCGCAGGGGCGCTTCATCCCGCTGTTCATGACCATTGGCCGATTGCCCAACGACAGTGGCTTCTGCGCTGTCGTGCGCGACATCACGCAGTGGAAGCGGGCCGAAGAGGACTTGACGCAAGCGCGTGCGGTGGCCGAGCGCGCGTCCTCGCAGAAGACCGATTTCCTCGCCCGTATCAGCCATGAGATACGCACGCCGCTCAATGCCATCATCGGCTTTTCCGAACTGATGGTCGACGAGAAGTTCGGACCTGTCGCCAATGACCGTTACCGTGACTATCTGCGCGACATCAACCGGTCGGGCAATCATGTGCTCGACCTCGTCAACGACCTGCTCGACATATCGAAGATCGAAGCCGGCCAGCAGGAGATGGCCTACGAGGCGGTGTCGCTCAACGACACGCTGGCCGAGACAGTGGCGATGATGCAGCCGCAAGCCAACCGCGAGCGCGTCATCATCCGCTCCAGCTTCGCTTCGCGGTTGCCGGAAGTGGTGGCCGACCTGCGCAGCGTGCGCCAGATCGCCCTCAACATCCTGTCGAACGCCATCCGCTACACCCAGGCCGGCGGCCAGGTGATCGTCTCGACCGCCTATGAGACATCGGGCGACGTCGTCATGCGGGTGCGCGACACCGGCATCGGCATGAGCCAGGCCGAGATCGAGCAGGCGCTGAAGCCGTTCAAGCAGATCAATGCGCTGAAGCGCGGACGCGGCGACGGCACCGGGCTTGGATTGCCGTTGACCAAGGCGATGGTGGAAGCCAACCGCGCCCGGTTCATCATCAACTCGACACCGGGTGAAGGCACGCTGGTCGAGGTCGCTTTTCCCTCGACCCGTGTGCTTGCGGAATAGGCCAGCGCCCCTCCACAGCTCGATCTCGTACCGGCAAAAGAAAAGGCGCCCAAAGGACGCCTTAAGAGATAGGATTGCTGTCACAACGGGGGCTTGAGCGAATTCGGATCCTCCGGGGGCCGAGGAACGGGATTTCTCCCTCAAGTTGAATGCGACTATCGACGCCGGACCTTAACAACTCCTTACCGGCCCGGCGGAAAATTTACGGATGTGTACCACTCATGAAATCTAGGTAAATTCTACCGACATATTTCGGTAACCATGCCGGATTCTTTGTTTCATGCATGTCGTTGTCTCAAAACCGGGGCCACTTTTGAGCGACATGCATTAGCGATCAGTCCGCCAGTTGCGGCAGGTTCTTGAACAGCTCCAGCGCCTCTGGGTTGGCGAGCGCCTCCTTGTTCTTGATGGCGCGGCCATGCACCACGTCGCGCACCGCAAGCTCGGTGATCTTGCCCGACTTGGTGCGCGGGATGTCGGTGACGGCGACGATCCTGGCCGGCACGTGACGCGGGCTTGCCCCGCCGCGGATTTTTGCCCGTATGCGTTTTTCAAGTTCCTCGTCGAGCTGCACGCCGGCGGCCAGGCGCACGAACAGGACGACGCGCACATCATTGTCGAAGTCCTGGCCGATGCACAGCGCCTCCAGGATCTCCGGCATCTGCTCGACCTGGTTGTAGATCTCCGCCGTGCCGATTCTTACGCCGCCCGGGTTGAGCGTGGCGTCGGACCGGCCATGGATGATCAGGCCGCCATGCTCGGTCCATTCGGCGAAATCGCCATGACACCAGACATTGTCGAAGCGCTCGAAATAGGCCGCCCGGTACTTCTTGCCCTCGGGATCGTTCCAGAAGCCGATCGGCATCGCCGGAAACGCCTTGGTGCAGACCAGCTCGCCCTTTTCCTGCCGGACCGGCCTGCCGTCGTCGTCCCAGACATCGACGGCAAGGCCGAGGCCGGGACCCTGGATCTCGCCGGTCCAGACCGGCTGCGTCGGCACACCGAGCACGAAGCAGGAGACGATGTCGGTGCCGCCGGAGACCGAGGCCAGATGGACGTCTTTCTTGATGCCGTCATAGACGAAGCGGAAATCCTCCGGCGACAGCGGCGAGCCGGTGGAGGAAATCGCTCGCACGCTCGACAGATCATGGCTGCGGATCGGCTTCAGGCCGGCCTTGCGCACGGAATCGATGAACTTGGCCGAGGTGCCGAAGAAGGTCATCTTCTCGGCATCGGCAAAGTCGAACAGCACATTGCCGTCAGGGTAGAAGGGCGAGCCGTCATAGAGCAGCAGCGTGGCACCCGAAGCGAGCCCCGACACGAGCCAGTTCCACATCATCCAGCCGCAGGTGGTGAAGTAGAAGAAGCGGTCGCCCTCGATCAGCCCTGCATGCAGCCGGTGTTCCTTGACATGCTGGATCAGCGTGCCGCCGACCGAATGGACGATGCATTTGGGAATGCCGGTCGTTCCCGACGAGAACAGAATGTAGAGCGGATGCGCGAAAGGCAGCGGCTCGAAGGCAACGGGCTTGCCGGCGAAGGGCGACAGCGCCTCTTCCAGCGCCACTGCCTTGTCCATGGTGCCAGCGACATCGCTCGAATTGCCGAGATAGTCGACGACCAGGATCTTGCGGACAGTGCCGAGCTTGGCCGCGACCGCGGCGATCTTGTCGGCGACCTCGATCGCCTTGCCGTTGTACCAATAGCCATCGGGCGCGATGAAGACGACAGGCTCGATCTGGCCGAAGCGGTCGAGCACGCCCTGCTCGCCGAAATCGGGAGAGCAGGACGACCAGACCGCGCCGATCGAGGCGGCTGCGAGCATGGCGGCGACGGTTTCCGGCATGTTGGGCATCATCGCGGCAATGCGATCGCCCTTCTTCACTTTGAGCGACAGGAAAAGCTGCTGCAGCCGCGAGGTCAGCGCATGCAACTCGTTCCAGGACAGACGGCGCTCGACCTTGTCCTCGCCGCGAAACACGATCGCCTCACTGGCGCCGGTCTTCTTCAGGAGATTCTCGGCGAAATTCAGTGTGGCCTCGGGGAAGAACGATGCGCCGGGCATCCTGTCGCCGTCGACCAACACAGGCTCTCCCTTGTCGCCGACGATGCCGCAGAAATCCCAAACCAGGCTCCAGAACCCGTCGCGGTCCTCGACCGACCAGCCATGAAGCTGCGAATATGAAGAAAACGCCACGCCGGCTTTCCCAGCGGCGGCCTTCGTGAAAACGGTCAAGGGTGCTGCATCAATCTGGTCTTGCGTCGGGGTCCAGAGCGGTACTTCGGCAGCCATGATCGTTCCTCCGCGGTCGCCATCGCTTATGCATATCGCAGCGCAGCAGAGCAAGATTTTGTTCGGCCGATGCGGCCAGATGTGCGCAAATGCCATCGCGGGGCCATAAAGACTTGAAATGCGTCAGCCCTAAGTCGTAGTGACGACTGGAAGTCGTGGTAACGACTGGAAGTCGTGGTGACGACTGGGTTACACCATCGGGCGATTTTGTCGGAATGGAAGCATACGGGGCGATATGCCATCATCTTTGATCCGGCGCGGAATATGGGCGATCGGCGCTGCCGTGATCGTCATCGCGCTGGTGGTTGCTACCCTGCCGCTGATCGCCTCCACCCGTATCGTGCGCGACCGCATCGCTTGGGAAATGAGCGCGTGGAGCGGCTTCCGAGTCGCAATCGAGGGCTCGCCCCGCATCGAGGTCTGGCCGACATTCCGGGCAATCCTGACCGATGTGACGCTGTCGCAATGGACCGACACCGAGGCGCCGCCGGTCGTCGAGGCCGAACGGGTCGAGGTCGACCTTTCCGCCATGGCGGCCTTGCGCGGCGACGTGGTGTTTTCGACGGCGCGGCTGGTGCGGCCGACGATCCGGGTTGAGCGCACGCCGACCGGCTTTTTCCTGCCCGCCGTCCCAACCGGCGGGCGCATCACGCGTTCCATCGACGCGGCGCGCGGCGTCGTCAATGCCGACCCCGCCACGCCGGATCTCGACAAGCTGCCGACCGACACTTTCGGCACGGTGGAGTTTCGTGACGGCCGCATGGTGGCTTCGGTCAATGGTAAGGACGTCGAGATTCTGAGCAGCCTGAGCGGCCAGGCGACCTGGGCGGCGATGAACAGCAATGCGACGCTGTCGGCGACAGGGATCTGGCGCGGCGAAAGCGTGGCCGTGGACGCCGCCTCGGAGAAGCCGCTGGTGCTGTTTGCCGGCGGCATGGCGCCGCTTACTCTGTCTTTCAAGGCCGCGCCCGCCACCTTCTCTTTCGACGGCACGGCCAGCATGTCCGAAAACAGCTATTTCGACGGTCAGGCGAAGTTTTCGGCGCCCTCGCTGCGCCGCGTGCTGGAATGGTTGCAGTCCGGCATCGCGCCGGGCGCCGCGATCGGCTCGGTCAGCATTTCGAGCAAGGTCACGGCGACGGCCGGGCGCGTCAAATTCGACAACACCGCCATCGCGCTGGACAACAATCCGGGAATGGGAGCGCTGGACCTGTCGCTTGGCGAAGCTCAGCCGGTGATCTCCGGCACACTCGCCTTCGACACGCTCGACCTCAGATCGTTCCTGTCGGCCTTCACGCCGCTGGCGCCGACCGGAGGGGCCGGGCCCAGCGAAATCGACACAAGTTTCGCCGACAAGATCAACCTCGATCTCAGGCTGTCCGCGGCACACGCCACGGCGGGGCCTATCCAGCTCGCCGACGTCGCCGCCACCGCACAGGTCAAGGATGGTCTGTCCGTCTTCGATATCTCCGATGCCTCGGCCTTCGGCGGCAACATCCAGACCAGCCTTCGCTTCGACCGCAAGCCGGAAGGCTCACAGGTCGAAATCCGGCTGCTGGCATCCGATATCGACGGCGGTGCTTTCGCCACGGCGGCGGGGATGACCCGCCTGGTGCCGGTCGGCACGGGGACCGTCTCGGTGATCCTCAAGGGGCCGGGCAGAACCTGGGACTCCATCTTCGACAATGCCGACGGCTCGGTTTCGGCGACCTTCGGACCGGGTGCGTTGAGCAAGCTCAACCTGCCGGCCTTCCTCAAGCATACCGAACAAGGCGGCTTCTTCGCGCTCGACGACGTCTCCGACGGAACGCTGCCGATCGACGGCGCCGAGATCAAGGCCAGCATTTCGAAGGGCGTGGCTCGGCTCGACAAGGCCGAAGCCAATTCGGCGAAATACAAGATCTGGCTGTCCGGGATCGCGTCCTACGCCGGACGCGGACTGGCCCTGTCCGGCGGTGTCATTCAGCAGGACCAGGCGGCAACGCAGACCACTGGCCAGCAAGGTTCGAACCAGTCATCGTTTTTTGTCGGCGGAACCTGGAGCACGCCGTTCATTTCCCCGATCAGCCGCGGCGTTTCGGGGGAATAGGCAGCCGCGCTTCCCGTCTTCACCCGCGCTGCGCGGCCTGCTCGTCGAGCTGGCGCTGCACCTCACGCCGCTTGTTGGCAAGCGAGGCGATGATGACGCCGATCGCCACAACGGCGATCAGGATGGTGCAGGCGGCGTTGATCTCCGGCGTCACGCCGAGGCGAACCTGGCTGTAGATCTTCATCGGCAGCGTCGTGGCACCCGGCCCGGAGGTGAAGCTGGCGATCACCAGATCGTCGAGCGAAAGTGTAAAGGCCAGCATCCAGCCTGACACGATCGCCGGCATGATGACCGGCAGCGTGATCTGGAAAAAGGTCTTCACCGGTGTCGCGCCAAGATCCATCGCCGCTTCTTCCAGCGAGCGGTCGAAGGTGACGAGGCGCGACTGCACGACGACGGCGACGAAACACATGGTCAAGGTGATGTGAGCCAGCGTGACGGTCAGGAAGCCGCGGTCGAGACCGACGGCAACGAAGAGCAGCAGCAGCGACAGGCCGGTGATGACTTCCGGCATGACCAGCGGCGCAAAGACCATGCCGGAGAACAGCACCCTGCCCTTGAAGCGGGTGTAACGGGTCAAGGCGAGTGCCGCCAGCGTGCCGAGCACCGTCGCCACGGTGGCCGAGATCAGGCCAACGCGTGCCGTCACCCAGGTCGCGTCCATGAGGCCCTGGTTGTGGAACAGCGAGACGTACCATTTGGTCGAGAAGCCGCCCCAGACGGTGACCAGCTTGGACTCGTTGAAGGAGAAGACGATGAGCAGCACGATCGGCAAATAGAGAAAGGCAAAGCCAAGCACGATCGAGGTGATGTTGAAGCGGCTCCAGGTGGTGTTCATGAGGTCACCTGTCCATTTCCTGAGCGCGCGCCTGAGCCCGCTGGAAGAGCATGATCGGCACGATCAGCAGCAACAGCAGGATGACGGCGACGGCCGACGATACCGGCCAGTCGCGATTGGCGAAGAACTCGTTCCACAGCGTCTTGCCGATCATCAGCGTCTGCGATCCACCGAGCAGATCGGGAATGACGAACTCACCGACGGCTGGAATGAACACCAGCAGGCAGCCGGCGATGACGCCCGGCAGCGACAGCGGGAAGGTGATCTTCCAGAAAGCGCTGGTTGGCGGACAGCCGAGATCCTTTGCCGCCTCGATCAGGGAATAGTCCATCTTCTCGAGAGCGGAATAGAGCGGCAATACCATGAACGGCAGATAGGAATAGACGATACCGATGAAGATCGCCGTGTAGGTGTTGAGGATGATCAGCGGCTGGTGGATGACCCCGGTGGCGAGCAGCAGCTGATTGAGCAATCCCTCGGGCTTGAGAATGCCGATCCAGGCGTAGACGCGGATCAGGAACGAGGTCCAGAACGGCAGGATCACCAGCATCAGCAAGGTTGGGCGGTTCGTCGCCGGCGCGCGTGCCATTCCATAGGCGATCGGATAACCCACGAGCAATGTCAGGACCGTCGAGATCGCGGCGATGATGACGCTGGTCACATAGGCGTTGAAGTAGAGCGCGTCCTGCGTCAGCCAGGTGTAGTTGTCGAGGCTGAGTTGTTTCAGCTGATCCAGAAATCCGGAAATGCCGCCGCTGAAATCGAGTGCCGGCGTATAGGGTGGAATGGCGATAGCCGTCTGCGACAGCGAAATCTTGAAGACGATGACGAACGGAATGAGGAAGAAGAACAGCAGCCAGACATAGGGGATGATGATGACCAGGCGGCCAACGAAGGCAGCGCCCAACTTGGCGAGGGCGGATTTGCCGGCATTGATTGCCGGAGAGGCTGATGTGGTGGTGACGGTGGCGCTCGACATGGTCGCCCCCTACCGCGTCAGCACGACGCCGGCGTCGGGCCGGAAGGAAACCCAGGCGCGGTCGTTCCAGCTCAATGGATCCTCGGTGATGCGAGCCGCGTTCATGGTGCTCGCGCGCACCACCTGGCCGTCGTCCAGCCTGACGTGATAGACGGTCATGTCACCGAGATAGGCGATGTCGTAGACCTCGCCCTCGATAGCGTTGACGGCCTCGGCCGGCTTTCTCGACGACACCTTGATCTTTTCCGGCCTGATGGCGAAGGTGACGGCCGTCCCGGCACTGGCAGCGCCGGCATTGTCGGTGCGGATGGTGATGCCATTGCCGGCATCGATGCTGGCGGCGCCAGCTTCGCCACGCGCGATCTTGCCCTCGAACATGTTCACATTGCCGACGAAGCCGGCGACGAAGCGCGACCCCGGCGCCTCGTAGACTTCGGCCGGCGTTGCCACCTGCATCACCTCGCCCTTGTCGATGATGGCGATGCGATCGGCCATCGTCATCGCCTCTTCCTGGTCGTGGGTGACGACGACGAAGGTCAGGCCGAGGTTCTGCTGCAGGTCCATCAGTTCGAACTGCGTTTCCTCACGCAGCTTCTTGTCCAATGCGCCGAGCGGCTCGTCGAGCAGCAGCACCTTCGGCCGCTTGGCGACCGAGCGGGCGAGCGCGACGCGCTGGCGCTGGCCGCCGGACAGTTGATGTGGCTTGCGCTTGGCGAACTGCTCGAGCTTGACCAGCTTCAGCATCTCGGCGACGCGCGACGCGATCTCGGGCTTCGGCATGCCGTCCTGCTTGAGGCCGAAGGCGATGTTGTTCTCGACCGTCATATGCGGGAACAGCGCATAGGACTGGAACATCATGTTGACCGGCCGGCGATAGGGCGGGATACCGCGCATATCCTGGCCATCGAGCAGGATGCGGCCGGCCGTCGGCTCCTCGAAACCGGCGAGCATTCTGAGCAACGTCGACTTTCCGCAACCAGAGGCGCCGAGCAGCGCGAAGAACTCCCGCTCGAATATGGTCAGCGACAGTTTGTTGACGGCGGTGAAGTCACCGAACTTCTTGGTGACATTGTCGAACTGGATGTATGGCTTGGCGTTCGGGTCGTTCCACGGCGCAAAATCCCTGCGGATGCTGCCAAGCGATTTCATGTCCCACTCCGTGCTGATTCCTGCTTCTTGCCCCAGAAAAGAATGGTCCCGGCAGGTGGCTGCCGGGACCATGTCGGATTGCTTACTGGCCAGTGACGATCTTGGTCCAGGTGCGCGTGATGACGCGCTGGGTCTTGGGATCGTATGGCGAGACCGTGTAGAGCTTCTTTATCGTCTCGGCATCGGGATAAACCGAAGGATCATCCAACAGCGCCTTGTCGACGAATTGCTGCGAAGCCTTGTTGCCGTTTGCGTAGAGCACGTAGTTCGACGACTTGGCGATAACCTCCGGCTTCATCATGTAGTTGATGAACTCAAGCGCCTCGGCGACATGCGGCGCATCGGCCGGGATCGCCATCTGGTCGAACCACATCTGAGCGCCCTCCTTCGGCACGGAATAGCCGATCTCGACGCCCTGCTTGGCCTCGACCGCGCGGTTACGCGCCTGGAACACGTCACCCGACCAGCCGACCGCCAGGCAGATATCACCGTTGGCGAGGGCGTTGATGTATTCGGAGGAGTGGAATTTTCGGATGTAGGGCCGGACCTTGAGCAAAGTTTCCTCGGCCTTGGCGATATCGTCTGATGACGTGCTGTTCGGGTCGAGGCCGAGATATTTCAACGCCGCCGGGATGATGTCGGCCGGGGAGTCCAGCACGTAGACGCCGCAGTCCTTCAATTTGGCCAGGCTGTCGGGATTGAAGAAGACATCCCAGCTGTCGATCTTGTCGGTGCCGAGTGCTGCTTGCACCTTCTTGATGTTGTAGCCGATGCCAACCGTGCCCCACATGTAGTTGATCGAGTATTCGTTGCCGGGGTCGTATTTGGCGGTGCGCTCGGTAACCGTGTCCCACATATTGGAAATGTTCGGCAGTTTCGACTTGTCGAGCTTCTGGAACACCCCGGCCTGGATCTGGCGCGCGAGGAAATTGCCGCTCGGCACGACGACGTCATAGCCGCTGCCGCCGGCAAGCAGCTTGGTTTCCAGGATTTCGTTGGAATCGAAGGTGTCGTAGACGACCTTGATGCCGGTTTCCTTGGTGAAATCGTCGATGATCGAACTGTCGATATAGTCCGACCAGTTGAAGACGTTGACGACGCGATCCTCGGCATGACCGCCGACGGTGAAAAGCGTCAGAAATACCGAAGTCGCCGAAAGCCAGAGCGCTTTGCGGATCATGCTATTCTCCTTTGGTGAGTGTTCCTTCGCCGGCTCGTCGCGGTTCCAGCGCGGCCGGGCATTTGTTTCAGGCTATTGAGCTTTCCAAAAGGCGACAAGCGTGAACTGCCAACGCTATGCAGGCAGTTCGATGAGCGGCAGGCGTTGTGTCGTCGCCGGGACTCGTGTGGCGTGCAGATGCCGTCATAGGCTTTCGCCGTGGCGCAGGCAGAGATACGACGATGTGGTCCGGTCTCGATCTGACCGGCAGGGAGACTTGGCAAGATACGCCTGTCTTGTTGTTGCCGTAATCTCAGCCTGCCCGCGCGGCAGCGACATTGTCAATGGCAAAGCTGCGCGCCACATCAATTAGGCGATGGAACTCCGGTGACCCCTGCGCGCTCGGGCCGGGTCTGGCGCTTGAATTCGAGCCCGATATGAACGAGCAGCGCCGTGACAACCGCCGCGCCACCGATGATGGTGCGCCCCGATGGCACCTCGGAATGGATGAGCCAGACCCATATCGGGCCGAGGATCGGCTCGAACGTGCCGAGCAGTGCTGCTATTGCCGCCGGGATCAGCCGCGCGCCGGTGGCGAAGAAGGCGAGGCCGAGGCCCAGATTGACCACGCCGAAGACAAAGAGAAAGCCCATGTCACTGGTCGACACAGTGAATGTCGATGCCTGCGAGGCGGCGAAGCCGGCCGCAAGCATGGTGCCGAGGCAGGTCGCCGGCGTCATGCGCACGCTGGAAAACCGCCGGGTGATGACGGTGGCGATCGAGAACATCACCGCGATCAACAGAGCCAGCCCGTCGCCTATCGGCGAGACAGCGCCATCTAGCGATTCCGACACCATGATGGCGACGCCGGCGATGACGGCGGCAATCGCCAGCCAGGTCGCGACACCAACCCTTTCACGGAACAACGCCCAGGCAAACAGCGCCGCCAGCAGCGGCACGCCGGCCTGCATCAACAGGATGTTGGCGACGGTGGTGTAGGCAAGTGCCACGACGAACGCCGTCGATGCGGTGGCGAAGCAGACCCCGACGGCAAGGCCGGGCAGACCCATGTCGCGGAACATTTTCAACATGCCGCGCCAGCCGTCGCGCCAGACCATGAAGCAGATCAGGAAGGCCGCTGCCCAGACGGAGCGCCAGAAAATAACCGTCCAGCTGTCGCCGACCGTGATGAAGCGGGCGATGGTGCCGCCGAAACTCCACATCAGCGCCGACAAGAACACCAGCAGGAAGCCGATGCGCTCCTCCCGCTGCGGGACGGTCGAGGAAACAAGGATCGGCGACGATGCGGTGTCGGTCATGGGCGCGACTGTCGGGCTTTCGTGGACGGGACGATGCGCAAGGGACGACGAAAAGATGCTCTGTTCGCGTAACGCAAAGACGCAGGCCGGGCGTGAGCCAGCGACCGGCGACAATTGTGGCACCCGCCACGGCGTTACTGAAAATCGAAGGCGCTCAAGCCGGTCACCATCTCGTCAAGGCCGAGCGGACGCGTCACCGGCGGCTCGGCGCGCGCCAGGCAGCCGACGCGCTCGCAAAGCCGGCAGGCGGGCCCGACCGGCGTCGCCGCGACACTGCCGGCCTTTGCGGTGACTGCCGCGCCGGGCAGTGCGGCGCCATAGACGATGTCGTCGCGAAAGCCGATGTCGCAACCAAGCAGCAGCGCCGTGCGGCGCGGGCGTTCCGAGAACGCGCCTTGCGGTCCTTCCAGCGTGCGGGCGATGCACAGGAACTCGGCGCCGTCGGGCATTTCCACCGCTTCGACGAAAATCTGGCCGGGCTGGGTGAAGGCGACATGCACCGGCAGCTTGGGACAGGCACCGCCGAAGCGGCTTTGCGGAAAGCCCTGGCTGCCGGCCTTGCGGAAGCGGTTGCCGGCATTGTCGACTTCCAGCATGAAAAACGGCACGCCCGAGGCCCCCTGCCGCTGCAGCATGGTCAGCCGATTCGCCGCCTGTTCGAAAGAGACACCGAAACGCGAACGCAGGACGTCGATATCGTAGCGGGCGCGCACCGCAGCCGCGTGAAAGGCCTGGTAGGGCATCATCAGTGCATGCGCCGCATAGCGGCCGAGTTCGAAGCGAGCGAGCCGGCGGGCCTCGTCGGTGGTCAGCTTGAGCGCCTGGATCTCGCCGGCGACCGCGACCGTCATGCGGATCAGACAGGCCTCCATCGCGACTTCGCGCAGTTGGTCGAACGGCGACAAGCGCTCGGACAGAAACAGGCGCTGCGAGTGGCGATCGTAACGGCGGCGCCAGTTCGGCATGGTGGAGACCGGCAGCACCTTGACCACGATGCCGTATTCGCGCTTCAGCCAGGACTTCAGCGCGCCGAACAGATCGTCGCCGGGGTCAAGCACCGAGGTGAACGCCGCGGCCTCTTCCTCGAGGGCCGCGAAATGGTTCGGCCGGCGCTCGAAAATCTCGCGCACCTCGTCTATCGGCAGGCGGGCTCCGGAAAGTGCGGTCGCCCGGCCCTCGCGCGCCAAAAGCTCGTTGAGGTCGGACAGGCGCTCGGCCTGTTCGCGATAGGCGCGAAACAGCTTTATCACCGCCGCGGACGCGTTTGGCGCCGCCTCGGCAAGCTCGATCAGTTCCTGATCGCCTGGCAGCTCGCCGACCAGCAGAGGGTCGGTGAACACCTCCTTCAAGGCAGCGACAGATCCCCTTGCCTCGCCTTGCAACTCATGCGGATCGATCTTGTAGACGGACGCCAGCTTGAGGATCAGCTGCACGGTCAGCGGCCGCTGGTTGCGCTCGATCAGATTGAGATAGGACGGGGAAATGCCAAGCCCCTCGGCCATCGCCGTCTGGGTCAGACCCTTGGCGTTGCGGATGCGGCGGATGCGCGGTCCGGCAAATATCTTCTGGTCAGCCATCGACTGTCCTTGACAGGAATTTACACAAGTTTCGCGGCAATCTCGATGCGCCGCTCTTTACAATCATGACAAATTTACAGCGTGCCTCTGTCAAACGCAACACAGATTTTCCGTTATATTTCACCGATTTCCTTGATTTTTCTGGCTCATTTCGCGCCGGAATGTAAATTCAGTCATATTCCGGAGCACAGATGGTTGATGCCCGGACACGAGTGCAGCAATCCTTCGGAGTGACCAATGACTGATTTTTACAACCTCGTCCCATCGGCGCCGGAAGGTCGCTTCGACGGTATCGAACGGCCCTATTCCGCGGAAGATGTGAAGCGGCTGCGCGGTTCGGTGCAGATCCGCCAGAGCCTTGCCGAAATGGGCGCCAACCGGCTGTGGAAACTCATCCACGAGGAGGACTTCGTCAACGCGCTCGGCGCCATGTCCGGCAACCAGGCGATGCAGCAGGTGCGCGCCGGACTAAAGGCGATCTACCTGTCGGGCTGGCAGGTTGCCGCCGACGCCAACACCGCTTCGGCGATGTATCCGGACCAGTCGCTCTATCCGGCCAATGCGGCGCCTGAACTGGTCAAGCGCATCAACCGCACGCTGCAGCGCGCCGACCAGATCGAGACGTCCGAGGGCAACGGGCTTTCGGTCGAGACCTGGTTCGCGCCGATCGTCGCCGACGCGGAAGCCGGATTCGGCGGACCGCTCAACGCCTTCGAGATCATGAAGGCATTCATCGAGGCGGGCGCCGCCGGCGTCCACTATGAGGACCAGCTGGCGTCGGAAAAGAAGTGCGGCCATCTTGGCGGCAAGGTGCTGATCCCGACCGCAGCGCACATCCGCAACCTCAACGCCGCACGCCTGGCTGCGGACGTGATGGGCACGCCGACCCTGGTCGTCGCGCGCACCGACGCGGAAGCCGCCAGGCTGCTCACCTCCGACATCGACGAACGCGACCACCCCTTCGTCGACTACGGCGCCGGGCGCACCGTGGAGGGCTTCTATCACGTTAGGAACGGCATCGAGCCCTGCATCGCCCGCGCCATCGCCTATGCGCCTTACGCGGACCTGATCTGGTGCGAGACCTCGAAGCCGGACCTGGCGCAGGCCAAGAAATTCGCCGAGGGCGTGCGCAAGCATCGCCCCGACAAGCTGCTCGCCTACAATTGCTCGCCATCGTTCAACTGGAAGAAGAACCTCGACGACGCGACGATTGCCAGGTTCCAGAAGGAACTCGGCGCCATGGGCTACAAGTTCCAGTTCATCACGCTCGCCGGCTTCCACCAGCTCAATTACGGCATGTTCGAACTGGCTCGCGGCTACAAGGCACGGCAGATGGCGGCCTATTCCGAGTTGCAGGAAGCGGAGTTCGCGGCCGAGGCCAACGGCTACACCGCGACCAAGCACCAGCGCGAGGTCGGCACCGGCTATTTCGACGCCGTGTCGATGGCGATCACCGGCGGCCAGTCGTCGACCACCGCCATGCATGAATCGACCGAGCACGCGCAGTTCAAGCCGGCCGCCGAATAGCGAACAGAAGAACGCAGAGGAAACGCCCGACAGGGCTTGGGACACAAGGAGAAGAGCAATGGCATCGATAAGCCGTGTCAAGGAACGCGCCGAGGAACAGTCCACGACGATGAGCGTCGACCAGCAAGCGACGATCCGCATGCTGGCCAACGATCTGCACCGCCTCAACCAGTCGGTGATGAAGGCGGTCGAGGCAGGCGTCTCGGTGGAGCTCGTGCGCTCGGCACGCCATCACGGCGGCGACGGCAACTGGGGCGATCTGCTGATCCCGGTGATCGTCACGCAGCAGGGCCACGGCTGATCGCAATCCGTGCAACCGTCCTCTTCACCTGCGCGTTTCTGCGCAGGTGAATTTTCTTTTTATGAAACGCACTATGGACAGTTCAGTACAGTAGCGTTGCTTGAAATTCACTGCTCCAAGCATGATTTTGGGGTCTTTTATTTCAACTTGACATGGACCACGATCTCACGCCAATTGCTCGCCAGATTCAACTCTGCATTGAAATAGGGGCGAGCTTCTTGGTCGACTTGTGTGCCCAGTGAATCGTGAAGACGAGACTCCAAGACATCTGAATTGGGTGGCCCGCGACGCAAGCACCGAGGCGATCCGTGATCCGTCGCAGGTGCTTGTCGTCGGCAAGTCGTCAATCAATCGCGTGGTGATTTCGAAGATCGTCGAGCGATCCGGGCTCAAGCCAATCTCAGAATCTCCCGACACCGCGGCAAGGATCTTGCGGTCCCTCATTCCCGGCGCGGTTGTCCTTGACGGCGGCGCCGACAACAAGGACTGCGACAATCTGATGTCCAGCATCGGCGCGTTGCGGCGCGCCTCGGGCAAATCGCTGCCACCAGTGATCCTGCTTTCGACCAAGAATGGCACTACGGAAAGCCTGGGCCTGTCTGACATCATCGACGTGGTGGTCGCCAAGCCGATCACGCCCGAACGGCTGCAACCGGTGATTGATCGCTTGGTCGGCCGCTAGAGCGTAGGCGGTTTCCTGGGATCAGCCTGCGTTCACGATGCTTTCTACCAGTTCCGGCAGTTGTCCGAGATCGGATATCTGGCGGAATCTCGATTCGGCCACCGGGGCCTCGACATGCTCGAGCACCCAGGTCAGTTCATGCGGCACATGGACACCCCAACCGCCGGCCTCGATGGCCGGCACCACATCCGACTTCAGCGAATTGCCGACCATCATGCTTTTTGCCGGACCATCGCCATGCCGGCTGAAGATCCTGCCATAGGTGGCGGCATTCTTGTCGCTGACGATCTCGATCGCGTCGAACAATTCGCCCAGGCCCGACCCGGCCAGCTTGCGCTCCTGGTCGAAGAGGTCGCCCTTGGTGATCAGCACAAGGCGGAATGCGCCGGCAAGCTTCTCGACCGTCTCGCGCGCATGCGGCAAGACCTCGATCGGATGGCTCAGCATCTCGCGGCCGGCATCGAGGATCTCCGATATGACCGCCGCAGGCACGCGACCTTGCGTGACCTCGATTGCCGTTTCGATCATCGACAGGGTAAATCCCTTGATGCCGAAGCCATAGACGGCAAGGTTGCGCCTTTCGGCTTCCA
Organism: Mesorhizobium sp. M1409; assembly: GCF_040317535.1. NCBI lineage: Bacteria > Pseudomonadati > Pseudomonadota > Alphaproteobacteria > Hyphomicrobiales > Phyllobacteriaceae > Mesorhizobium > Mesorhizobium sp. M1409. Next base: position 59,430 of record NZ_JAMYKV010000019.1, read on the forward strand.
GCAATCGTGCCGAGATGTGCTCCGCTTCGGCATGATCGGCAAGCATGGCGGCAAAGCGCTTCTCCGTCAGGCGGAAGAACTGCTCGTTCTGCCAGAGTGTGTCGTCGGCGTCGAAGCCGATCGTCGTCAGTTTGCCGTCGTACCTCATGCAATTTCTCGATTGGGATTGAAGGCCGAAACTAAGCCGATCGGCGTGATTTTCAACCGTGTCAGCCAAAGCCCGACGCGGCTCCCCTTCCCTTCCATGGGAGGGCACGGCTATACTCCACAATCCGCAACCCAATCTGGTGAATGATGCCGCCTGCAAAAAAGGAAGTCCGTCCGTCGAGCCGCGGAGGACGTGCCCGCACGCCTGCCTTCGTGAAAAACCAACGGGGCGTCAAGAACTGGAAGGAAGTCAGCGCCTGGCTGGAATGGCGCGGCATCGAGGACATCGAGTGCATCACGCCTGATCAGGCTGGCGTCGCGCGCGGCAAGATGATGCCATCGAAGAAATTCACCTCCAACACCTCGCTGGCACTGCCGTCGGCTGTGTTCATGACGACGATTTCCGGCGGCTACCCCGAGGATGGCAACGGCTTCCATTACCCGGAAGACGACGGCGACCTCAAACTGATGCCGGATCTGTCGACACTGACGGTAGTGCCCTGGGAAGAAGACCCGACGGCCGCGGTCATCTGCGACCTCGTCCACCAGGATGGCCGCTCGGTCGAGTTCACGCCGCGCAACGTGCTGAAGCGCGTGGTTGCCGCCTATGACAAGCTCGGCCTGAAGCCGGTGGTGGCGCCCGAGATCGAATTCTATCTCGTGCGCAAGAACCCCGATCCGGACTATCCGCTGACCCCGCCGGTCGGCCGGTCCGGACGCGCGATCGGCGGCGGCGCCGGTTATTCGATCGCCGGCGTCAACGAATTCGACGAACTGATCGACGACATCTACCATTTCTCCGAAAGCCAGGGCCTGGAGATCGATACGCTGATCCATGAGGAGGGTGCCGGCCAGTTGGAGATCAATCTGCGCCATGGCGACCCGATCGAACTGGCTGACCAAGTGTTCATGTTCAAGCGCACCATTCGCGAGGCGGCGCTGAAGCACGAGATCTATGCCACCTTCATGGCCAAGCCCATCCAGGGGCAGCCTGGCTCCGCCATGCATATCCATCAGTCGATCATCGACAAGAAGACCGGACAGAACATCTTTTCGGCCGCCGACGGTTCGGAAACCGACGATTTTTTCCACTTCATCGGCGGCATGCAGAAGCATGTGCCGAACGCGCTGGTGATGTTCGCGCCCTATGTCAATTCCTACCGCCGGCTGACACAGGCGGCGTCGGCGCCGGTCAACAACAAATGGGGCTACGACAACCGCACCACGGCGTTTCGTGTGCCACGTTCGGATCCGGCGGCACGGCGCGTCGAAAACCGCATCCCCTCCTCTGACGCCAACCCCTATCTGGCGCTGGCGGCATCGCTTGCCTGCGGGCTGATCGGCATAACCAACAAGGTCAAGGCCGAGCCTCCCGTCCTGACCACCGCCAACGCGGACGAGATCGACCTGCCACGCGGCCTGCTCGAAGCCGTCGACCTGTTCGAGGGCGACGAGGAACTCTGCGCGCATCTGGGCAAGTCCTTCGCCGCGACCTATGCGGCCATTAAGCGCGCGGAATTCGAGACGTTCATGGAAGTGATCAGCCCGTGGGAGCGGGAGTATCTGCTGCTGAATGTTTAGAGGAATAGCGAATAGCGAATAGCGAATAGCGAATAGCGAATAGCGAATAGCGAATAGCGAATAGAAATGATGAGACAGGCGACACAAGTCTCGATCAACCCTCACTCCTCAATTCTCCCTATTCGCTACTCCCTACTCGCTATTCGCTTTCTCACTCCCTTCCAAATCTCCGAGTCTTCACCGCATCATGGCCTACCAATCCCCAATTTCTCCCGGCCGCTCCTGGTATGAGGACAGCGCCGGACCAAGACCCGAATACCCAAGCCTCGATGGCGACCGGACTTGCGACGTCGTTATCATCGGCGGCGGCTTTACCGGTTTGTCGGCGGCAGCGCATCTGGCCAAGGCTGGCACCAATGTCGTGCTGATCGAGGCGCATCGCTTCGGTGATGGCGCTTCCGGGCGCAATGGTGGCCAACTTGGCACCGGCCAGCGTTCGTGGCTGGAGGATCTGGAGGCCGAGTACGGTTTTTCCCGGGCCAAGGCGCTGTTCGATCTCGCCGAAGAGGCGAAGGCCCATCTCCTCGAATTCGCTGCTGCCAACCAGATCGACATCGACTATATGCCGGGCCAGCTCTCGGTGGCGCACAAGCCGCGCTATGTCGACGGTTACAAGGCGCATGCCGAGATCATGGCGAGCCGTTTTTCCTACCCGCATATCTCGTTCATGGATGCCAGGGAGACGGCGGAGCGGCTGGGATCGACCGCCTATTTTGGCGGGACGCGCGACACCGGCACTGGCCACATCCACCCGATGAAGCTGGTGATCGGTACGGCGCGGGTGGCGGCGCTTGCCGGCGCCCAGTTGTTCGAGGGGACGCCATCGACCGGCATCATTTCCAGTGGCGGCAAGGTCAAGGTTTCGACGCCGAGAGGCACGGTGACAGCGCAGAAGTGCCTGATCGCGGTCAACGCCCATGGCGGCACACTCGAGCCGGTGAGTGCGGCGCACATCATGCCGATCGGGTCGTTCATCGGCGCAACCGTTCCTCTGGGAGCGGACTCGAACGTGTTGCCAGGCGGCGAGGCGGTCGACGATTCCCGCTTCGTCGTGCGCTATTTCCGCAGATCGAAAGACGGGCGGCTGCTGTTTGGCGGGCGCGAGATCTATGGCGTCAACGATCCGAAGGATATCCACATCCATATCCGCCGCCAGATCGCGGAACTCTACCCAACGCTCAGGGATGTCGAGATCACGCATGGCTGGGGCGGCTATGTCGGCATCACGGTTCCGAGAAAGCCGTTCGTGCGCGAAGTGATGCCCAATGTCATCTCCGCCGGCGGCTATTCCGGCCACGGCGTCATGCTGTCGAACTTCTTTGGCAAGCTCTATGCCGAAACCGTTGGCGGCAACCGCGACCGGCTAAAGCTGATCGAGGACCTGAAAATCCCGCCGTTCCCCGGCGGCCGGCGCTTCCGCACGCCGCTGCTGTTCCTGGCGCTCAACTGGTTTGCTCTGCGCGACAGGATCTAGCGCCTTCTCCGTTCCAATGGAATCGGGACCGGTTCCATCTGTCGGCTGAAGCGTGATCTCTGACGAAGCTGAATGCCATTGCGCTCCGGGCTGGATAGGATCGCTCTGAATTCATGTAATATTCCTGTAATATTTGTTGCCGTGGCGGCACATTGCGGAATCCCCGGCAAAGGTGCAGAATCGGGTGGGAAGGCGTAGTGATGCCACAATCGCCGGCAAAAGATGCCGGTTGTGGGCGACTGACGGGGAATTCCGCGGGCTTTCCCGCTTTGGTTTCTTGGGACCGATGCAGATCTGGCGCCAGATTCTTGGCATTCGATCGAAAGAACATCGGCCCGCTTATGGAGGTGGCAAGAGTGAGAGAGCCCTTCAGTTTCGGTACGCCGGAACGTCGGCGCTTTGCCATGCAGTTCGGATACGACATGCGGCCGTCCTTCTGGCAGGAGGTCCGTTCGAACTCGCATCTGGTGATCGCCGCGATCGGCACCGCCGCACTGCTTGGCGTCGCCGCCGTGGCGTTATGGCTGACATTGCCGGCCAGCGACAGGCAAGCGGCAGCGAGCTCCGAGCAGACCATTCCAACCATTCCGGTGAAGACGACGAAAATAGCCCCGGTGGGGGCCGCGGTCGCCGCGGCAGCCGTGCCCCAGGCGCGCAAGTCCGACACGGTTTCACCGACCGTCACGGCCGCGGAAGCCAACGTACAAGCGCTCGCGGCCAATGATCCGCGCTGGACCGGTTCGCAGCCGAAGGCTGCATCCGCTTCCGACTCGACTGCTCCGAGCCAGGTTGCGAACCAGGCTGAACAGGCACCGGACAAGCCGGCGGCGGCATTCGCGCAGCCGGCAGCCGATACCGATGCCACCGCTGAACTTGCCAAGGTTGCCGCGCCCTCCGCGGCGGCGGGCAGCCATCCCGATGGCGCACAAACCGCCGCCATCCCCGCGGTGAAGCCGCCAGTGCCGGCTCAGCAGCCAGCGGCAACAGAAGGCGACGGCAGCCAGGCCAAGGCGAAGCCTGGGAAGGTCGCAGCCGCCGGAACGGGGCGCATCCTGAGGGCCGTGACCATGCGGAGCGGCCCGAAGAAGAATGCCGCCGCCATCGGCACGGTGCCCGCCAGAACCTCGGTGCAGGTGATGAACTGCACGCAATGGTGCCAGATCACCTACAACGGCAAGACCGGCTGGGTCTACAAGAGCTACATCAAGACCGGCGCCTGACGCCCCACCGCTCCGCGCGGGGCATGTCCGTTGTTCTGGTGCATGTCATTCTCCCAAAACCGGGGCCACTTTCGGGCCACATACACCAGGCTTTCAGATGCAACGGCCGCCGTCGACCTCCAGCGCCACACCGGTGATGAAGGCGGCTTCGTCAGAGGCCAGCCAGAGTGCGGCGTTGGCGATGTCGAGTGGCGTCGAAAGCCGCCCGAGCGGGATCGATGCCCGGAACTTCTCACGGATTTCGGGTGTGTCGGCGCCCATGAATTTCTCCAGCATGCCGGTCTCGCCGGCAACGGGGCAGAGGCAGTTGACGCGGATGTTCTTCGGCGCCAGTTCCACCGCCATCGACTTAGTGGCGGTGATCGCCCAGCCCTTCGACGCATTGTACCAAGTGAGGCCGGGCCGCGGCCGCAGACCCGCGGTGGAGGCCGTGGTCAGGATGACGCCGCCGCCTTGCCGCTCCATGATCGGCACCACGGCAAGCGCCGCGTGATAGATCGCCTTCATGTTGACTGATGTGATCAGGTCGAAGGTTTCCTCGTCGACATCGAGCATGTCGCCGTTACGGTGGGTGTAGCCGGCATTGTTGACCATGATGTCAATGCGGCCGAAGGCGCTTTTGGCGGCATAGACCATCTCGTCGAATTCGGAGCGCAGCGAAACATCTGTCTGGGTCCAGATCGCCGCTTCACCGATCTCGCCGGCGACGCGCTCCGCCCCCTTGGCATTGAGATCGGCGACGACGACCCTGGCGCCCTCCTCGGCAAAGCGCCTGGCGATGCCCTCGCCAAACCCCGACGCAGCACCGGTGATGACAGCAACCTTGTTTTCCAGACGCATGTTTTTCCCGCTCATGATTGGTGACGATCGACCGGCACGCCAATAATGCACATCCACGCAATGCCGCGGCTACTGAACAGCATGGCTGAAAGATGTGCGGCCATCGCCGATTTCTCCTTTGGCTTTCGCCTCGATCCCGCTCTATGCTGCAACTGCGAAGGCTTCCGGAGCCGCGCCTGTCGACAAGCCTCCAGGTCATCGGACTGTCAAGGGGCAGGCGCATACACCCAGATGTGACACCATGGCACTGGAAAATTTAAATCGATTAGATTATATCAGCCGCGTCACAGCGACCGGCGTCAGAGCGGACAGACCATGACCAGCCAGATCATCCCCGTCGACCCTTTCGACTTCATCATTTTCGGCGGCACCGGCGATCTGTCCGAGCGCAAGCTTCTGCCGTCGCTCTACTATCGCCAGCGCGACCATCAGTTCTCCGAGCCGACGCGCATCATCGGCACGTCGCGCTCGAAAATGAGCGACGAGGAATTCCAGGCCTTCGCCAGCCAAGCGATCTCCGAGCACGTCAAACCGGCCGATATCGACGCCAAGGAACTGAAGACCTTCCTGGCGAGGCTATCCTACGTCTCGGCCGATGCAACGACCGGCGCCGGATTCGACAAACTGAAGAAGGCGATAGGCGACAGCGACCGTATCCGTGCCTTCTACCTGGCGGTGGCGCCGGCGCTGTTCGGGGATATCTCGCACAAGCTGAAAGAGTACAATCTGGTCACGCCGAACTCCCGCATCGTGCTGGAAAAGCCGATCGGCCGCGACCTTGCCTCGGCGCGAGCGCTAAACGATCTGGTCGGCGACGATTTCCACGAAAGCCAGATCTTCCGCATCGATCACTATCTCGGCAAGGAGACGGTGCAGAACCTGATGGCGCTGCGCTTTGCCAACGCGCTCTACGAGCCGCTGTGGAACTCCGCCCATATCGACCACGTGCAGATCACCGTGGCCGAGACCGTGGGACTGGAAGACCGCGTCACCTATTACGACAAGGCCGGTGCGCTGCGCGACATGGTGCAGAACCATATGCTGCAGCTGTTGTGCCTCGTCGCCATGGAAGCGCCGTCGTCGATGGATGCCGACGCGGTGCGCGACGAGAAGCTGAAGGTGCTGCGGGCGCTGAAGCGCATCAACGGCAACGAGGCGCCGAAGCAGACCGTGCGTGGGCAGTACCGCGCCGGTGCCTCGTCCGGCGGAGCTGTAAAGGGCTATGTCGAGGAGCTTTCCCACGACAGCAACACCGAGACCTTCGTCGCCATCAAGGCCGAGATCGGCACCTGGCGCTGGGCGGGCGTTCCGTTCTACCTCAGGACCGGCAAGCGGCTGGCAACCCGGGTTTCGGAAATCGTCATCGAATTCAAGCCGATCCCGCATTCGATCTTCGGCGACAGCGCCGGTCCGATCTTCGCCAACCAGCTGGTCATCCGGCTGCAGCCGGACGAAGGCGTCAAGCAGTTCATCATGATCAAGGATCCGGGTCCGGGCGGCATGCGGCTGCGCCAGATCTCGCTCGACATGAGTTTCGCACAATCCTTCGATGGCCGCGCGCCGGACGCCTATGAGCGGCTGATCATGGATGTCATCCGTGGCAACCAGACGCTGTTCATGCGCCGCGACGAAGTCGAGGCGGCGTGGAAATGGATCGACCCGATCCAGAACGCCTGGGAAAGCGCCAGACAAGAGGCGCAGGGCTATACGGCAGGCACCTGGGGACCCTCGGCCTCCATCGCACTGATCGAACGTGACGGGCGGACATGGCACGAGAGCAATTGAACAGCGCCGCTTACAGCTGGAACGGCTTCGCCGGGCGCCAGGAATTGGCGGCTGCCCTTGCCGGACATGTCGCCGGCCGCCTGACCAAGGCAATCGCCGAGCGCGGCACGGGGCTGCTCGCCGTCTCCGGCGGCACCACGCCGGCAAAATTCTTCTCCGCCCTTTCGGCGATACCGATTGCCTGGGATAAGGTGATCGTGACGCTGGTCGACGAGCGCTTCGTGCCGGCCTCCTCGCCACGTTCCAACGCCGGGCTGGTGGCCGCCAATCTCTTGCAGAACGCGGCCAAGGCGGCGCGTTTCGTGCCGCTCTATCACGAGGCCACCAGCATCGAGGATGCGGCTTCCTCCGACAACGCGGCGCTCCAGTCACTGCCCTGGCCGCTCGACGTCGTCGTGCTCGGCATGGGGCCGGACGGCCACACCGCCTCGTTCTTTCCCGATGCCGACGACCTGGAAAAATTGCTCGATCCGTCCTGCGACAGGATCGTGCTGCCGGTTCATGCGTTGAGTGCGGGAGAGCCGCGGCTGACCCTGTCGCTGGCGCGCATCGTCGATGCCGGCTTCATCGCGGTGCACATTGAAGGCGAGGACAAGCGCACCGCCTTCGACGGCGCGATGGCATCCGGACCGCGGAAACCAATCCGCGCCGTGCTCGACGCCGCGCAGAAGCCCGTAGAGGTTTTCTGGGCTCCCTGATTTGAACTTGCTGAGGGTCCCGGCGGACAGCCGGATTGTGTTCCGGGACCTCGCCTGAAAGGACCGACACCATGACCGCCAGACGCGACATCGAAGCCATCACCGAGCGCATCCGCGAGCGTTCAAAGCCAGGCCGGGAGCGGTATCTTAGCCGCATAGCCGAGGCGTCGAACCGCACCGCCAACCGGGCCGTGCTGTCGTGCGGCAATCTCGCCCACGGCTTTGCGGTGTGCAGCCCCTCGGAAAAGCTGGCGCTGGGTGCGGATAAGGTCCCAAACCTCGGCATCATCACCTCCTATAACGACATGCTGTCGGCGCATCAGCCCTTCGAGACTTTTCCGGCGCTGATCAAGGACGCGGCGCGCGAAGCCGGCGGCATCGCGCAGGTGGCCGGCGGCGTGCCGGCGATGTGCGATGGCGTGACGCAAGGCCAGCCCGGCATGGAGCTGTCGCTGTTTTCGCGCGACGTCATCGCCATGGCCGCGGCGATCGGCCTGTCGCACAACATGTTCGACGCCGCCGTCTATCTCGGCGTCTGCGACAAGATCGTGCCGGGGCTGGTGATCGCCGCCCTCACCTTCGGCCATCTGCCGGCGGTGTTCATTCCGGCCGGACCGATGACCACCGGCCTGCCGAACGACGAAAAGGCCAAGGTCCGCCAGCTCTATGCTGAGGGCAAGGCCGGACGCGCCGAACTGCTGGAGGCCGAGTCCAAGTCCTACCATGGGCCGGGTACCTGCACCTTCTACGGCACGGCGAATTCCAACCAGATGCTGATGGAGATCATGGGCCTGCACACGCCGGGCGCTTCCTTCGTCAATCCAGGCACGCCGCTGCGCGAGGCCTTGACGCGCGAGGCGACGAAGCGGGCGCTGGCGATCACCGCGCTCGGCAATGCCTATACGCCGGTCGGCCGGATGATCGACGAGCGCTCGATCGTCAACGGTGTCGTCGGCCTGCATGCCACCGGCGGCTCGACCAATCACACCATCCACCTGATCGCCATGGCGGCGGCGGCCGGCATCGCCATCACCTGGCAGGATATTTCCGACCTTTCGGAAGCGGTGCCGCTGCTGGCGCGGGTCTATCCCAACGGTCTCGCCGACGTGAACCATTTCCACGCCGCAGGCGGGCTCGGCTTCCTGATCCGCGAACTGCTCGACGAAGGCATCCTGCATGAGGATGTGCAGACGGTCTGGGGCGAAGGCCTGCGGCCCTATGCGGTCGAAGCAAAGCTCGGTGCCGACGGCAGCGTCGTGCGCGAAGCCTCGCCACGCCAAAGCGGCGACGAGAAAGTGCTGGCGCCGTTCAGCAAGGCGTTCCAGGCGACCGGCGGTCTTAAAGTGCTGTCGGGCAATCTCGGCCACGCCGTCATCAAGACTTCCGCGGTGAAGCCGGAGCGGCGCATCATCGAGGCGCCGGCCAAGGTTTTCGACAGCCAGCAAGGGCTGAACGAGGCGTTTAAGACCGGCACGCTGACCGGCGATTTCATCGCCGTCATCCGCTTCCAGGGGCCGAAGGCCAACGGCATGCCGGAACTGCACAAGCTGACTACCGTGCTCGGCATCCTGCAGGATCGCGGCCAGCGCGTGGCGCTGGTCACCGACGGGCGCATGTCTGGAGCCTCCGGCAAGGTGCCGGCGGCGATCCATGTGACGCCGGAAGCAGTCGAGGACGGGCCGATCGCCAGGATCCACGAAGGCGACATCATCCGGCTCGACGCCGAGGCCGGGACACTCGAGGTGCTGGTGCCGGCCGGGGACTTTGCACTGCGCCGGACGGCCGATGCCGACCTGATCGGCAATGAATTCGGTTTCGGCCGTGAGCTGTTTGCCGGCTTCCGGCAATTGGTCGGCCGCGCCGACCATGGCGCCAGCGCCTTCGGCACGGCTTGACGGAATCACCATCCTGTCCATGAAAAAGGGCGGCTCATGGCCTCGGCTCATGGCCGCCCTTTTTTGCTGCCGGTCAAATGGCGGTCACGGCGTAACGGTGATTTCGCTCCGTTCGCCGGCCTTGACCGTCACCGGCATTTCCTTCTCATGCCCCGCATCGGACATGTGTCGGACAACCACATAGTCGCCGGCCGGAACGGTCTGCTGCCAGGTATCGCCATAGTTCAGGCCAAGCGCCTTGCGCTTGCCCTCAATGTCCTTTTTCGGCGACAGGATCTCGATCGAGTAGGCACCGGGGGCCGACATGGCCAGAACGCCGGCATCGAGCGGCACCTTGATATCCATGACATCACCGACCTTGATGCTGAACGGCTGCTCGACGACCGCCAGGTCAAGCGTGGTCAGCGCGACATAATCGTCCGGCGGCAGCCAGAACTTGCTGTCCGGTCCATAGGAATGCTCGACGCTGTCACGCGTGCCATCGATTTTCTTCTTCGCCTTGACGATCTCGAAACCGAGGCCGGGACTGTCGGCCTTGTCACCGCCGGCGATATAGACGGCGTTGAGCATGACATGGCCGACACCAACGATGACGTCCTTCTCGATCTTCTGCCCGGCGGCGAGCTGGATGGTTTCGGTGACGCTGCCGGCGCCAATCTGGACCGTGACCTTCTGTTCGCCCGCCGGCACGATGATTTTGGTGTCGCCATAGTGGGTGGTGCTGCCGCCCGGATAAGCGAAATTGAGGCTGGCCGCGTCACTGATGTCGGCGCCCTGGCTCGGCCGCGGATGAATGAGCATGGTGCCCGCGTTCAAGGTGAACAGCGGCTTGTAGACCTGACCGGCCTCGATCTTGACCTTCTGCTCCACCTTGGCCTCGTCGTCGCGTGCGACGACGATGTAGTCGCCCGGTTCGAGATTGCCATTGTAGGTGCCATATTCGGTGGTGACGGAACCGCCACGCGAGCCATCGGCGTCCGCCTTGTAGATCTCCCAGGCGTTGCCGTCGGTGATAGGCTCGCCACCTTCGGCCATCACCACCGTCGGCTGGAAATTGAATTCAGGCTTGGCCGGTTCCGGTGCGGGCGCAGGAGCGGGAGCCGGTTCTGGAGCGGGTGCCGGCGCTGGTGCCGCCACGGTCTCGACAAGCGCCTCCTGCAACGCCTTCTCGTCGGAGGCCTGGATGTATTTGCCGCCGGTGTTGTCGGCGAGGCAGGCGATCTGCTTGCCTTCGTCGGCGGTGAGGCCGAAGCCGACGACATCGGCGGTGAAGTCGACGCCGGATGCCTCAAGCTCCTTGCCAAGCGCGCAGGGGTCGCCACCGCATGTTTCGAGACCATCGGTGATCAGCACGACGGTGGCCTTGTCCTCGGTGTATTTCAACGCCTCGGCTGCTTGCTTGACGGCAGAGGTCAGTGGCGTCTTGCCGAGGAATTTCAGGCTGTCGGCGGCGGCCGAAATGGCACTTGCCGAACCTGCCTGTGGCGGCACGATCAACTGGATATCGTCGCAGCTGCCCTTTTCGCGATGGCCATAGGCCATGAAGCCGATTTCGTCGTCGGTGGGGACCGATTGAAGCACGGTTCGCAGCGACTCGCGGGCGATTTCGAGCTTGGGCTTGCCGTCGATCTGGGCCCACATCGAGCCGGAGGCATCGAGAATGACGATGACCTTGTTCGCGGCAAAGCCGAATGTCGTCATCGACAAAAGGAGGATCGCCGCAGCGACGCTCCGTGCAAGTCCCGCCATCGATATCTCCTCAAATCCGCCCTGATCCGGGCGGCAAAGCTATTTGACGCCGCGCCGGGACACAAGCCCGCGCACCTATGCGTAGGGCTCCGAACTCAGGTTGACAAAGGACCTGACGACAGCCAGTTCGGCGGTGTTGGCAGCTTTTGTGCCGGATAGGAATTTTTTCTTGATTCCGTGACCTCAGCTGTGGTACATGTTCGTCCATGGTGCTGATTTGCGCCAGCGACCCGCCGCACAGGCGGGTTTTTCGTTTGATGCTCCGTCAGCCAATGCGCCGGCGAAGGCTGGGAGGGAACCCGTTAACCCGGGTTCGTTGCCCTGGCCCGGTGCGCCGGGGCCGAATGCCAAACTTTTCAACGGAGCGAAAACCCGCTCAGTAGGTCGTGCGGCGCTCTTCCGAGGGCGGCCTGCCGAATTGCAGCCGGTAGCTCTGGGCAAAGTAAGAATGCGAGGTGAAGCCGGTCGCGATCGCCACGTCGAGGATCGGCATGTTGGTCTGGCGCAGCAGTTCGCGCGCCCGTTCCAGCCGCAGCCGCATATAATAACGGCCGGGCGTGACGCTGAGATGGCGCAGGAACAGGCGCTCCACCTGGCGCACCGACAGGCCGGCGGATTTTGCCAGCTGCACCGCCGACAGCGGCTCGTCGAGGTGGTCGGCCATCAGTTCGACAATGCGCCTGAGCTTCTCCGACTTGCCGGTCAGGTCGCGTTCCGGGCCGACACGCTGGCGGTCTCCGGCCGAGCGGATGCGTTCGTGCTGAAACTGGTTGGCGACGCCATTGGCGAGGTTCGAGCCGAAATCGCCGCGCACGATCTCCAGCATCAGGTCGATCGAGGTGGTGCCGCCGGCGCAGGTGTAGCGCTTGCGATCGATCTCGAAGACATTGCCCGTGCAGTTGATGTCGGGGAAGCGCTCGACGAAGCCGGCGCGGTTTTCCCAATGGATGGTGCAGCGATAGCCTTCGAGCTGGCCGGCCTCGGCAAGCAGGTAGGAGCCGACCGACAAGGCACCCAGCGCATTGCCGCGCCGGCCCCAGCTGCGCAGCGCCGCCAGCACCTTGCTCTTGCCGGGAAATTCCGTCGTCAGCCCGACGGAAACGAAGAGGATATCGACCGGCGGCAGGTCGGCGACGGCGTAGTCGATCTTGAGCGGCAGGCCATTGGAGGCCATCACCGGATCGCCGTCGGCCGACACCGTGGTCCAGCCGTAGAAGTCGCGGCCGAGCAACCGGTTCGCCGACCGGAACGTATCGATCGCCGCGGCCAGCGAGAACATGGAGAACTTGTCGACCAGCAGGAAAGCGAACTGCCTGCCGCCTTGAACGGGATCAGTCATGACCGGCCGTTCTGAGGGAACACTGGGGTTCGGCAAAGTTGCGGCTTTCTGGCGGGTCAGAAGGACGGCCGTTTCAATCCGGCCGCAAGGTAGGCCGAGGCTAACGTATTGGCCATCAGCATGGCAATGGTCATCGGCCCGACGCCGCCGGGCACCGGCGTGATGGCGCCGGCGGCCTTGGCCGCTTCGGCATAGGCGACGTCGCCGACGAGGCGCGACTTGCCCTCGCCCTTTTCGGGTGCGGGAATGCGATTGATGCCGACATCGATGACGGTGGCGCCGGGCTTCACCCAATCGCCCCTGATCATCTCCGGCCGGCCGACGGCGGCGACAAGAATGTCTGCGGTGCGGGCAAGTGCCGGCAGGTCTTTGGTGCGGCTGTGGGCGACTGTGACGGTGCAGTTGGCGGCAAGCAAGAGGTTGGCCATCGGCTTGCCGACGATGTTGGAGCGGCCGACGACGACGGCATTGAGGCCGGACAAATCCTTGCCGCGCACCCGCTCGATCAGAAGCATCGAGCCGGCCGGCGTGCAGGGCACGAAGGCAGTCTCGAGTTCACCGGTGCCGAGCTTGCCGACATTGATGAAATGGAAGCCGTCGACATCCTTTTCCGGCGCGATGGTCTGGATGATCTTGCCGGCGTCGATATGGGCCGGCAGCGGAAGCTGCACCAGGATGCCGTTGATGGCCGGATCGGCGTTGAGGTCGCCGATGATGTTCAGCAATGCCGGTTCGGAGGTTTCGGCCGGCAGCGTGTGCTGCACGGAATGAAAGCCGCATTCCTTGGCGGTGCGCGATTTGGAGGCGACATAGACTTGGCTCGCCGGATCCTCGCCGACGATGACCACGGCAAGACCGGGTTTGGCCTTGCCTTTGGCGACAAGTTCGGCCGTCAGGGTCTTGACCGTCCGCACAACGTCTTCGGCAACGCTCTTACCATCAATCACTTCGGCCATGGACCACCCTCAACACCAAAATGCCCAAGCGCGCCGCTTCCGGAAGCGACGCGCTTTTTGATCTTTCACAGCGTGGCATCTTCACGAAAATTCCAACACGCAATCCCGCCAAAGCGCCGTCCCATGCCGTTTACGCGAAACCGGCATGTTTTTGTACGACAGCGCGAAGAATTTTGTGGCTCAGAAGTACCGGCGGCGCGCTCGGCTCTCGGTGAGTTCGCGGACCGCTTCGCGGAATTCGCGCAGGCTGGCGCGGATTTCCTCGATTGGCGCTTGCGGTTCGACGTCCTGCTCGGCCTGCCGCGCCTCCACAGATGGCTCGCGAGGCTGGGTCTCCTGCTGCGGCGAGGTGGGATGTTGCGGATAGAGCGCGGAAGCAGGCTGAGGCGGATAGGGCAGCTGCCCGGCATTGGGGGCCGACATGGACTGCGGGTAGCCCGGCTGCTGCGTGTAGGCCAAAGGCTGCGCGTAGGGATAGAGTTGCGGGCCCGAATACGCTCGCGGCGGCACCATGTGCGCAGGCTGAGGCGGCTGCGCCATCTGCTGGGCATAGGGAACAGGATTACCGGACCGGACGGGCGGCGGCGGCGGGTAGGCCGCCGCGACCTGCTGCCGAGGCGTAAAGGCCGGCGCCGACTGGGGATAGGGGGAGTACGCCGGATCTTGCGTTGGCTTCCCGTTTTCAGCGGAGACCCACTCGGTATCGAAGGGCTCTTCCGGGGACGGCTTGCGGGACACGGCCTTGCGCAGCCTCGACAGCAGCGCGCTGACTCTGCCGGGGCCTTCGTCCGGCGTGATCTCGGTCTGCTGGACAGGCGGTGGTGTTACGGGCGGTGGCGGCGCAGGTGGTGGTGTCGATGGTTGCGGAGCAGGTGGTTGCGGCGCCGGCGGGGGTGCTGCCCGATATGGCTTGTCCTCGTAGGGCGTCCGGCGCTGGTCCGCGCCGCGGTCGCGGCGCGAGCGCGAATTGGCGGTGTCACGCAGGCTCTCATAGGCGCCACGCATGGCGCCGAGGCCAATGCCGGAGGCAAAGCCCAGCAACAGGCCGGCAAGCGCCACCACGACCCGCGACGGCCCGTTCGCCTCGAGCGGCGCGAAGGCCTTCGAGATCACGTTGATGTTGGCGGTGTTGATGTCCTTCTGCTCGCCGGTCTCCTTGGCGCGCAGCAGGTACTGTTCGTAGACGGAACGCTTGGCGGTAGCCTCGCGCTCCAGTTCGCGCATCGACACCAGATCGCCGTTGACGTCGCCGCTGCGAACCTTGAGCTGCGCCAGACGAGAGGCGAGATCCTGTTCGAGCTGGACCGCGCGCTTGAGGTCGACCTGCAGCGACGAGCCGATGCGGCGCAGCTCGGCTGCGATGCGGTCGCGTGCACCGGCAAGCTGGGCATTGAGCGCCTGGAGTTCGGGGTGGCGCGGGCCGAACCGGATGGCGGCGCGATCAGCCTCCTGCTTGAGCGACGCATATTGCGAACGCAGATCGCTCATCGTGTTGGAGTTGATCTCCTCCGGCAAGGTGCCGGTGAGAACAGAGTTGACGTCGACCGAACGCGCCGAAGCGGCCCGGGCATTCAGTTCCAGCGTGCGGGCGCGGGCAACCGATAGCTGCTCGTTGAGCTTCAGCATCTCGTCGTCGCTGATGAGGTGGCCCTGCGCGTCGACAAGGTCGTGCGAGGCCCTGAAATCCTCGACCTTGCGCTCGGCCGCCTCGACGCCCTTGCGCAGTTCGTCCAGCCTGGCCGTCAGTTCGTCGGTGGCGCGGCCTGCGGTATCCGACTGGATCTGGCCGAAAGTCTGCAGGAAGACATCCGTCATCGTGTTGGCGATCAGTGCCGATTTCTCGCCATTCTGCGTGGTGGCGCTGACGGTGATGACGAAGGTCTTGCCGCCGCGTTCCACCGAAAGGCTCTCGGCCAGATTGCCGACGGCAAGCGCCCGGCGACGGGTGTCGTCGACACCACCTGGCCCGTCATTGCGTGACAGGACGGAGCGGATGAGCGACATGACGCCGAGGCCGCCGCTGCCCTGCCCATTGAATTCCGGGTCGTTGACGAGATTGAGCTTGTCGACGACCTTGTTGAGAACAGTGCCTGATGTCAGCACCCGGACCTGGTTTTCGACGATGGCCAGCGTCGCGTCGGAAGCGACGACCGACTGGGTGAGGTCGCGATCGGTGAGCTTCAGGTCGCGCGGATCGACGATCAGTTCGGTGGTGGCTTCGTATTTCTTCGGCGTCGACAGAGCGATGGCAATGCCGAGGGCGGCACCCAGTATCGTCGTCGTCACGATCAGCGCCTTCGACTTGCCAACACCACGGACGACCTGCATCGGATCGATCAGCGGCTTCCACTGCTGGCTGTCGGCGCCGTCGTTGTGGGATGCCGGCGCATTGCCTGAACGATAAGGTTCGGATGCAGGATCGGGGCTATAGGCGCCCGCGGTTTCCGCCGATTGTGTCCGTGGCGTGGTTTGCGCAGGGGTCACCGACGAGGCCGTCTCATAGCCAGCCTGATACCCGTCCGTTGCGGCCGGATCCGACAGCTTCAGGTTCGTCCGCGTTTCGCGTTGTGAACGGGCGAGACGATGACGCGTGGCGGCATCCTCGCGCCATGACGGGTCTGCCCGGTCCCCGATCGAGACCAGGGACGCGTCGGGTTCGTCGCCGCGCACAGCCTGGCCTAGCGCCAGCAACGAGCGCTCGCGCTTCCAGTCTTCGCGGTTTTCCCTGTCGACCATCGTCCGGAACTTTCCCTTGGCGACCTGCGAACGGCGATTGGCCATTCGTTAGCCCACGCTAAACTTACAAGCCCAGAATTCCGCGAAGTGGGAACTTCTTTTGGCGTCAAATGGGCAGAAATAGGCGAACTGGGCAGTTCGTTTGGCCATGGACTCGTTGGTTTGGAACTTGGCACTGGTATGGTTAAGGGGCCGTTAAGCCAGGCCACCCAGAATGCTGTCCCGCTGCGAAGTCAGAGGTCGGCTGGCGTATTCTCTTCCCAGAAGGCGGGCGTGAGTAAAATTGGATATCTTGGCGTGCCGTCATGCAACCAACGATCAGTATGTGATCGTCACGACCACCGTATCCGTATAGACGCCGGCCGAGGGCGTCGTCTGCGGCGGCACCCGGCCATACACCGTCAATGCTTGGACGAGACCGTTTCCGGTACCGGGCACCGTGCTTCCGGGCGTCGCCGCATCGCCCCATGGTTGCGAGCGTGCCGTGTCCTTGTAGAGGCCATAGGTAACGGTCTCGGCACCCTTCGACATTTTGCGCGCCGTCGGGGCCGAATTTGTGGTGCCACCATTGAGGGATACGGTGTAGGCCGTGCCCGAGGTACAGGTGACGGAAACCCCGCCGGTGGCGTCGACATTGGCGCTTAGCACCCCTTTGGCGCCGAAGTCGATGTTCTGGACCGTGACGAGACAGTTCGCTGCCACGGACGCGTTCACCGTAAAATTGGTGGTGGTTGCGGTGCCCGCCGACGTCGTACAGTCACTGCCGAGACTATAGCGATAACGAAACGGTGTGTTCGCACCGGAAAACGTCGAAAGATAGCTTCCGGGAACAGCCGTCGACTGTCCGCCCAGAACAGCGCCGTAGATGGTAATTGCCCCCGATCCTGATCCCAGAGCGTTCAGCGTCAGGGCATAGGCCGGCGAACGGGCGGCATAGGGCCAGCTGTACGAACCCCAGATAACGCTGCGCGTCGAATCCGAATAGATCTGATAGTTGAGTGGATTGGCTCCGCTCAGCATCTGACGCGCCGCAGCGGACGTTGCTCCGCCGCTGCCCTCAGCGAGATTGGGACAGATCAGGATGCGCTGCAGGCCAATCCCGGTGCAGTCTACGCTGATCGAAGCTGTTGAGTTAGTCTGGCTGCCAGATAGGGTGTCGACGCTTCCGAAATTCAGGTTGGAACTGCTGAAACTGCAACTTTGCGCAAAAGACAGCGAGGGCAACACCAAGAAGAGGACAAAACCGACGGCACGAAGCATGGTTGATCCTTGTCTCACAAGCATTTCAGATCGTTGATCACGACCTGTTTTCCCGGCACTGGCTTGTAAGGAAACTCGGCGCGACAGGTCTTTCCGTCACTCAGATCGATGACGATTGCGTTGTGCGCCCTCAGCCCGCGAATGTAGGCTTGGCCGTCATAACCGACGAAGAAGTCTTCAGAGCTGCCCTCAAGCTTGCCGGAAAGGCCGGCTTGCAATGGCGCCCCGCCCTTGTCCGCAATGGTAACCAGCGCGGCCCGCGGCGTTTCCGAGACTCCGAATTTCACAACCACGCCGCTACGGTCGGCGGGCACGACCGTTTCCCTAGTGGCCGGAACATCGGCGTCGACCGGCAGATTCTTCGGATCGATCGAAATCGTGTTCAGTTCGTAGGAATTGAGATCAGGCACAAGAATACGGCCACGACGGTCGGTCTTGCCGACAGGTCTGTTCTGACGTTCAACCTCCACTCCCGGCGTGCCAACATCCACGACGGCAAAGGCGTCGTCGATCCGGTTGGCTGCGAATACGCTGCCGCCGGCCACCGCGATTGCGCCATCCATCCGCGCCGTCGCCCGAACATCGTGATCATACTGCTGGACGCCGGCCTCGAAGCGCGCGAACGGAGCGCGATAGCTGACCGCCGCCGAGCGGTTGGGAACGTCTCCTTCCGATGTCCGCGCACGCCAGCCGATGCTTCCGTTCTCAAGCCGCTCTGCCTTGGCGACGTCGGCCACGACGTTCACACCATTGGGGCCTTGCTCTACTCCCGTGGAGGCGGTGATACCTTCGCCGAAGGGGATCGAAACGCCGGCAAAAACACCAAAACTTTTGCGATCCTCAAGATCAGTGAACGCCGTAGCGTAGAGCGTGCTCCGCTTGAATATCTGCTGGCTGTAGGAGAGCCCGACAATCTGGCTCTGCTCGCCTTCGGCATCCTCCAGGTGGGTGTAGGAAAGGTTGAGACTCGACAGATCGAGCGGCATCGGCACGCTCAGCGTTACCTGATCGATCGCACGCGGAACGCCGGGACTGAAGATCGGAAGACCATCCGGTCCCGAGAATTCTGGTTCGGCCGTCACCGAGGCGATGTCCTCATAGTCTCCGAACGCCCTTTGAACCCTGCCGTACAGCGACCATCCCTCGTAGGTGAGTTCCAGCGACGCGTTCACCAACGAGCCGGTGTCTCCGTCGTGGTGGCTTCCCGCAACCGCAACCGAAGCAGCGCCATACGGTCCGAGCGGAAAGGCAACACCCAATCCCCCGTTGAGCAGCTCTTGACCGCCCTCGAAATGGCCCTCGAGCGTCAGCCAGTTGGTAAGCCCGTAGCGGGCGGTGGCGACGCCCATGACGCGCTGGTCGTAGTCGTTGGATTCGACGCCGAAATTTCGGCGCGGAAGTCCGGCCTCGGCCGAAAAATCAAGCAGGCCCTGTCGCAGGAGCATACTGGATGCGTAGAACGGAAGCGTTGCCGTGGTTTCCCTTCCAAGACTGTCTCGCAGCACCACGCGTGCCTCTCCGGCTCCCGTGAACACCGGCACGTTGATGACCTGGAATGGCCCTGCCGCCACGTCGCCAGCGTAGGTGCGCACGTTTTGGGTATAGACCTCTAGGGTCGAAGGCACGGCTGCCGTGCCTTCAAACGAGGGGAGTGGAAGGGTGACCAAATCCGAACGAAGGGAAAAATTGCGCTGTGCCTGGATGCCGCCGAGAAAAACAGGTCGGGTCCATGACAGGCCACCGGAAACGAAATCTCCCGCCCTGTAGGTGACCATGCGGTCAGGGTCCGAATAACTCCAGGTGGTGTTCAGCCGGGTGAAGTCCTGGAGCTCGCCGTCGGAATAACCGGTGATGAATGACTGGGCCAGCGTTCCGTACGGGCTGAAGGCGCGTGCATCGAAGGCGCCGGAGACGCCCTGAAACAACTCGACGTTATCATCGAACAGCGTGTTGGAGCTTGCAAAGAGGGAATAGTTGAGGACGGCCCCGTAGTCCGATTGCGGCTTCAGCCGATCCTGCTTTTCGGCCGGGCCGACATCGATCGTGCGGGCGGCGCGACCGTCATTGGTGGTGGTGACATAAAGCCGCTGCGCCGTCTCATCGACGCGAAAGGAGATGCCCGGCAAGCGATCAAGCCTGGCGAGGCCATCGGCGTCGATCGCCTCCTCGCGTGGTTTGAGGCCGACCTCCTGCAGTTCCCCTGGGGCGGCCGCAAGGCCGCCATCGGGCAGTTCCTTGAAGTTGCCGATCATCTTGGATGAAATGTCGTTGATGAACACTTCCAAATAGAGATCGCGCCCAGCGGGCCGAGCCGAATTGGAGATGTCTTGTGCCGGTGCGTCCGGAATCTCTTGCGAGTTCACCTGCGACGAAGAGCAAATCACAAGAACGCCGGCAGCCGCCGTGCTAGCGACCCTGAACGGCGACTGTGGCATCGAATGGTCCAAAATCGCTCTGCGCCTTAAGCGTCACGGAGCTTCCGGACAGCGATTTGCCGCTGCCGATCGGCCATTGCATTGATGCCCCACCCAAAACGTAGCCAACAAGTCCGCTGCGGCTCGCTAGTTTTTTACCTCCCTGGTTGAGAGTGATGTTTGACAGTCTCAGTCGGCTATCACCGTCGTTGCGTGCCTTGAGGATCAGCCCACCGCCGGCGCGCGAAAGACTGAACGACACGTTCGGCGTCGAAGCGTCGGGACTGCGGAAGAAGACCGGGATCGAATACCGCAGGACCAGGGTCACGGTCCCGGCCTGTCGGCGCGAAGGGTCCGGCAGCTCATCGACGACAACGCGATAGCTTTCCTCGGTTCGAACCGGCGCCTTGCCGACCCGCAGGACCCGGACCACGTAGTCGGCGTCGGGGCCGAGTTTGGTTGAAGGCGGGCTGGCCACCACGTCCGACGTCGGCTCCAGCCGTTCAACGCCATCCACCTGCGTCCATCTGAAGACGCGGACTTGTACGTTGATCGGCCGCTTCGCGTCATTGTGGAGGTTGAGAACCGCAGCACTGTCTGGTGCAATCAGTTCGAGATTGGTCGGGGCTACCCTCAGCGAGGCGGCTTGTGAAAATCCGGCGCACAGCAGAACAAGGGCCGCCGCGCCAATGCTTGAAAGCATGGTTCGCATGTCGTTCTCGCTTCGCTGTTGTCAGTAGGTAACGGTGATCGCGACGGTGTCGGTATAAACGCCGGCCGCCGGTGTGGATTGCGGCGGCACCCGTCCGTAAACGGTCAAGTTCTGGACACTGCCGTTGCCGGTTCCCGCGACTGTGTCGGTGCCGACCGTAATACCCCAATTTTGTGTGCGAGCCGTGTCCCGGTAAAGCGCGTAACTGATTGTCGCCGCCGCCGGGCCGGTCATTTTGCGAGTTGTAACGGTCGCGCCGGCGCCGCCACCGGCACTCAACCCGACATTGTAGGTTTGTCCGGTCGTGCATTGCACGCCTATCGTGCTGGTCAGATCGACATTGGCATCGATGACGCCCCTCGTGCCGAAATCCAAATCGCTGGCGGTCTGAACTTTGCATTCGGCCTGGATGGTGATGCGAACGGTCATGTTGCCGGTCGCCGTCGCGGCGAACGCCGGGCCCGGCGGCACGATCGCGGCAAGCGCCGCAATACTCGATGCGAGAGATCTCCTAAGCATGCACGGTTCCCTTCTTCAGAGTGCCCTTAACGCATGCCACTACGCCCCTTTCACCTGTCGCGGGTGCCCCCCAACGTGATGACCAAGCGTTGGTCAAAGCATATCGGAAGGGCTTTTCAATACAACCGCTTATTGAGACGCTGACTTTTTGACTTCCTTTGCATTAGCAATACCTAAATTATTAACAAATGAAACTTTCAAAGCGGAAATTAGGAACTTGATTCCGCGCCGCTAGCGTTGGATGAGCCGCAACGGAGGCGTCGAACCAGCCTATTAACTGATTGGTCTAATCAAGCTGAAGGGCGGGACAATGCGTGGTCACTGGTACCCGCGCCCGAGCCTGGGAGATCGCGCTTTGGATCCTCGACCGGAAGTACGAGGAGAAACGCGACGGATAATCTTCACGGCCGGGCCGATCAAGTCCGAAACCGATTTTGCCAGATCAGCGGGCGCGGATAGACCGGCAAAAAGCCCGCCGCTTGCCAACAACACAGCCTTAAGCTCCAGAACGGCACGTTAAGCTTTCCGGCCTAGGCTCTGTTTGAGACATGACGCAGGCCAGTGACATACCGCAAAGGCGGCCCCTCGCCCGGATCGGCAGCTTTTTGGCCGAACGACGGGGGCTGCTTCGCGACTATTTCTCGGCGATCAGCGGCGCCGGTGGGCGACTGGTGTTTTCACTCGCCTATTTCATCGCGCTGGCCAACACGCTGTCCATTTCCGAGTTCGGCATGTTCGCCACGGCGTCGGCGGCCGGCGTCATGCTGTCGCGCATCCTCGCCTTCGGTTTCATCTCGGCACTCTACCGCACCGCCACTATCCGCCCCAGTCTGATCGGCACCTTCACCGCCGGCTTCCTGCTGCTCGGCCTGCTGTCGTTGCCGCTCCTGGCGGCCGCCTCGTTCGGCGTCTATCTGATCTTCTTCGCCAGCACCGTGCCGCTGGCGGTGTTTGCGGCAATCGTCTTTGCCGAAGCGCTGTTGTGGCGGCCGGTGGAGGTGGCGCTGATCGTCAACAACGGTCTGGGCAAATTCGGCCGCGCCGCGGTGCTGGCCATCCTGGCGACGGCGCTGCGGGCGCTCGGCGCGGTGCTGTTCATGTTCTCC
This sequence comes from Mesorhizobium sp. M1409, assembly GCF_040317535.1. Taxonomy (NCBI): domain Bacteria; kingdom Pseudomonadati; phylum Pseudomonadota; class Alphaproteobacteria; order Hyphomicrobiales; family Phyllobacteriaceae; genus Mesorhizobium; species Mesorhizobium sp. M1409. The sequence continues at coordinate 81,861 of NZ_JAMYKV010000019.1, forward strand.
GCGCAACACAGCGTCTGGATATGGTCGTGGTTCTACATCGGCTCCAATGCCGCCTCCTTGATACTGGCATTCGGCTGGTTCTATCCGCGACAGCGGCTGCGGCTGCGCATCGAGCCGTATCTCCGGCGGCTGGCCGATTCCATCTATGTCGCCGGTGCAGAAGTGCTGTTCTACCTGCAGATGGAGTTCGACAAGCTGCTGGTTCTGGCGATCGGCGGCCCGCATCTGGCCGGTATCTACGCCATCATCATGCGGCTGGTCGACTTGACCGCCATTCCGATCCGAACCTTCTCGATGATGCTGGTGCAGCGCATGATGCGCGCGCCGGAAATGCTGTCACGGCTGGCGGTCAAGAGCGGCATCGAAGGCGGCGTGTTCGCGGTCTCGACGCTGGCGCTGCTGGCGCTCGGCATCGTGCTGCACTTCTTCCCCAATGCGCTTGGCAAGAATGTCGCCGAGGCCGCGCCGCTGGTGCTGCTGGCGATCTGCGTGCCGGGGTTGCGCAATCTGGTCGAATACCAGGCCGAGCTTTTGTTTGCACGCGGCCAGACCTTGGTGCGGGCGCTCAATCTCGGCCTGCTTGCCGCACTGAAGGCGCTGTTGCTGACCTATGTGCTGACGACCATCCTCGACACGCCGAACCTGGTGCTGTCGCTCAATGTCGTCTTCCTGCTTCTGTACCTCGCCTCGACGCTGCTCACCTATTCGGCGATGCGCAAGCCGGCGAAGCCGGTCTAAGACTTCCGGTTCCCACTTTTCGGGATCATGCTTCGTTAAGCCCAATCAAACGGCGGATGCGGCCGATATCGGTGCCGATAAAGGACTGCATGCCGATCGCCACCTGCTCCGGCGCCATGGCGGCGACGAAGTTGCGGAACTCGTCGTCCGATAGCGCCTCGCCGGTCCAGTGCACCCGGCAGAACTCTTCCGAACCGTGGAAGTGGCCGGCGCCCTCCAGCAGATCGTCGACGTAGCGGCCGTAGATCATGCATTCGGAGAATTTGCGCGCCGAGCCGACGACCTCGACCCAGTTTCGGCCATGGACCTTTTCGATCTGGCCGCACATGGCCAGCACGGTGTCGCGCCGCCAGGCGATCAGCGTCGAGATGTAGTCGTGGTTCGATGTCCGGGATGGGTCGATGCCAAGCGCCGCACCCGCGTTGCGCGACCAAATGCGATGCTCTTCATGACCTTCGTGCGCCAGCGCACCGTCGCGGCGGAACAGCCGCGCCTTGCCATCATGCCAGAAAGTGCCGCAGTCGAAAGGTTTGAGGAAAGCGACGTCGGAATCGCAGAAGATCAGCACATCCTCGGATGCATGCGCCGATATCGCGATGCGGCGCAGCTGCTGCACATGCCAGCCGCGCAGCCGCTGGGTCTTCAGGCTGAGCCAGATGCGCCGACGAAACAGGCTGAGCGGGTCGTCGAAGGCGTGCAGCCAGCGCGGCAGCAATTCCCGCTCGTCGACGATGGTACGCCAGCTGGTCTCCAACTGACGGAAAAGCGAGATATCGCGATGTTCGACCAGGATATAGTGGTGCGCCGCGCCGGAAACATGGCGATCGAGTGTCTCGCACAACAGGCGGCAGCGCTCGAAATCGGGCGCGTAGCTTGCCGTCACCAGTGCCGCCGTCGGCATCCGCCGAAGCGGGCTAGGCTCGACAGCGGCACCCGGAACGAACCTGCTGTTCAACGGATGTCTCCCGCAGCTTCGGGTGCATGCGAGAATCTCTGCCTGACGACGCGCAGCAGGAACAGAGGATTGCCGACCACATAGCGGCGCCACAGGCGGCCCGGTTCGACAGCCAGCCGGAACAGCCATTCGAGCCGCAGCCGGCGCATCCACAAGGGTGCCCGGGGCACCGAGCCGCTCAGGAAGTCAAGCAGCGCGCCGACGGCGATCGGCAGCGTGCAGTGGCGTGCGTCGATGTGGCGTTCGATCCACAATTCCTGGCGCGGCACACCCATGGCGACGAGCAGCACGTCGGGCCGCAGGGTTGCAATCCGTTCGACGATCTCCGGCTCCTGCGCGGCGGAGAAAAAGCCGTCATGGATGACGACGAAACGATGTTGGACGGCAATCGCCGCCAGTTTCTTCGACGCCGCTTCGGCATTGACGCGGGTGGCCCCGAGCAGAGCCACAGTCAGCGGCTGGGGCGAGGCCTGCAGGAAGGCCGGCACGAAATCGGTACCATTGAGATTGTCCGGGAAAGGCGCGCCGTAGAGGACTTTCGCCGCGAGATCGACACCGATGCCGTCGGGCAGGATGAGAAAGTCATCCAGCGCCTTGGCGAAGACCGGATCCGTGCAGGCCATGTTGGCATTATGGGCGTTGAGGAAAGTGACCTTGGTAAAACGACGCTCTCTGGTCAACCGCGTCAACAGGGCCATGGCCTCATCCCAGCGAATCGCGAGCACCGGGATGCCGAGGATCGTTCTCAAGGTGTCGCGCCCCGAGGCGGCGCGGGTGGAGTGCATGTTCATGCAAACGCCTCCTGCCTGACGGACCCGAGTTTTTCGAGGCCGAGCCGGATGGCGGCGTCGAGCGCCTGGACCTGCGAACGCCGGAATGTGCTGCCGTCGACGTCGCGGACGTCGGCCGCCGCGGCTTCGAGAGCCCTGGCGAAGGCGGCGGGATCGTCGGTGACGACGCAATTGGACGGGCGATGGTCGATGCCGCGCAGCGAGCGGCTGGTGGCGACGGACGGCAGGCCGAGCTCGAAGGTTTCGATGGTCTTCAACTGGACGCCGCTGCCCGCGGTGCTGATCAGCGGGATGACGGCAGCGCTACGCACGAAGGCCTGTGCGTCCGGCACGCGGCCGACAAATTCGACACCCGGATGCTTCGACGTGACGCCCGCGGGCATGCTGCCGGCGATGCGGATGCGGAAGTCGCGCCGAAGATGCGGCACCACCTTGCCCAGGAACCAGTCGAGGCCGATGCGGTTCGGCTGCCAGGTCCAGGTGCCGATCAGCGCCGCATCGCAGTCGATGTGACGCGACCCTTTCCGGGTCGGTGCCTCGACGCCGGTCACCAAAGGCAGCACCGCCGAGCGGTCGTCGGAGGCGACACCGAGTGCCGCGCGGTCTTCCTCGGCGAGCGTGAAGACGAAACGCGCACGGCGACAGAGGCGCTCTTCCACGATCTTGAGCAACCTCGCCTCACGGCGAAACAACTGGCGCTGAAAGGGGCCGCCGGCGGCAGCGGCGTTCTCCCGCGCCGATAGATGCTCGACATTGTGGGCGACGAAGATCGAAGGCCGGTCAGCGAACAGTTTTTCGAAGGCGCCGGCGAACTGCACGGAATTCAAGACATAGCCGTCAACCGGACCGGCGCTCTCGATGGCGGCGAGAACAGCGCCGTCGGACACGGCGCGCAACTTGGCCGACGCGAAGGTGAGGCCCGAAAGCAGTGCCTTGCCGACCCAGGCCAGCTTTTGCCGTGCGGAGGCATTGTCCGTGCGCACGTCGATCGCACCCAGCACCATGGTGTTGTCGGGATCGGCCGCGGGTTTCCCCGGCCAGGTGAAGCCGATGACCGTGACTCGCGCGCCAGCGCGCCGCAAGGCGGCGATGATCGCGGCGTTGGCGATCTCGTAGCCCGAGGCGAGAGCGCCGTCGGGCACGATCGATGTGGCGAACAGCAGATGCATCTCACCTATCCTGTGGTGCAGCCGGTAGCAAAGTGCGGTGAACCCTTGATTAAGCCAGCACATTCGACGACCGAAAGCCCCTGTCTGCGGGGCTTCTCCGTGCAAGGTGATTAACGAAACCTTATCACCGTGGTGCTACCCAGAACCCAACTCACCATGTGGCTGGACACGGATGATCCCTTTGCCATCGGACGGTTCGGTATCGATCGCGGGACGCTCGCCGCGGCTTGACGTCGAGGCCATCGAAGCGGTCGTCACTTTGCCAACTTTCAAGCGGCCCGAGCAGGTGCTGGAAACGCTGGCGTCGCTGCGCGCACAGCAGACCGGCAGGCGCTTTGCCGTCATCGTCATGGAAAACGAGGCCGAGGCGCGGGCCGGCGCCAAGGCGGCACTGCCGCTGTTCGAGCGCGGCGAGATACCGGGTCTGGTCATCATCGCGCATGAGCGCGGCAATTGCAGCGCCTACAATGCCGGCTGGCAGACAGCGATCCTGCAGTTCCCGAACTTCCGGCATCTGCTGGTCATCGACGACGACGAGATCGCCGATCCGCGGTGGCTGGAACGGATGTGCAAGGCGGCCGAGACGCTCGGCGCCGATATCGTCGGCGGCCCGCAGGTTCCCGTGTTTGCCGATCCCGCCCATGCGGGATGGGCAGACCACCCGGTGTTCGCGCCCCCCTACCGGGAGACGGGACGCGTGCCCGCGCTCTATTCCTCCGGCAATCTTCTGGTCGGACGCAACGTGCTGACCGCCATGGGGCCGCCCTTTCTCGACCTCAAATTCAATTTCATGGGCGGCGGTGATTCCGATTTTCTGAGCCGGGCGGCGCAAAGCGGCTTCGTGCTTGGCTGGTGCGCCGAAGCGGAAGTGCAAGAAACCGTTCCGGCCCGGCGTATCGAAGCCGACTGGATCCGCGCCCGCAGCCTGCGCAACGGCGTGATCTCGACACTGGTCGAAAAGAAGAAACGCGCCGGCAGGCCACTCGCCGGCGCCAAGGTGTTGCTGAAGAGCCTGGCGCTGCTTGCAGCCTCGCCGTTTCGTGGCCTGATCCGGCTGGCGCGAACCGGATCACCGGCGATCGCCATCTACCCCGTCCATGTGGCGCTGGGCCGCGTGCTGGCCGAATTCGGATATGCCAATGAGCAATACCGCCAGCCTGAGAAAAACTGAGCGCGCCGCGTTCACGCGCGAAGGCGTGGCCACCGCCATCGCGGCGCTGCTGTTCACCGTCATCATGGTGTCCTTCCGGCCATTCCAGCCGGCCGGCGCCGAACTCACGGACCAAGGCGGCGACATCGTCAACCAGCTTGGCTTCAGTTCGCTCGGCGCCATGTCGATCTTCTCGCTGATGGCCTTTGCCGATCCGCGCGTGGTGCGCTCGCTGCTCAGCTCGTCCTGGATGCTGATGCTGGGTTTCTTTTTCCTGTCGGTGATCCTGGCGACCGATCCGCCGTCTGCGATGCGCGCCGCCTCCTTCACGCTGATCGGCATCCTGACGGTGGCGACGATCCTGGTGCTGCCGCGCGACGCCGAAGGTTTTTCAAAAGTCATCATCTTCACCGCCGTCGTGGTCATGGTCCTTTCCTATCTCGGCCTCATCGTCTTTCCGCACGAGGCGATGCACACCGCCGACTCACAGGAGCCCGAACATGCCGGCCTGTGGCGCGGCGTGTTCACCCACAAGAACATCGCCGGCCCAATCATGGCCTGCCTCAGCTTCGCGGGCCTCTATCTCTACCGGCGCGGGCAACGGTACTGGGGTGCCGGGATCTTCTTCGCGGCGATGATCTTCATGCTGCACACCGGCTCAAAGACAACAGCCGGCCTGGTGCCGTTCTCGATCCTGATCGTGATGTTCCCGAGCCTGATAGGCATGCGGCTCGGCACGCCGATTCTGTTTGCCCTGGCGATCATCGCCACGGCGGTCGGCACGCTAGGCATCGTCTTCCTGCCGCCGGTGAAACATCTGGCGGCGATCTATTTCCCCGACATGACCTATACCGGCCGCACGACGCTGTGGGAGTTCGCCGGCAGCATGCTGGCGAAGAAGCCATGGACCGGCTACGGCTATGAAAGCTTCTGGGGCACGCCGCTCTTGCTCAACCAGGACCAGCCCTTCGACCGGCCGTGGGACATCAGAACCATCGTGCACGGCCATAACGGCTATCTCGATATTGCCGTGCTGATGGGCATTCCGGCCCTTTGCGTGGCGGTTTACACCTTCCTCATCGCGCCGCTGCGCGACTACATGCGCATACCGCTGCGCAGGGAGAATATCTTTCTCGGCGACTTCTTCATGATGGTGGTGCTGTTCACGGCGCTGAACGCTTTCCTCGAAAGCTTCTTCTTCCATCGCGGCGACCCGGTCTGGCTGTTCTTCGTGCTCGGCGTCCTTGGGCTGAGGCAAGTTTCGCTGCGGCCGATGGCCGTGCGTGACCCCGATCACGGTGCACGATCTTCCCGTTCCTCCTGACGGGGGCTTCCCCACGGAACAGCCAGCGTCTATGTGAAGGCCTTCCTTGGGAGGCTTTCGATGACGATCAGGCTTGTTCTCGCCGGCTGCGGCAATATGGGTTACGCCATGCTCTCGGGCTGGCTGAAATCCGGCAAGCTTGCGCCGTCGGCGGTTTTCGTGGTCGAGCCCAAAGCCGATCTGCGCAATCGCGCGGAAACGCTAGGCTGCGCGACATCAGCCGATGCCAGCGGCATTCCGGCAGATGCCGTGCCCGATCTCGTCGTCATCGCGGTGAAGCCGCAGGTGATCCGCGACGTCACCGCCGCCTACAAGCGCTTCGCCGATGGCCGCACCACCTTCGTCAGCATCGCCGCCGGCACGCCTGCCGCCACCTTCGAGGACATCCTGGGCAATCGCGCGCCAGTCGTGCGCTGCATGCCCAACACGCCGGCGGCGATCGGCAAGGGCATGATGGTGGTGTTCTCCAACAGACTGGTTTCCAACGACACCAAGCGTTTCGTCGCCGACCTTTTGTCGGCGAGCGGCGAAGTGGCCACCATCGACGACGAGGGTTTGATGGACGCGGTGACCGCCGTGTCGGGGTCGGGCCCGGCCTACATCTTCCATTTCATCGAAGCGCTGACCGTGGCCGCCGAGAAGGCCGGCCTGCCGACGGCAACCGCCAAGCTGCTCGCCAAGCAGACCGTCTACGGTGCTGCCTCGCTTGCCGCCGAAAGCGGCGAGGAGCCGGGAGTGTTGCGCCAGCAGGTCACCAGCCCCAATGGCACGACGGCCGCGGCGCTAGACGTGCTGATGGGCGAGGACCGGCTGACGCGCCTTCTCACAGAGGCGGTGGAGGCTGCGCGGCTGCGATCGATCGAACTGGGGAAGTAAGGCACTAGCTCCTTATGTTGACGGCTTGGCGGAAATGCACGTGGTTTTCGTCATCCTGGGGCGCAGCAAGGAGCGAAGCGAAGCAGCGCAGACCCCAGGATCCATGCCGCGACTTTAAACGCGTCACCACGGTGCAGAATTCTGCTCCGCTGCACCCTTCGGCCAAGGGCACGGAATGGATCCTCGGGTCTCCGCGACGTCGCTTCGCTCCTGCTCCGCCCGTGGATGACGAAGGAGGTAAGGCTTCGACCAATCCCGAATATTTATGCTGATCCATCCAAACGAACGACGAAATCCGGGCTGCCAGTAGGCCGTCCAACCGATCAACCCTGTGTGCACCTAGTCAGGCGTCATTCTGGCCGCCGCCCCACATGTCGCCGATCTCATCCTTGCTCACGGCCTGACCACCCTCGCCTGCTTTCGCCCTGAGATCGGCGGCGATGACAGCCAGCCGCTCCGCCAAGGGGGCGCGGCCTCTTTCCCATTTCAGTTCTGATTCAAGCGCTTCGATAACCGCTTTAGTCATGGAAGTGTTGCGTTTGGCCGCAAGCTCAAGAGCGAGTTCGCGTGCGCGCGGATCCCTTATCCGAAGGTTCATGTGACCGATCCTTGGCGATACCTGTCACAACAATCTAGACTTTTGTAATGACCGCGCCAGCGTGGTCATCACATCCCATACAGCATCTCGTCCTGCAGCCGGCGCAAGGCGAACAGCCTCGTCGTCTGGTCGGGTATGGCATTGTCGCCGGTCAGCAATTCGCCTTTCCGGACCGGCTTCAGCACCTTGCCGCCCTCGAGCAGGCCGACCGGCACGGCGCGCTGCGCACGGGCCTCGCCGACGGTCATGGTCCAGGAGCGGTAGCAGGTCTCGCCGATCGCATCGAAGGTCTCGCCGGCGGCAAGGTCGCGCTTGGCGACGGCGCACACTTCGGCCACCGGCCTTGGCAGCGGCACCATATCAGGCTTGCCGAACAGCACGATGCGGGCGGCGGTCAGCGGCACTTCCAGCGAGGTCAAATGATAAGGCCGGAACAGGCTGTAATAGGGGCCGTGGCCGATATGCAGATCGTCCATGCGTTCTATGATGCGCGGATGCGTCGCCTCGACGATGACGAAGACGCCGGGCGCGACGCCTTTGCCGACCGTGTAGTCGACGACGCCTTTCTTCGTGAGCAGGCCGCCATCCTCGCGCGGGATGAGCACCTTGGCGAGATCGTCGCGGTCGGCCTTTGGGCCGTGCATGCCGGGCACATCGGGCGCCAGCCCGGTTGCATTGGCGATGGCGCACATTTCGACCATGGTCTTGGAACCGTCCACGAACTCGACCAGCATGCGCGGGTTCATGTTGCGGCGGACCGCTTCCTCGCGATAGTCGTCCGGCACGGCGTCGTGGTTGAGCGGGTTGTTCTTGCCCTTGCCGGCCGAGACGATGGTTAGCCCAAGCGCCGACGCAAACTCGATCAGTTCCATGCAACTCGACGGCTCATCGCCCGCACCCACCGAATAGACGACGCCAAGCCGGTCGGCCTGCTGCTTAAGATAGCAGCCGATGGTGACGTCGGCCTCGACGTTCATCATCACCAGATGCTTGCCATGCTCCATCGCCATCAGGTCGAAATCGGCGGCAACGCCCGGCTTGCCGGTGGCGTCGATGACGACGTCGATCAGCGGGTTGGTGACCAGCATCTCGTTCGAAGTGATGGCGATCTTGCCGTTCTCGATCGCCGCGGTGACTTTCGACGCGGTGTCGGCTTCGACCGCCATGGCTTCATCGCCATAGGCGATGCGGATGGCCTCGCGCGCGGTGTGCGGACGGCGTGTCGAAACGGCGCAAACCGAAATGCCCTTCATCAGCATGCCTTGCGTCACCAGATCGGTGCCCATCTCGCCCGAGCCGATGACGCCGATGCGCACAGGGCGGCTCTCGGCGGCGCGCCTGGCAAGATCGCGGGCAAGCCCGGTCAGGGCGACATTGGTCATGCAGGAATGTCCCATGGTTCTTGAGTTGGAGGCGGCAATAGCAGGGAAACGCCCCCTTTTGCCAACGAAACCGTCCGGCGCGGCTTCAGACCACCCTGAGATAGCTCGTCATTCCCGATTTCTGGTGCTCGATGACGTGGCAGTGCAGAAGCCAGTCGCCGAGATTGTCGGCGACGAGGCCCAGGCTCACCTTCTCGTTGGGCTGGATGAGATAGGTATCCGAAATCATCGGCTCAACCTGGCGCGTCGAGGACGACAACACCTTGAAGCTCATGCCGTGCAGATGCATCGGATGGGATTGCGGCGTCAGGTTTTCCATGTCGATAACATAGCTCCGGCCGAGCTTCAGTTCGGCCAGCGGCGCGGTTGGATCCGGCGTATCGCCTGACCACGGCACCTTGTTGATCGCCCAGAAGCTGTAGCCAAGCGAACCACAGATGCCGTCACTCGGGACGTTTTCCGCCGTGGCGCTGAGCGCCAGGGAAATATGCTTGGCACTGGTGAGGTCCACTTCCGCCACCGGATTGACCTCCAGGGGTGCAACATCACGAATGGCACGCTTGAGCGAGCTTCCCGTCGCGCGAAGGGTCGCGAGCACTTTGGGCTTGGTGCCCCTGACGTCCCGCAGGCTGACGATCGCGCCCTCGTCGTCGGGCATGCGGATGGCCAGCTCCACGCGCTGGCCGGGTCCAAGCAGCAGGGCGTCGGGAGAAAAACGCCGCGGCACCGGATTGCCGTCGAGCGCCATCACTGTCGCCTCGGCGCCGTCGACGCGAAAGGCATAGATGCGTGTGACATCGGTGATGGCGACCCTGAGCCGCACCAGCCCGCCGGCCGGCGCGTCATATTGCGGCTGATCGAGCCAGTTGGCGGTGCGCACCGTGCCGTAAGTGCCGGTTCTCGCGGCATCGCGCGGGCGGAACAGGTCTATGAACTGACCGTCGTCGCCGAGGCGCCAGTCGCGCAGATTGAAGACAATCTCGGCATCGAATTCCGGATCACCGGGGTTCTCGACCACGATCACGCCCGTCAGGCCGTGGCCCATCTGGGTCAGCGTGTTGCAATGCGGGTGGTACCAGAAGGTGCCGGCGTCGGGCGGAGTGAAGGCGTAGTCGAAATGATCGCCGGTGTAGACATAAGGCTGGACCAGAAAGGGCACGCCGTCCATCTTGTTTGGAACGCGAATACCGTGCCAGTGGATGGTCGTCGGATCGTCGATGGCGTTGACAAGACGCGCGGCAAAGGGCTCGCCCTTTTTCATTCTGAGCACGGGCGGCATTCCGGCGTTGCCGTAGGTCAGTACATCCCTGGTCTGGCCGATATCCATCAGCTTTGCCTGGATCTTTGCCGTCTGCAAAACCACCGGCTCGGGCGTGGCAGAGGCCCAGCCGCCAAGCCGACCGATGGCCGAAAACCCTATCCCGCCCACGCCGGCAACCGCGGCCGTTTTCAAAAGCCCGCGGCGTGTGAGTAGGGTCATTCGGCGTTCCAACTGCAAAGACGACTGCTTGGGTCTATCGCTATCCTGGATCAGAGGCCAGTCACCGGCGCGGATGCCGATATTGGCACATTGCATCTCGACGATGCCATGGCGATGTGTGGTTGTCGCTTGGCTTGGCCGACAACAGAACCTGCCGCTGCTATTCAGCCGCCTTGGCATGGTGTGCCGGCACGTAGTTGAGGATGGGGCCAAGCCAGCGCTCGACCTCGGCCAACGGCATAGCCTTGCGGCGCGCATAATCCTCGACCTGGTCGCGTTCGACCTTGGCGACGCCGAAATAGTAGCTTTCGGGATGCGACAGATAGATGCCTGACACGGACGAGCCCGGCCACATCGCATAGCTCTCGGTCAGGCGGACCCCGGCATTGTTCTCGCCGTCGAGCAACCGGAACAGCGTCGCCTTCTCGGTGTGGTCGGGTTGCGCCGGATAGCCGGGGGCCGGGCGGATGCCGCGATAGGGTTCGCCGATCAGCTCGTCGGGCGCCAATGATTCCTCTGGCGCGTAGCCCCAGAACTCCTTGCGCACCTTCTCATGCATGCACTCGGCAAAGGCCTCGGCGAAACGGTCGGCCAGCGCCTTGACCATGATCGACGAATAATCGTCATTCGCCCGCTCGAAACGCTCCGCGATCGCCACCTCCTCGATTCCGGCGGTGACGATGAAGCCGCCGATATGGTCGGGCTTGCCGCTGTCCATTGGCGCGACGAAATCCGACAGCGCGACATTGGCCTTGCCGTCGCGCTTGGTCAGTTGCTGGCGCAGGGTGAAGAAGGTCGCCAGTTCCTTTGAGCGCTTGTCATCCGTGAACAGCCTGATGTCATCGCCGACGGTGTTGGCCGGCCAGAAGCCGATGACGCCGCGCGGCGCAAACCATTTTTCGGCGATGATCTGCTTCAGCATCGCCTGCGCATCCTCGAACAACTGGCGGGCGGCGGGTCCTTGCGCTTCGTCTTCGAGGATCCTGGGATAGCGCCCCTTCAGCTCCCAGGTCTGGAAGAACGGCGTCCAGTCGATGTAGCGCGCGATTTCGGTCAGGTCCCAATTCTCGAAGACCTTCACGCCTGTGAAGGACGGCTTCGGCGGCTCATATTCAGACCAGTCGAGCTGATGCGCATTTGCCCTCGCCTTGGCCAGCGGCAGCCGCTGCTTGTCGGCTTCGGAGCGGGCATGCGCGTCGGCGACCCTCTTGTATTCGGCGCGCACCGTGTCGACATAGCCGCCCTTGGTCTCGTTCGACAGCAAGGACGAGACCACGCCGACCGCACGGCTGGCGTCGGTGACGTAGACCGTCTGGCCCTTGGTGTAGCGCGGGTGGATTTTCACCGCCGTATGCACGCGGCTGGTCGTCGCGCCGCCGATCAGCAGCGGGATGTCGAAGCCTTCGCGCTCCATCTCGGCGGCCATATGCGCCATCTCATCGAGCGACGGCGTGATCAGGCCCGACAGTCCGATGATGTCGACATTTTGGTCGCGCGCCGTCCGCAGGATCCTTGCCGCCGGCACCATGACGCCGAGATCGATGATCTCGTAATTGTTGCAGGCCAGCACGACGCCGACGATGTTCTTGCCGATGTCGTGGACATCGCCCTTCACCGTTGCCATCAGGATCTTGCCCGCCGTCTGGCGCTCGCCATTGTCGATGCCGTTTGCGGCGTTGGCCAGCTTCTCGGCCTCCATGTGCGGCAGCAGTCCGGCCACTGCCTGTTTCATTACCCGCGCCGACTTCACCACTTGCGGCAGGAACATCTTTCCCGCGCCGAACAGGTCGCCGACGACGTTCATGCCGGCCATCAGCGGGCCTTCTATGACATGCAGCGGGCGCTCGGCGGCCAGACGCGCTTCCTCGGTGTCGGCGTCGATGAATTCGGTGATGCCGTTGACCAGTGCATGGCTGATCCGCTGTTCGACTGGCAATTCGCGCCAGGCGAGATCGCGCTCCTTGGCTTCTTGGCCCGCCGTGCCCTTGAAGCGTTCGGCGATCTCCAGCATGCGTTCGGTGGCGGTGCCGCCGGCCTTGGGCACGCGGTTGAGCACGACATCCTCGCAGGCCTCGCGCAGCGCCGGTTCGATCGTGTCGTAGACGGCGAGCTGACCGGCATTGACGATGCCCATGTCCATGCCGCGCTGGATGGCATGGTAGAGGAACACGGCATGCATGGCCTCGCGCACCGGCTCATTGCCGCGGAACGAGAAGGACAGGTTCGACACGCCGCCGGAAATGTGGACATGCGGCAGCGTCCCGGTGATCTCTCCCGTCGCCTCGATGAAGTCGACGCCGTAATTGTCGTGCTCCTCTATGCCGGTGGCGATGGCGAAGACATTGGGGTCGAAGACGATGTCCTCGGGCGGAAAGCCGGCCTGTTCGGTCAGGAGCTTGTAGGCGCGGGTGCAGATCTCGACTTTGCGCGCTTTGGTGTCGGCCTGGCCGTCTTCGTCGAAGGCCATGACCACCACCGCCGCGCCATAGGCGCGCACCAGCCTTGCATGATGCAGGAACGCCTCTTCGCCTTCCTTCATCGAGATGGAGTTGACCAGCGGCTTGCCCTGCACGCATTTCAGGCCGGCCTCGATGATCTCCCATTTGGAACTGTCGACCATGACGGGAACGCGGGCGATGTCCGGCTCGGCGGCGATCAGGTTGAGATATTCCACCATCGCCTTCTTCGAATCGATCAGTCCCTCGTCCATGTTGATGTCGATGATCTGGGCGCCATTGGCGACCTGGTCGCGCGCCACGTCGAGCGCGGCGACATAGTCTCCCGCCGTGATCAGCTTCCTGAACTTGGCCGATCCGGTGACATTGGTGCGTTCGCCGACATTGACGAAGGGAATCTCGTCGGTCAGCGTGAACGGCTCCAGCCCGGACAGGCGCATCTTGCGCTCGATGTCGGGAATGGCGCGCGGCGGATATTTCTTCACCGCTTCGGCGATGGCGCGGATGTGATCCGGGGTCGAGCCGCAGCAGCCGCCGACGACATTGACCAGCCCCTCGCGGGCGAAATCCTCGATCTGCGCGGCCATGAATTCCGGGCTCTCGTCATAACGGCCGAATTCATTGGGCAGGCCGGCGTTGGGATAGGCGCAGGTGAAGGCGTCGGCGACGCTTGATATCTCGGCCAGATGCGCGCGCATGGCGTTGGCGCCGAGCGCGCAGTTGAGGCCGATGGTGAAGGGGCTGGCATGGCGCACCGAATGCCAGAAGGCGGTCGGCGTCTGGCCGGACAGCGTGCGGCCAGAAAGGTCGGTGATGGTGCCCGAAATCATCACCGGCAGGTGCACGCCCTTCTCGTTGAAGATCTCTTCTGCCGCGAAGATAGCCGCCTTGGCGTTCAGCGTGTCGAAGATGGTCTCGATCAGGATGATGTCGGCGCCACCGTCGATCAGGCCGCGCAGCTGTTCGCCATAGGCCAGGCGCAGATCGTCGAAGGTCACCGCACGATAGCCGGGATTGTTGACGTCGGGCGACATCGAGGCGGTGCGATTGGTCGGCCCCAGCGCGCCGGCAACGAAACGGCGCTTGCCATCCTCCTGCTCGGCACGAACAGCGGCGCGCCGTACCAGCCGCGCGCCATCGCGGTTGAGCGCATAGACGGCGTCGCCCATGCCGTAATCGGCCTGGGCGATCGAAGTCGAGGAGAAGGTGTTGGTTTCCAGAATATCCGCGCCTGCGATGGCGTATTGATAGTGGATTTCCTCGATCGCCTGCGGCTGCGTCAGGATCAGAAGATCGTTGTTGCCTTGCTGGTGGCAGGCGCAGCCGGCGAAGGCTTCGCCGCGGAACTGGTCTTCATCGAAACCCAGGCCTTGGATCTGTGTGCCCATGGCGCCGTCAAGGATGAGGATGCGTTCGCGCGCCGCCGCCGTCAGCGCCGCAAGCACTTCCGACCCGTCGGGCCTTGCCGCGACGGGGCCGAACAATGCGTCCAGCGATGCAGAATCCTGCGACATTTTTTATCCCTTTGGCGACAAGCCTTTTCATGTCACATAAGGATATCTTTATGTCAATATACGGCAAGCGCTCGTCATTGTCACGCGTCATTGCTTTCGCCTGGCTCACGAGCGCAATCCTTCTGTCAGCGCAGGTGGCTGGACGAGGAGAAGGTCGGACAAGCATTCCGTTAGGGCAATGGATTGGGTTGGCACGACCATGGCATCTGCCTGTTCCGCGGCACGAACGAGTATCACGGAAGCCGTTTCGGGCCGGTCGTTGCGGACGGTCGCGCCCGCTTTCACCGTTCTGATGGTGCCCGGTAGTTGTTTCCAAACAAGGGCTTGGAATGGTGCTGCGAGAGAGGATTGAACTCTCGACCTCTCCCTTACCAAGGGAGTGCTCTACCACTGAGCTACCGCAGCCGCTGATGGCGGGGCTTCTGCCATATCGAACCGGCAAGCGCAAGGCCAAGTGCAACGCTTCTGTGAAAGCCTTTGCCGGATAGCTTTTATCGACATGGCGGCGCCACAATGTTGGCTATCCCTGATTGACGGGTTGGCTGGTCGCCGGCCGGGACGGGACGATGAACGACAAGACAATTCCACTGAAAAGGGCTGGTCCAGCTAAAAAGAGCGGCGCCAACCGCAAGGACCGGCTGGCCGAGCAATTGCGCGCCAATTTGCAGAAACGCAAGGCGCAGTCGCGCTCGCGGCGCGCCGGCGATGCGGATCAGCGGCCGGACGGGCTCGGCGCGGCAAAGGAAATACAAAAAGATTAACTCAAATCGGCCACTCTTGGCCCGGGATGGGGCGAAATCCTATTTCTTCAACCAGCCAATTCCTTGAACCAGATTGGCCAATGGTCTAGACGGGCCGCTACTCAAACGATTGAACCGGCTTTTTCGAGCCGAGAGGGACGTTCTTCCATGGATCGCATCAGAATTGTCGGGGGCAACAAGCTCTCCGGAAGCATTCCGATCTCGGGCGCGAAAAACGCGGCCCTGCCCCTGATGATCGCCTCACTTTTGACCGACGACACGCTGACGCTGGAAAACGTGCCGCATCTGGCCGATGTCGAACAGTTGATCCGCATCCTGGGCAATCACGGCGTCGACTATTCGGTCAATGGCCGCCGCGAGAAGCAGAATGAGGGCTATTCGCGCACCATCAATTTCTCCGCCCGCAACATCGTCGACACGACGGCGCCCTATGAGCTGGTGTCGAAGATGCGAGCGTCGTTCTGGGTCATCGGGCCGCTGCTGGCCCGCATGGGCGAGGCCAAGGTGTCGCTGCCTGGCGGTTGCGCCATCGGCACGCGCCCGGTCGATCTGTTCCTCGAAGGCTTGCAGGCGCTGGGCGCCGATATCGACGTCGACACCGGCTATGTCATCGCTAAAACCCGAAATGGCCGCCTTGTCGGCAACCGCTATGTGTTCCCGAAGGTCTCTGTCGGCGCCACCCATGTGCTGATGATGGCCGCGGCCCTGGCCAAGGGCGAGACGGTGCTGGAAAATGCCGCCTGCGAACCCGAAATCGTCAACCTCGCCGAGTGCCTCAATGCCATGGGCGCCAAGATTTCCGGCGCCGGCACGCCTGTTATCACCATCGATGGCGTCGAATCGCTGTCGGGTGCCCGCGTGCGCGTCATTCCCGACCGTATCGAGACCGGCACCTACGCAATGGCGGTGGCAATGACCGGCGGCGACGTCGTGCTCGAGGGCGCACGCCCCGAACTGCTGCAGACCGCGCTCGACGTGATCTCGCAGACGGGTGCGGAGATCACGCAAACCAATTCCGGCATTCGGGTGAAGCGCAACGGCGCGGGCATTTTGCCGGTCGACGTGACGACAGCGCCGTTCCCGGCCTTCCCGACCGATTTGCAGGCGCAGTTCATGGGCCTGATGACGATGGCCAAGGGCAAGTCGCGCATCACCGAGACGATTTTCGAAAACCGCTTCATGCATGTGCAGGAACTGGCCCGGCTCGGCGCCCACATCACGCTTTCGGGCCAGACGGCAATCGTCGACGGCGTGCCGAAGTTGAAGGGCGCGCCGGTCATGGCGACCGATCTTCGCGCCTCGGTCTCACTGGTCATCGCCGGCCTGGCGGCCGAAGGCGAGACGACGGTCAACCGCGTCTACCATCTCGACCGCGGCTTCGAGCGGCTGGAAGAAAAGCTGTCCAACTGCGGCGCGGTGATCGAGCGGATTTCCGCATAGGCCAATCGCAAGGCCTTGCGGTGTGGTTGCGCGGACGGGAAAGACCGCCTAACAGAAGGTTCAGTTATCAACCTTCAGGTGCGAAATCCGCATGACTGCCCTTAAGCTTATCGCGCTCGACGACCAGGATCTGAGCATCGTTTCGGCCCATGTCCAGGATGCCGTGATGAAGGTCAGTGACCTCGAATTCCTGCCCGCGGCCAAGCGTTTCCTGCTGACCATGAACCGTTTCGTCTGGGAGGCCAAATCCGGCCTGTTTCGCCAGCACAATGAGCGGCGGCAGGCGGTGCTGCATTTCGACCGGGTGCTTGGTGCCAAGACCAACGGCATCGCCCGCGACAAGCCGGCTGAGGTCCTGTCCCTGCTGGCGATCAGCTTCATCGAGATCAGCAAGCCGGCCGGTATCGTCGAGCTGATCTTTGCGGGCGGCGGCACCATCATGCTCGATGTCGAGTGCATCGAGGCCCGCCTTGCCGACATCGGCGGCGCGTGGGAAGCCAGCTCGCGCCCGATCCACAAGGCCTGAACATCCGATGGCCATCACGCTTCGTCAGTCCGACGCCGATTTCGAGCAGCGTTTCGCCGCCTTCCTCCTGACCAAGCGGGAAGTGTCCGCCGATGTCGATGCCGCGGTGCGCGACATCATCGCGCGCGTGCGCGCAGAGGGCGACGCGGCGTTGATCGACTATTCGCAGAAATTCGATCGCGCCGATCTGGCTGGATTAGGCATCGCCGTCTCGAAGGACGACATCGCCCAGGCTTACAAGGCCGCTGACCCAAAAACGATCGAGGCACTGGAATTCGCGCGCGACCGCATCCGCTCGCATCACGAACGGCAGCGGCCGAAGGACGATCGCTATACCGATGCCGCCGGTGTCGAGCTCGGCTGGCGCTGGACGGCTATCGAGGCGGTCGGGCTCTATGTGCCGGGCGGCACGGCGAGCTATCCAAGCTCGGTGCTGATGAACGCCGTCCCGGCCAGGGTGGCCGGCGTCGAGCGCATCGTCATGGTCGTGCCGGCGCCAGGCGGCATCATCAACCCGCTGGTGCTGGTGGCCGCGGATATATCAGGCGTGTCCGAAATCTACCGCGTCGGCGGCGCCCAGGCGATCGCAGCGCTTGCCTATGGCACCGAGACTATAAAGCCGGTCGCCAAGATCGTCGGTCCGGGCAATGCCTATGTCGCAGCGGCCAAGCGCCAGGTGTTCGGCACCGTCGGCATCGACATGATCGCCGGGCCGTCGGAAGTGCTCGTCGTGGCCGACGGCAGCAACGACCCGGACTGGATTGCCGCCGATTTGCTGGCCCAGGCCGAGCACGATGCGTCGGCGCAGTCGATCCTGGTCACCGACGACCCGGCCTTCGGCATCGCCGTCGAACAGGCGGTCGAACGCCAGTTGCAGAACCTGCCGCGCGCCGAAACGGCAGCGGCAAGCTGGCGCGATTTCGGCGCTGTGATCCTGGTGCCGACGATCGAGGCAGCGCTGCCGCTGGTCGACCGTATCGCCGCCGAACACGTCGAATTGGCAATCGACGATGCCGAGGGTTTCCTGTCGCGGATGCGCAATGCGGGTGCCGTCTTTCTCGGCCGCCACACGCCGGAAGCCATCGGCGACTATGTCGGCGGCTCCAACCATGTGCTGCCAACGGCACGTTCGGCTCGTTTCTCGTCCGGGCTGTCCGTGCTCGATTTCGTCAAGCGCACCTCGATCCTCAAGCTTGGGCCGGAGCAGTTGCGGATCTTGGCGCCGGCGGCGATCGCGCTGGCCAAGGCGGAAGGCCTTGAAGCACATGCACGTTCCGTCGCCATACGGCTGAACATGTAGGCCGCCATGTCCGACTCCGATCAAACCCGCGCCAGGCTGATCGATGTCGAACTCGATGAATCGATCGGCCGTTCGACACCCGATGTCGAGCATGAACGCGCGGTGGCGATCTTCGACCTGATCGAGGAAAACAGTTTTCAACCCGTCAATGACGGCGGCGCCGGCCCTTATCGGCTGAAACTGTCGCTGGCCGAGAAGCGCCTGGTCTTTGCCGTGGCGCGAGAGGATGGGGCCCCCGTCGTCACCCATATCTTGTCGTTGACGCCGCTCAGGCGCATCGTCAAGGACTACTACATGATCTGCGAAAGCTACTATGACGCCATCCGCTCCTCGACGCCAAGCCACATCGAGGCGATCGACATGGGCCGCCGCGGCCTGCACAATGAAGGCTCGCGGACGCTGATGGACCGGCTTTCCGGCAAGATCGACATCGACTTCGATACGGCGCGCCGGCTGTTCACGCTGGTCTGCGTGCTTCACTGGCGGGGCTAGCCCTGGCACCCGGCGTCCTTCCCCGTTCGATCCTGTTCCTGTGCGGCATGAATGCCGTGCGCTCGCCGATGGCGGAGCAACTGGCGAGGCGGATGCTGCCTGCCACCATCTTCGTCGCCTCGGCCGGCGTTCGCGCGGGCGAGCGCGATCCGTTCGTCGATGCGGTCCTTGCCGAGGAGGGTCTCACACTGGGCGAGCGTCACCCAAGGACGATGGACGATCTCGAGGACGACTATTTCGACCTCATCGTCACGCTGTCTCCGGAAGCGCACCACGCGGCTCTCGAACTCACCCGCTCGCTCGCCGTCGAGGTCGAATACTGGCCGATGCCGGACCCTACCGATGCCGGCGGCACGCGCGAACAGATCATGGCCAGTTATCGCGACGTGCGCGAGCGGCTGAAGTTGCGCATAGGCCGACGTTTTTTGCTTCCGGAAGAAAAAAACGCGACGGATTAAGCGTGTTCACAAGCGGGCGATTATCATATAGGTTCCGCCGAAATTCCGGCAGAGTCGGATGATTTCAGGTCTGTTCGACCTGAAATCTGAATCCGCCTCTAAATCAAGAAGTAGAGCATGATGTCGTCCGAAAACCGCTCCACACTTTTCGGCATCATGCTCTAAGCGCCGGAACTGCCATCCAAGCAAAGGTATCGAATGCCGAAGGAAGAAGTCCTCGAGTTTCCGGGTGTCGTGACGGAATTGTTGCCCAACGCGATGTTCCGGGTAAAACTCGAAAACGAACATGAGATCATTGCCCATACGGCCGGCCGCATGCGCAAGAACCGCATCCGCGTGCTGACCGGCGACAAGGTTCTGGTCGAGATGACGCCATACGACCTGACCAAGGGCCGCATCACCTATCGTTTCAAGTAAGCCAAGCCCGACTGGTCCGCGATGAGCATTTTGCAGAAGCTGGTGCTTGCCTCGGGTTCGCCGCGCCGGATCGAGCTCTTGCAGCAGGCCGGCATCGAGCCGGACCGCGTGCTGCCGGCCGATGTCGACGAAACGCCGCTGCGTGCAGAGCATCCGCGCTCGCTGGCCAAGCGGCTGTCGAAGGAAAAGGCCGAGAAGGCGTTCGCGTCGCTGAAGACCGAAGCCGACTACGCGCCGGGCTTCGTGCTGGCCGCGGACACGGTGGTCGCCGTCGGGCGGCGCATCCTGCCCAAGGCAGAAACCCTCGACGACGCCGCCAACTGCCTCGGGCTGTTGTCCGGCCGTTCGCACCGGGTCTATTCCGGCATCTGCCTGATCACGCCGGGCGGCAAACTGCGCCAGCGGCTGGTCGAGACGCGGGTGCGCTTCAAGCGGCTGCCGCGCGAGGAAATCGACGCCTATGTCGCCTCGGGCGAATGGCGCGGCAAGGCCGGCGGCTACGCCGTCCAGGGTCTCGCCGGCGCGTTCGTCGTCAAGCTGGTCGGTTCCTACACCAACGTCGTCGGGCTGCCGCTCTATGAGACGGTGGCGCTGTTGAGCGGCGAAGGCTTCAAGGTGCATGGCGGCTGGCTGTCAGGCGCACGGCTATGAGTTCCGACCCCAAAGTCACGCCCTTGCGCCCCAAGCGCCCCTGCCCCGAATGCGGCAAGCCATCGGCGCGCGACACTTTTCCGTTCTGCTCGACGCGCTGCAAGGACATCGACCTCAACCGCTGGCTGAAGGGCGCCTATGTCATCAAGGCCCGCGACGACGAGGAAGAGACCGACCCCGACGCTCCTAAATAAGGCGTCAGGCGGCCTCGGTCTTGCGCGCCACGCGCGCCCAGGCCGGCAGCCAGTCGCCGTGAGCGGCGAGAAGGTCGTCGACCAGTGACCAGATCTGGTCGAGATCAAGCTCGGCGGCGGTATGCGGGTCCATCATCGCCGCATGGTAGATGTGCTCGCGGTTCTCCGTCATCAGCGCCCGCACCGTCAGTTCCTGCACGTTGATGTTGGTGCGGATCAGCGCGGTCAATTGCGGCGGCAGCTCGCCGATATAGGTCGGCTGGATGCCGGAGGCATCGACCAGGCACGGCACTTCGGCGGCGCAATCCCGGGGCAGCGAGGTGATGCAGCCATTGTTGCGGACGTTGCCGTAGATCACCGACGGTTCGCCCGTCCAGACCGAATTCATGATCGAGGAGGCATATTCCTTCGACTGCTCGACTTCGATGCGATCGGCCGAACGATAGGCTTCCGCCTGCCCCTTCCAGCGCTCGATCTGCTCGATGCAGCGCTTGGGATATTCATCCAGCGGGATGCCGTACTTCTCGATCAGGTCCGGGCGGCCGTCCTTGATGAAATAGGGCGTGTATTCGGCGAAATGTTCCGAGCTTTCGGTGACGAAATAGCCGAGCCTGGTCAGCATCTCGTAGCGCACCTTGTTAGGGCAGCGCGGGTTCCAGCCAGGCTTGGGCGCACGGCCTTCGCGATAGGCGCGCACCAGATCTGGATAGAGATTGCGGTAGGAACCGTCCGGCTGGCGATGCTCGAAGCTGAGATAAAAGGCCATGTGGTTGATGCCGGCCGAGCGATAGCGGATTTCTTCGTAAGGAATGTCGAGATCGTGCGCCAGCTCCATTGCCGTGCCCTGCACCGAATGGCAGAGGCCGACCTGCCTGATCTCGGGATATTTCTCTGATATCGCCCAGGTGTTGATCGCCATCGGATTGACATATTGCAGCATGATCGCCTGCGGGCAGACGGCGAGCATGTCCTCGCAGACCTTCCACAGATGCGGCACGGTCCGGAGGCCCCGCATGATGCCGCCGACGCCGAGCGTGTCGGCGATCGTCTGGCGCAGGCCGTATTTCTTCGGCACTTCGAAATCGGTGATCGTGCAGGGCTCATAGCCGCCAATCTGGAAGGCGACGACGACGAAGTCGGCGCCGGCCAGCGCCGTGCGCTGGTCCGAATGGGTCTCGGTCTTTGCCTTGACGCCGAGTGTCGCGATCAGCTTGTTGACGACGATGGCGCTCTCTTCCAGCCGCTGCGGATTGACGTCCATCAGCGCGATCGTCGCGCCCGAAAGCGACGGGCGCTGCAGCACGTCGCCGACAATGTTCTTCATGAACACCGTCGAGCCGGCGCCGATGAAAGTGATCTTGGGATTTCTTGCCATGCTAACCTCCGGCATATGTTCAGGCCACGTCGAAAGCGGCCCTGACGAGCCGTTCGGTGTAGGCGGTCTTGGGATTGGACAGGACGTCGTCGACGGGGCCCTGCTCGACGATCTTGCCGTTCTGCATGACGATGACGCGATGGCACAGTGCACGCACCACCTTGAGGTCGTGCGAGATGAAGAGGTAGCTGAGGCCGCGCTCGTCCTGCAGCTTGCGCAGCAGGTCGATGATCTGCGCCTGAACGGACAGGTCCAGCGCCGATGTCGGCTCGTCGAGCAGGATGAATTCAGGTTCCAATGCGATGGCGCGGGCGATCGCGACGCGTTGCCGCTGGCCGCCGGAGAATTCGTGCGGAAACCGCGACAGTATATCGCCGGGCATGCCGGCGCTGACCAGCGCCTCGCGCACCCGATCGACCCGCTCGCGCCGTGTCGCCCCTATGCTGTTGACGATCAGCCCTTCCTCGATGATCTGGCCGATCGTCATGCGCGGGTTGAGCGAGGAGAACGGATCCTGGAAGACGATCTGCATGCGCGAGCGCAGCGGCCGCATCTCGGCCCGCGACAGGCCGTGGATCGGCCTGCCATCGAAGCGTATCTCGCCGCGCTTGGTATCTATCAACCGGAGCAGGGCCTGGCCGAAGGTGGTCTTGCCGGAACCGGACTCGCCGACCAGCCCCAGCGTCTCATGGCGGCACAGGCTAAGGCTGAGATCGTCGACGGCGACCAGTTCGCGCCAGTCCGGTTTCAGGAAGGTGCCGTGGCGCAGCATGAAGGAGACACGCACGCCGCTGGCCTCGAGAAT
The DNA here is from genome assembly GCF_040317535.1 of Mesorhizobium sp. M1409. Classification (NCBI taxonomy): domain Bacteria; kingdom Pseudomonadati; phylum Pseudomonadota; class Alphaproteobacteria; order Hyphomicrobiales; family Phyllobacteriaceae; genus Mesorhizobium; species Mesorhizobium sp. M1409. The sequence continues at coordinate 104,713 of NZ_JAMYKV010000019.1, forward strand.
GGTGCCGCAGCCCTCAGGCAGCGGTTTCGGCTGTCCGCGCGGCTCGGAAGCCAGCAGCCGCCTCGTGTAAGGATGCCGCGGATCGGCGAAGAGCCGTTCGGTGACGTTGTGCTCGCACATTTCGCCATGCTGCATGACATAGACGTAGTCGGAGAACTGACGCACGACGGTCAGGTCGTGGGTAATCAGGATCACCGCCATGCGCAGCTCTTTCTGCAGGCTGCGGATCAGGTTCAGGATCTGCGCCTGGACGGTGACATCGAGCGCCGTGGTCGGCTCATCGGCGATCAGCACATCGGGATTGTTGGCCAGTGCCATGGCGATCATCACGCGCTGGCGTTGTCCGCCCGATAGCTGGTGCGGATACTGCTTGAGCCGCGCGACAGGATCGGGAATCTGCACGTGCTGCAGAAGTTCCAGTGCTCGCGCCCAGGCCCGCTTGCGGCTAACCTTGCGATGCACCCTGATCGCCTCGACGATCTGGCTGCCGACCGTATAGATCGGGTTGAGGGAGCTCATCGGCTCCTGGAAGATCATCGAGATGCGGTTGCCGCGCAGCTTGCGCCGGGCGCTCTCGGGAAACTTCAGGATGTTTTGCCCGTCGTAACAGACGCTCGACCCGGGCGACACCGTGGCGCGCCGCGACAGCAGGCCCATGACGGTGCGCGCCGTCACCGACTTTCCGGAACCGGATTCGCCGACGATCGCGATCGTCTCGCCGCGATAGAGCTGGAATGAGATGTCCTTGACCGCGTCGACGACGCCATGCTCGACCTTGAAGGCCACGGCGACGTTGCGGGCGTCGATGATGGGCTGGTCCCGACGTCCGTCATGGTCGTGACGGACGGTTGGTGCAAAGGTTTCGGCGAGCGCGACTGTCATCTGTTCCACCTCAATAGGGATCGACGGCGTCGCGCAGGCCGTCGCCGAGCGCGTTGAAGGCAAAGACGGTGACGAGCACGAAACCGACCGGCGACAGGATCCAGGGATAGGTGCCGATGACGGAATAGGTCGCGGTGTCCTGCAGCATCAGGCCCCACGAGATCAGCGGCGGCTTGACGGCGAAGCCGAGGAAACCGAGGAAGGATTCAAGCAGCACCACCGTCGGGATCGCCAGCGTTACGGCGACGATCACATGGCTCATCACATTGGGGAAGATGTGCTGCATGATGATGCGCCGGTCGGTGGCGCCGACCGCCATGGCGGCGCGCACATACTCGATCCGTGCCAGCGCCAAAGTCTTGCCGCGCACCTCGCGCGACATCTGCGCCCAGCCCAATGCCGACATGACGATGATGACGAAAGCGAGGAAGACGTTGGTAGGCGCGGTAACCGGGATCAACGTCGTCAGCGCCAAATAGAGCGGCAGTTGCGGGAAGGCGAGCACCAGTTCGACGAAACGCTGCATCCAGACATCGAACCTGCCGCCGAAATAGCCGGAGACCATGCCGACGGTGGTGCCGATGACGGTGATGATGAAGACGACCGTCAGCGCGATCATAAGCGAGACGCGCGAGCCATGGATGGCGCGCGACAGCACGTCGCGGCCGAACTTGTCGGTGCCGAGGAAATGCACCGGCTGGCCGTCCAGCGAGCCGAACAGATGCCGGTCCGCCGGCAAAAGCCCGAACAGCTTGTAGGGCGCGCCATGCACGAAGAAACCAAGCAGCCTTGGATGGTCATAGTCGGGGCCGACGACGGGCTGGAAGGTGACCGGATCGAGATCCGCCGAATCGGCCAGCGCATAGACCCTCGGCCGCGCGGTGAAACCGCCGTCCTTGTCATGGAAAACAGGCACCTGCGGCGGAGCGAAGCCGACATCCGTGACCTTCGGGTCCATCGGCGCGATGAACTCCGCGAACACGGCCATCACCAACAGGAGCACGACAAGCCAAAGTCCGGCCATGCCGGTCCAGGAGCGCTTCAACCGGCGCCAGACAAGGGCGATATAGCTCTCATTGCCGCGCTGCGGCTTCTCGATGACGCCTTCGGCGGGCAGCGGTGGTGTTAGATTGTCGAAAGCCAGCATCTAACCCTCCCCGAACTGGCGCACGCGCGGATCGAGCAGCACGAGCAGCATGTCGGCGATGATGTTGCCGACGATCAGCGTCGCCGACAGCACCATCATGAACGTGGCGGTGACATAGACGTCGCCGACAGCCATGGAACCGACGATCGCCGGGCCAACGGTCGGGAGCGCGAAAATGATCGCGGTCTCGATCTCGCCGGTTAGCATGTAGGGCAGCACCACGCCCTGATACATGACGAGCGGGTGCAGCGCGTTGGGCACGGCGTGGCGCATGACGACGGCGGCACCGGTCAGCCCCTTGGCCCTGGCCGTCTCGACATATTGCGCGTTCAGCGTGTCGAGCAGATTGCCGCGCATGATGCGCATGTTGTAGGCGAGGCCGCCGAAGGTGGCGATCGCAACGACCGGCCAGACATGCTTGACCAGGTCGACGAATTTGGCCCACGACCACGGCGCGCCGCCATATTGCGGCGAGAAGAAGCTGCCGATCTCCGACACGTTGAACTGGAAGACCAGGAGATAGACGATGATCAGCGCCATCAGGAAGCGCGGCACCGTCATGCCGAGGAAAGAGATCGCGGAAAGTGTCGAGTCGATCCAGGTGTATTGCCGGGTCGCCGCCCATATGCCGAATGTGATGCCGAGCACCGAGGCGAGCAGATGGCAGACCAATGCCAGAATGAGCGTGCGCGGCAGGCGCTCGCCGACCACATCGGCGACCGGCTTGTTGTAGTAGAGGCTGTAGCCGAAATCACCGCGGGTGATGATGCCGCCGATCCAGTTGAGATACTGGACGGGCAGCGGCTTATCGAGGCCATGCTCGATGCGATAGGCGTTGGCCTGCGCGTCGGCCTCGGCGAAGGAAGCTCCACCCTGGTTGATCGCCTGCGAGCGGATGTAGTCGGCATAATCGCCGGGCGGCGCCTGGATGATGGCAAAGGTGACCAGGCTCAAAATGGCTAGGACCGGTATTGCCGACGCTATGCGCGTGAGCAGGAATCGCAACATGGACGGTCCGTTTCTTGTCTCGCCGATCGCGCCTTTGGTTGCGTCCGGAGGTTGACTTTGTCGGGGCCCCCCCCCCGCGCGGACCCCAAAAAAACGGGGAGGGGGAGGTATAAAAAATAATGATGCAAATATAAAACCGCGGGCG
>NZ_JAMYKV010000020.1:0-106060 GCF_040317535.1 Mesorhizobium sp. M1409
TGATCCGTGCATCGAGAATAGGATGGTGCATGGTCAGGCTCCTTGTTGAAGAAGCTCGCCATGCTCTGCTCTAGCCGAACGACGCTCAACGCGAGCGCGACGACCGGTTCTTGATCTCTACCTCAACCGCAGGCGCCCCTCCCGCGCAGCGGGTTCGTTCATCGGCCCCCAAGGCGTGATGCTGGTGACACCGTTCCTCGTCTGGCCAATCAAGGCCGAGGAAAACTCACATGGGCCATTCTTATTTCGATGATGCTAGCCGAGAGAGAGCCGCTTGGAATGCAGACAAGAAGGTGGGCACAAAGCGTCCGCTGACACAGAAACAGATCTGGGCAGTTCGCTTCTTCCTCGATCGCGAGCGACGTGTCCGGGACCGTGCTTTGTTCGATCTTGCGATCGACAGCAAGCTTCGCGGCTGCGACCTGGTCAAGATCAGGATTCGTGATCTAGTTGCCGGACCGGAAATCCGGACCCGTGCGATCGTCGTGCAGCAGAAGACAGGTCGTCCAGTCCAGTTCGAGATCACCAGCGACGTAAGAGCGAGCCTGCTGGCCTGGCTCGAACGGCGTGGAGGCACGGTCGAGGACTACGCCTTCCCAAGCCGGATTGATCACGCACGCCATATGAGCACGAGGCAGTACGCGCGTCTGGTTGACGAGTGGGTGACCGCAGTCGGACTGCGTCCAGAGGAGTATGGGACACACTCTCTTCGGCGCACGAAGGCATCAATGATCTACAAGGCGACAGGCAATCTCCGCGCCATCCAGATCCTGCTCGGTCACTCCAAAATTGAGAACACCGTCCGATATCTAGGTGCCGATGTGGAGGACGCGCTGCTCTTGGCTGAGCGAACCGAAATTTGAAGTTGAGCGGCTATCCGACGTAGCGCGGACGGCCGCTTCAACGCGCTAGGTGGGTTGCTGGCCTGTCGGTCTCGGGGTGGGTTGCGGACAGTCCGCTCCTGCATCGACCGGCCTGAAAAGCAGACTTCGGCGATTGGGTAATTTGGGCCCGCAATCAGACCGCCGGCTTTCGGCGCCCGTGCGCCTAAAGCTGACGTTGAGGTCATAGGCCGCGACGTGATGGCGGTTCCGCTATCAGATCATGTTCGACATACCGAGCGCAGTAAGCAGGTTGTTTTGAATAGGAGCGACGGCCAGATTCAGTCCCTCCACCCCGAAGTCCATGCCCTCTGGCATGACGACGGTGCGCAATGGGCGCCGTTCCGTAGCCTCGACTAGCCGTGCGATGGCGTCAGCCACCAACTGAGGGCGGGGTGGATTCGCAGGATCAAGTCCCTGATCGGAGTTGTTTTTGATTTGGCCTGGGACCAACGCAACTGCGCCATATGTCGCCAAGACCTGCTCGTCCGAGGGCGCTGGGCTAGATGGAAGCAGATTGCTCGGAAATGGCCCGGGTTCCACGATCACCGAGTCTACGCCGAAGCTGGACAGTTCATATCGATATGCCTCGGCAAGCGCTTCAAGCGCGAACTTGCTCGCGGAATAGACACCAAAGAACGGAAAGATGACGCGCCCCATCAACGAGGTGACATGGATCAGCACGCCGCTACCCGCAGCACGCATATGGGGTAGGACGGCGCGGTCGGCCCTTACGGCCCCAAAAAAGTTCACCGCAAATTGCTGCTCGATGTCTGCCACCGTGTAGGCTTCGGTCACGCCGACGAACATCGTGCCTGCGTTGTTGATGAGCGCATCAATCCTGCCGTGTTGCTCGACGACCCGATCGATCGCAGCGTTGACCGACGCTTCGTTCGTCACATCCATCTCAATGACCTGCAGCTCATGCCCTTCGGCTATTGCAGCGTTGATTAGCTCACTGCCTATCTGGCTGTTTTTGCCTTCGATGTCGCGCATGGTCGCGACCACCACGTGCCCGCGCCTGGCGAGCTCCAAGGCGGTGAGCTTTCCAAAACCGCTGCTCGCCCCGGTAACAACTACAACCTTACTGCTCATTTTCTCGATCCTCTCGCTTGCCCACCTAACGGGACAAGCGGCATATATACAGACCTGTATGTCTCTTGCAAAGGGAAAATAGACAGACTATTCTGTTTTTTACACCGAGCGCGCACTGGCAGGCGAGAATGAAAACTTTGGATGTGAGTGAGTACCTCGACCTGGAATCGCGGTCGCTGGACGCCCTGGCTCCGCGAGAGCGAATTCTGAAAACAGCGTCTGAACTATTTTACCGGAACAGCATCCATACGGTGGGAATAGATCGCATCATCGCCGAGAGCGGCGTCGCAAAGATGACGTTCTATAAGCACTTCCCCTCGAAGGCCAATCTTGCAGCTACCTATCTGCGCCACAAAAGCGCGCTGTGGTTCGACATGCTGGCGACTGCAACCGAACAAGCCGGACCGGTGCCGCTGAATCGCGTGCTGGCCATATTCGACGCACTGAACGAGTCCTTCCAGGCGCCTACTTTTCGCGGCTGTCCTTTCGTTCGAGGGCTGGCCGAGTTCGGACCGGACGCGGAAACCCCAGAGGTGCAGGCAACGCTCGCAGCATATTTCCATGACTTACATGAGTTTGTCGTGTCGCTCGTCCAGCCCTTGAAGTTAAAAAATCAAGAGAGCGTGGTCGTTCAGATCCTAGCGCTCATCCAGGGCTCGCTCGTGAACGCACAAGCCATGAGGGGGGGCGTTGAACCTCTTGCAACGCGCGATGCGGCCAAGATGCTGCTCGAGGCTGCGGTTGAGCGGGGCTGATCGAAGGAAATTTCGGCGTCTGCGGCGCCTGATGGTCAGCTCAGACTAAAAAAACGTGGCCACAGGCCGAGCGCGAGAATTTGGCGGCGAATGGAGCGCATTCGGCCGCAGCTCGATGAAGAAACTAAGCGCGACATCAATGAGGACTAACGATGCATATTCCAGCTAGAAAATCGAAAGAGATAAATACGTTAGAGGGTACGATATGGAAATATTTCCTAAACAGTGAGGTGGGCATTTCATATCAAACGCTGACGATGATAAGTCCACAATCAGGTCAGCACCTGAATAAGGAAACCAATGAAATATACTTTATTGTTAAAGGGACGGCGAAATTTGTCGTTGGCGACAAGGAGTACGACGTGGGTGAGAAAGACGTCGTGGTCGTTGAGGCATGTATTGCTCACTACATTGAAACCAGTGCTCTTACCTACTTAACTATCACAAGACCGGATTGGAAACTCGAGCAATATCAACACGTGGATTAGTGTGGCGGTCAATGACGCCAGGGGCCACGGTTTCGTGAAGGCTTCAACCCCTTCAGAAATTTTCAGGGCATGTGGAGAGCGAGGGTCCATGGCGATGGCCCTAGTGAAATAGGCGCCCCAGTAAGTTGGCGAAGGCTGCGTGCCGCCCGCTTATCGCGGGCGGCCGCAATCTAAATCAGGCAGAGAGAGACCGATTGGTTGCGACTGCGCCAGCTCGGGTGAACTCTGCATCCGGCTTGGAGAACGATGCCATGATGGCGTCGCGGTTCGAAGGAGCGCGTTTCCTGTCAGCGGCGGCGAGCGCAGCCTTGAGTTCGTGGGCGGTCAACTCAGTGCAATAGGCGGGAGTGCCCGGATGCAGTCGCCAGGACTCCTCAAGAGTACCCGCATCCACCGTATCGAAGCCAGTGACGCTGATGAGATCGGATACAAGTGCTTTGGCCGCGGCGTCGTCACCCGAAATCGGGATGGCAATGCGACCTGGAGCACCGGCCTCCAAACCGGCCTCTGCCAATGTCTGCGTTAGCAGCGCGTTCCAAGCCTTAACAAGGGGACGCCCCACCTGCTCGCTGGCCCAAACGGTCTCCGGCTTGCCGCTATCAACCTCGAAGATTTTGCTGTCACGGGTTGGATAGTAATTGGAGGTGTCCACCACGATTGCGCCAGCAGGGGCGCCGGCAAGAATCGTTGCCAGGTCTGGGTTCTTGGCAAAGGGCACTGACAGGATGACCACATCGGCATCCAGTACTGCCGCCTCTCTCCCAACGGCCTGGATGCCGGTGCCGGCAACTGTGTCCGCAAGACTTTCGGGGCCACGCGAGTTCGCCAGTTTCACCTGGTGGCCAGCGGCGTCCAGCTTCTTTGCAACCAGCGAGCCGATGTTGCCGGCCCCAATGATTCCGATTTTCATTTTACATCCTTTGGTTTTCAAATTTTAGCAGGGTGAGCGAAGTCATGAAGAGTGTCTCGCAGCGCAATGATCTCGTCCTCGGACATTTGACAGGCACTCTTGATCTTGCCGGAGATGGTCCAGACCTCGTCCTTGATGCTGTGAGCGGCAGGTGTGAGATCGACAAGGACCCGGCGTTCGTCCTCGGGATCGCGCATTCGCGTCACCATCCCGCAGGTATCGAGCCGCTTGAGCAATGGGGTGATCGTGCCGGTGTCCATGCCCATAGCGTTTCCAAGATCACCTACGGACCGGGGCGCGGACGCATAGAGCTCCAGCATCACAAGGTACTGGGGAAAGGTCAGGCCCAGCGGATCGAGGAACGGCTTGTGCATGCGTGCCATCCGGCCCGCCGCCCCGTACAGGGCGAACGAGATTTGCATTCGAACCAAATGTGACGCGCTTTTTTGAGGTGCCATACCATAGCCCAAAGAGACAAACCGAGTTCACTGGCGAACTAGTATCTAGTGCACTAGATAATGTAGCTATGGAGGATTGCAACCCTCCAGCTGCTGGAGTCAGACCGCGTGCGCGACTAATCTTCCGGCGAATGCGCCTTGGAGGGCCTGGGGTTCTCGAAAACCTGATCGACATATGCCCGGCAGGGGTCCCTCGGGTGGGCATCGGGGACGCTGGGCAACGGCAGCTTTCGGGAGAGGATGCCGCGGCCCCAAACGACTGGAGGGGGCGCGTTGTTGATGTGGCCCGCAGCGAAGGAATGGCAGCTTTTACGATTTCGAGCTTAGGGCTGGAATGACCGAGATGGGGTCGTATGGAGAACGGCAGCTGATCTCAAATGCCTGCCGAGACCTGACAGTCCGGTTACGGCCCAAAGGCGACATCAGACTGGCGCTTGGCAAAGACCGCGTCTGGCGCCTCTGCGACGTTTCGTTGGCACCACAAGGTAGCAGGCTCGGCCCGGAAATCATTGAAGTTTTTTTGGACAGGGCGCCACCAAAGGTTCATGTTTTTGTTGTGATTTCAATAGCTTAAAGGTAGGTTGGTAGTGGGAGAGCGCTACCGCCTTTCCCCCACCCATCGAACTGCCAGTGCCGACTGCAGCGGCTAACGAAACGAGACCGTCCTGCCTACAAATCTGGCGCAGGGAGTGCCTTGCCCTCCGAAGGCAGAGGTCACAGATTCGAATTCTGTCGGGTGCGCCAGTTTCAATATATATTCCAAAGGATTAGGCCGGCGTGGGTCCGTTAGCTCGATGTCGGGCAATTTGCACGTAAGCGGCAGAGGCCGGTTGCCACTCATTGTACTGGCGCCAATCGATGCGACTTCGTGCGGAATACGGCAAAAGCAGCCCATTTTCTTGCGAAAGTCGGCATCAAACAAGTGGCAGAGTGCTGACTGCTGCTCACAAAGGCAGTGGTCAAAGTCATGCGGCCCGTAGTGGATTTGGACACGTAATGTTAGAGGTGCTCATCATCGCACGCGGCTGGAATTGGGCCGGGCACTGACCGGCTGCTACCGGGGAGCTCTGTCCAGAACCTGCCATTTCGCTATATTCACAATCCGCTTGCGATCCAGGCTCCTTCGCTATCACGCCGCTGCTTGATCCCTACGGCCTAGCGATTGGGCGAAAAGGATAATGACCGAGGTCGCCCTCAATCCAACATTTTTACTTACGTATTAATCAAGTAAAATTAAGTATATTTGAATGAAATGTCCTCCTATCGTCGCGACTGCCGCCTGACGGGCCGTGTGGTGTTCCTCGCGACCCTTGGGTTTCTGGTGGGAACGCATCCAATAGAACGGCAAGAGCCGTCGAAAAAATTCATTGATCCCCGCCAAAGCCAGTCAGTCGGCGACCAAATTCGCCATCGCGATCCGAAAGGGGAACTAGAATGACTCTTCTCAAAATTCTGACGGCCGGCTTCTTGGCCGGACTCGCATTCGTTGCCACCGAGGCCTCTGCATCGGTGTTGGACACAGTCAAGCAGCGCGGTGTGCTGAATTGCGGAACTGACAACACCGCACCGGGCTTCGGTTACCTCAACACCGCAACAGGCAAGATGGAAGGCCTCGACGTCGATTTCTGCAAGGCCATCGCCGCTGGCGTTCTGGGCGACGCATCCAAGGTGAAGTTCGTCACCGTAACCGACAAGAGCCGCTTCGATGCGGTCCTGACTGGCCAGGTCGACGTGGTCTTTGCTCACACGACGATGAAACCGGCCCGGGAGTCAGCCATCGCGATCGATTTTCTGCCCATCAATTTCTATGACGGCACGGGGATCATGGTGAAGGTCGCGTCGGGCGCGAAGCAGTTCGCCGATCTCGACGGCGCCACCTTCTGCACGACCCAGGGCTCGGCAACCGAAACCGTTCTCAGCAGTGCATTCAAGGCTCGTGGCTGGAAAGATTCCAAGGTCCTCACCTACGAGAACCTCGAGAAGCTGTTCGCCGCGCTGAACTCGGGTCGCTGCAACGCCATGAGCACTGACCGCTCCGCCCTTGCTGCCTGGGCTGGCAACTCGGCCAAGCCGGCAGACTATCTGATCTTGCCCGATACGCTCGACAAGTCGCCATTCGCCGGCTTTGTCGTCGCGAATGACTCGCGGTGGCGCAACGCGCTTCGCTGGATCAGCTACGGCCTGTTCCAGGCCGAAGAGTCCGGCGTCACGCAGGCCAACCTGGAAGAGAAGCTGAAGAGCAACGATCCCTTCATCCAGAAGTTCCTCGGCGTCGGTGCCGGATTCGGCAAGGATTTCGGTTTGCCGGACGACTTTAACGCGCAGGCGATCAAGGCGGTCGGTAACTACGGCGAGCTCTACGATCGTAACCTGGGGCCAAAGACGAAGATGTTCCTAGACCGCAAGGGCACGCCGAACGCCCCATGGACCGAGGGCGGTGCGATCTATTCCCCGCTGTGGAACTGACCACGTGAACCGACCGGGGCGGGCTCCTCCGCCCCGGCGTCTATCCCTGGCGGCTCGGATCTGGACAATGGCGTTGGAACAGGCAAATGCAGGCGTCGCGCGCTCGGATGCAGCTTCTATCGTTGCGCGCCGACGCCGTAACAGGGTCAAATATCAGGCAACACAGCTGGCGATCGTTGTCGTGGCAATCGCGCTGGTACTGCTGCTCGGTATGCTGGTGAACAGCGGTCTCGCTCAGCGCGGGATCAACTTCACCTTCACCTTCCTTTGGAACAGTGCAGGCTTTGACATAAGCGAGGGGAAGACCGTTGTTTTCGATCAGAGCATCGGGCCAAGACTCACCGATTTCACTGCTGACCTCAATCTCGCGCAGGCGTTTGTAGCCGGCCTCTTCAACACGCTGAAGGTCGCGATCCTCGGTATCGTGCTCAGCACTGTGCTTGGCACTCTCTTCGGTGTTGGACGACTCTCAACCAACTGGGTCGTCCGTAATCTCTGCTTCTGGGTGGTCGAGTTCGTAAGAAACACGCCGCTCTTGATCCAGATCGTTTTCTGGTATTTCGCGGTCGTCCTGCAGTTTCCTGCAATCGCAAGCGCCGCCAAGTTTTATGGTGTGATCATTAGCCAACAGGGACTTTATCTGCCGACACTCACCTGGCAAGGCGCAGGCGATGCGGTGGCCCTAGTTCTGTTGACAGCATGCGTCGTCGCCATCGTCGGAACGATTTTCGACCGCGGCAGGGCGCGCTGGTTATGCTGCGCCGTTGCGGTTGTCGTTTTTGCCCTGATGCTCGGTAAGGGCACGATCGCCGTCGATTTTCCGATGGCCTCGAAATTTAAGGCGAGCGGCGGGACTAGCATCAGCCCTGAGATGGCCGCGCTGCTCCTGGGTATCGTGTTCAATAGCGCGTCCTACATCGCGGAGATTGTCCGTGGTGCGATCGATACGCTGCCCAAGGGCCAATGGGAGGCCGCGGCCGCACTTGGCCTAAGCCGTAGAGACATCGTCAACGACATCATCCTGCCCCAGGTCTTCCGGGTGGTACTGCCTTCGTTTGGCAACCAGTATATCAGTCTCACCAAGAACACCGCGCTTGGCATCGCCATCGGCTATCCAGACCTCTTCAACATCTATGGCACCGTTGCAAACCAGACCGGCCATAGCCTTGAGGGCATCATCATCGTGATGCTCGCCTATCTAGTAATCAGCTGGATCATCAGCGCTATCGTAGGTGCGATCGACCATCGCCTCAACGCCGTTGGAGCTGCGCGATGATTGCTAAACCTCTGAAATGGTCGCACCACAATCTGTTCGGCAAGCCGTTCGACGTCCTGCTTTCGCTGACGGTGATCCCAGCCGTCATCTGGATGGCCTTTGAGGCTCTGCGCTGGGCGCTCACGGTCGCCCAATGGGACATCATTCCCCGCAGCATCCGCGTGCTCATGATCGGCATATTCCCGGCCGACCAGGCTTGGCGGGCTTGGACCGCGGCCCTGATCATTACCGCGCTGCTTGGTGCGGGACTTGGCTGCGTTTTCGCGCTCCGAAGACACCACGGGTTGGTGCTTGCTCTCTGCGCACTCGCCTGCTTGGCGGCCGGGTTTGTCCGGGATCCTGTGGCGGTGGGCTTCGCGATGGCCGGCCTAGCCCTGTTTGGTGGCACCTGGTTCGCCAGCTCCCACTCTACGGTTGCCCGGCGCTTGGTTCTACCGGGTGCCGCCGTGGGCCTCATCGCCATCTTTGCCGTCATAGCGCCCCCCGGAGTGGGCCTGTGGGGCGGTTTGCTGCTCAGCATCCTTCTGACCCTCGTGACATCCATCGTAAGCCTTCCTATCGGCATCCTCTTGGCTTTCGGCAGACGTAGCCGCTTCTCGAGCGTGCGCTGGATCTGCACCGCCTATATCGAGGTAATGCGATCAGTGCCGCTTATCCTGGTCATCTACTGGATCTGGATCATCATGCCGGTGCTCACGCCACAGCTGAGCATTGCCGACGTGGCGCGAGGCATGATCGGCTTCACGATTTTCTACTCCGCCTACGTTGCAGAATACGTCCGGAGCGGCCTGCAGGCGGTGCCTCGCGGCCAGGTCGAGGCGGCCCGGTCTCTCGGCATGGCCGAATTCGACATCAACCGGTCCATCGTTCTGCCCCAGGCGTTGCGCGTCGTCGTGCCCGCCCTGGTTGGCAACGTTCTCGATATCTTCAATGCCGCGCCACTGGTCTTCATCATCGGCCTTACGGACTTCCTGCGCGCGGGCCAAATGATTCTCGCGAATCCCGAATACAGCAATCGGACCTATGAAGTGTATGCCTTCCTGTTCTTGACATATTTCCTGATCGGATCGGTCATAACCTTCGTAGCCCGTAAACTCGAAGCCCATCTGGCGCGCGGCAGCCGCTGAGCATCAACCAAAGAGGAGCCGATCGATGAATGCGATTGTCGAAATGTCGGGCGTGAACAAGTTCTATGGCACCCACCATGTCTTGAAGGACATCGATCTCTCGGTGACGCGGGGCGAGGTCGTGGTCGTGGTCGGCGCCAGCGGATCTGGAAAATCGACGCTCATCCGCTGTGTTAACGGCCTGGAAATGTACCAGACCGGCAATCTTCGAGTGGATGGCTACAAGATGCCTGTCCAGGCGGACCGCGTGCTGGGCGGCGAGCGCGAACTGGTGGCCATCCGCAAGGGCGTCGGGATGGTGTTTCAGCAATTCAATCTCTTCCCGCACAAGACAGTTGTCGAGAATATCACGATCGCTCCGATGCGTGTCCGCAAGAAATCTAAGAAAGAGGCCGAGGACACGGCATTGAAACTCCTCGACCGGGTCGGACTTTCAGCGCACTCCCACAAGTACCCAGGCCAGCTGTCCGGCGGGCAACAGCAACGGGTGGCTATCGCCCGTTCGCTTGCGATGGAGCCCCATCTGATGTTGTTCGATGAGCCGACCTCCGCCCTGGATCCGGAGATGATCGGCGAGGTGCTCGACGTCATGCGGGAGCTGGCGGCCGACGGTATGACGATGATGATCGTGACGCACGAGATGGGGTTTGCGCGGGAGGTGGCCGACCGCATCGTTTATATTGATCAGGGCAGTATCCTTGAGATCGGCGAACCGGACGAGTTCTTCGACAACCCCAGAAACGATCGAGCCCGCTCGTTCCTGGCCCGTGTCTTGAAACACTAGCGACATCCAAGGATTCCAATATGAAAGTTCGGCTGCCCACAGATCCCGCCCGCGCCGATCTTCTGGCCGCGAAGCCGACCCTTTGGCTCAATCCCTTGTATCGCAATGGAGCCATCGGTGACGCTGAGCTTCCGATTTCGCCCAACGATGTAACCGATGCTTGTAGAAACTGGGCGCGATTGGCGCCCCTGCTGGCGGCGTGCTTCCCCGAACTTAAGGCGACGTCAGGACGGATTCGATCTGAGCTTGTTGAGCTCAAGGAATTGCATGAGGCCCTTGGCTACAGATCGAGAGAGTTCGGCCGCACCCTCATCAAGGCTGACAGTCATCTCCCCGTGGCTGGCTCCATCAAGGCGCGGGGAGGTGTCTATGAGGTTTTCCTATTTGCCGAGGAGCTCGCCCGAAAGACCGGACTTCTCTCCGACGACGATGACATTGTGAAGCTGGCCGACGACCCAGCCCGGGCACTCTTCTCAGCCTATACCCTCGCCGTCGGCAGTACTGGCAATCTCGGACTGAGTGTCGGAATCGCCGCCCGCGCCCTGGGCTTCAAGGCGACCGTGCACATGTCGTCGGATGCCAAGGCTTGGAAAGTTGAGCGCCTTCGCCGTCTTGGCGTTGAAGTCGTTCAGCACGAAGCTGACTATACAACCGCGGTGGAGAACGCACGGGACAAAGCCGCCTCGGATCCAACCATCTATTTCGTCGATGATGAACAGTCGCGTCACCTCTTCCTGGGATACAGTGCCGCAGCGGGTGAACTAGCAGAGCAACTTGCAGATCTGGGGATCCCGGTCGACGCGGATCATCCGCTATTTCTATACCTGCCTTGCGGTATAGGCGGGGCCCCCGGAGGCGTGGCCTACGGCGCAAAAGCCATTCTTGGTGACCACGTCCACGCCTTCTTTGTCGAGCCTACCCAGTCGCCATGCGCACTTGCGCATATGATGTCCGGGTCCAAGGCACTCGTCTCGGTCTATGATATCGGCCTGACCAACAGAACCGAAGCTGATGGCATGGCGGTCGCGCGAATGTCGTCATTCGTGGCAACAGTGATGCGCGAAATGCTGGCAGGCATTTTCACGGTTGCCGACGACGACCTGTTCAGGTTGCTACGTGCGGCATGGTTAACTCAGGGTCAGAAGCTGGAGCCATCTGCGGCCGCGGCGCTGATTGGACCGAATTTCATCGTCCGACATGAAGCTGGACGCCGATTCCAGCGGGAGAGAGGCCTTCAGGCGAAGATGTCTCGTGCGACCCACATTCTTTGGACCACGGGCGGTTCATTCGTTCCGCAGGAGCAGTTCAAGAACTTCCTGCAGCAGGCGGAAGCTCTTGCCGAGGGCTCTGAGATCGGCACAGGTTCGAATGGTCGTGCTGCCGCTGCTTTGGGGTAATCCTCGCGGCGGCTTATGACAGAATCGGCTTGCGCGTTATCTCGTCTATGAAGATCTGCAACGCCGGGCTTCGTTTCTCTCCCTTTCGGAACGCTAGGAAAATCTTGCGCCGGATTTCCGGAACGACTTTGCATACCCATACGTCTTCGAGGTCGTGACTGGCCCGAAGCCCAGGAAGTATCGAAATGCCATACCCCTGTCGGATCATGGCAATCGTGACCTCGAAACCCTTGCAGCGTGCGACGATGTTTGGTTTGAAGCCGGCTGCCTGACAGGCATCGGCGAGCATTCGTGTGTAGGTTTCGGAGGCAGTATCGATTGCCCACCTTTCGTTCTTGAGCTCCTTGAAGTTGACGGTTGGGCGCTCCGAAAGCTGGTGATGCTTCGATACCATTACGTTGAAGACGTCTTCCAACAGAAAAATGGTTTCGATGTTCGGGTCCAGCGCGCCTGTCGGGATGTTGAGGTCATCGATGATTGCCACATCCGTCTGCCAGCTTCGAAGCGCGGCGACGCTCTCGGCCGGCTCCATTTCGTCGAACTGAACTGTCAAACGCGGATGCATGTCTACCAGACGGTGTACGACCCTTGGAATGAGAGCCGCAGCGACCGACGGGAAGGCCGCCACGCGAACTTCGCCGGACACTACGGTTTTCAATTCAGCGATTTCCGCACGCGCCGATTCGATCTCCTGAAGTATCCGCTCCGCTCGCTCCACGAGTTGTTGGCCCGCGGCCGTCATGACGACGCCACGACCGCGCCGCTCGATCAGCTTGATTCCCACTTCGTCTTCCAGAAGCGCAATCTGTTGTGACACCGCAGATGGGGAGACGTAGAGCGCTTCCGCCACCGCCGCCATGGTCTTGCGGATCGACAATTCGCGCAACGCGCGCAGGCGACCGATGTCCACTTGGTCCTCCTCGATCCTAACGATCAATCATTAGCATCCCTGAAGATATATGCAAATATTATTAACTTTTTCTGGATCATCGCTCAAACTAACGTTCGGCAGCAGGAAATCCTGACTGTGGAGACTAGCGATGGCCAACTCGCCGAAGGCGTTTTTTTCAACTCACGTCGAGGAGCGCGACCCTCTCGTGGCGAATGCACTTGCTGCAGAACGCGCACGGCAGCAAAACCAGATCGAGTTGATCGCATCCGAGAATATCGTGAGCCGCGCCGTCCTCGACGCGCTAGGCCACGAAATGACGAACAAGACTCTCGAAGGCTATCCGGGCAACCGTTTCCACGGTGGCGGAGAGTTCGTAGACGTCGTCGAGCAGGCTGCGATCGATCGCGCGAAGGAGCTTTTCAACTGCGGTTACGCAAACGTTCAGCCGCACTCGGGCACCCAAGCCAATCTTGCCGTGTTCTTCCTGCTTCTGAAGCCCGGCGATAAGGTTCTTTCGCTGGACCTCGCTGCCGGCGGTCACCTCTCGCACGGTATGAAGGGTAATCTCTCCGGCCGCTGGTTCGACGCCAGCAACTATGGCGTAAATCAGCAGAATGAGGTCATTGATCTCGATGAGATGGCGCGGATCGCAGAAGAAGTGCGCCCCAAGCTGCTCATCACAGGTGGTTCGGCCTATCCGCGCGAACTCAATTTCGAGCGCATGTCGAAGATTGCCAAAAAGGTTGGCGCCTATTTCATGGTTGACATGGCGCATATCGCAGGCCTGGTTGCCGCGGGCGTCCACCCGTCGCCTTTCCCCTATGCCGATATCGTGACTTGCACGACGACCAAGACCCTTCGCGGTCCGCGCGGTGGCCTGATCCTCACGAATAACGAGGACTGGTATAAGAAACTGCAGGCAGCGGTTTTCCCAGGCGTTCAGGGCTCCTTGCACAGCAATGTCCTAGCAGCAAAAGCGATCTGCCTGGGTGAAGCTTTGCGCGACGATTTCAAGGTTTATGCACGTCAGGTGACGTCAAATGCCAAAGTTCTGGCGGGAACACTTGCTGATCGCGGCATCCGCATCGTGTCTGGAGGGACCGATACGCACATCGTTCTTCTCGATCTCTCCAACAAGGGGCTGATCGGTAAGCAGGTCGAGGTCGTACTCGCCCGAGCGAACATCACATCCAACAAAAACCCTATCCCTGGCGACAGCCCCCGTCCTCCGGAGTGGGTCGGCATGCGCCTTGGTACATCGGCAGCGACGACGCGCGGGCTTAAAGAGGAGGAATTCCGCATACTCGGCAACGTGATTGCAGACCTCATCGATGCCGAAGCCGTCGGCAAGGCAGATGACGTGGTCGAAAGTGCAAAAGCCAAGGTCGCAGCACTAACCAGCAACTTCCCGGTTTACGGGCGCTGACGTAACTCCACCGGCCCCCAAGCATGCCGCTCGCGCTACCGCTTCGTGCGGCATGGCTTTTTACATCCGCTCATGAGTACCCGAGCCCTCATCCATTGGAGCATACGACATGGGAATGGATAGATTTACCAGCGCTGCGACCATCGATGGCAAACAGTTTGCCTCAAACCTGCTGGAAACAATCAAGAGCGATGTCGCGGCCCTTAAGGGCCAAACGGAGGCTATCCCTGGATTGGCCGTCGTGCTTGTCGGATCTGATCCGGCAAGCGCTGTTTACGTTGCTGCGAAGCAGCGCCAGACAGTGGCTGTCGGAATGAAATCATTCGAGCACCGGTTGCCGGAAGAGACTTCGCAGGAAGAGCTGATGCGTCTTGTCGCTCGCCTCAATGTCGCTGCGGAAGTCCACGGAATCCTCGTCCAGCTGCCGTTGCCCAAACATCTCGATCCAAACGCTATCATCCAGGCGATCAATCCGGACAAGGATGTAGATGGTTTCCACGTTTCGAACGCAGGCCGGCTGGCGACCGGACAGCCCGCTCTTGCTCCCTGCACGCCGCTCGGATGCATGATGCTTATCAAGGATGCGCTCGGCACAGACCTTGCTGGCCTCCACGCAGTCGTCATCGGCAAATCGAACATCGTCGGCAAGCCGATGGCGCAGATGTTGCTGAGCGCGAATTGTACAGTGACGATCGTTCATTCGCACACCAAGAACATCGCGGATATTTGCCGCTCGGCCGATGTCCTCGTCGCAGCAGCCGGACGACCCAGTCTCGTCCGCGGCGACTGGATCAAGCCTGGCGCCGTCGTCATCGACGTCGGCATCAATAGGATTGAGGAGGATGGCAAGTCGCGGATCGTTGGCGACGTTGCCTTTGCAGAGGCCGGACATGCCGGTGCGATCACGCCAGTTCCCGGCGGTGTCGGCCCCATGACCATCGCCTGCCTGTTGTCGAATACGCTGACCGCCTTTCGTCGTCAGCGAGTGGCTTGAGCAAGAAACCTAGGATCTTTCCAATGACCGACACAAAACAGCGCTTCGCGCTTCGCGTCGCATGCCCCGCGATCCGGGGTGTCACTGCTGCCATAGCGACTTACTTGTCCGAAAGCGGATGCAACATCTCTGATAGCGCACAGTTCGACGATGGCGATACCGGACGCTATTTCATGCGCGTGAGCTTTCAGCCCGACGAGACGCGGACACTCGATCAGCTTCAGCAGGGCTTCGATCCTATCGCCAGCAACTTCGGGGCAACCGCCGAGTTCTTCGACGAATCGGTCAGAAAGAAGGTGATCCTCATGGTGTCACGCTTCGGCCACTGCCTGAACGATCTCCTCTACAGATGGCGCATCGGAGCGCTTCCGATCGATATCGTAGGGGTTATCTCGAACCATATGGAATACCAGCGCGTAGTCGTTAACCACGACATCCCATTCCATTGCATCAAGGTCACAAAAGAAAACAAGCCCGAGGCCGAGGCGGCGCAAATGCGCATCGTGCAAGAATCCGGAGCTGAGCTCATTATTCTCGCCCGCTATATGCAGGTGCTTTCAGATGAAATGTGCCGACAGATGTCGGGGCGGATCATCAACATCCATCACTCCTTCCTGCCGAGCTTCAAGGGCGCAAATCCCTACAAGCAAGCCTACGAGCGCGGGGTGAAGCTCATCGGCGCGACTTCACATTATGTGACAGCGGACCTGGACGAGGGTCCGATTATCGAGCAGGACATTGTGCGGGTCACGCACGCACAAAGTGCCGAAGACTACGTGAGCCTTGGCCGCGATGTTGAGAGCCAGGTTCTCGCCCGTGCGATCCACGCTCACATCCATGGTCGCGTTTTCATCAACGGAAGCAAGGCGGTGGTCTTCCCGGCATCGCCCGGATCCTATGCCTCCGAACGCATGGGGTGAGCCCTCCAGCAACCTCAGTCTCAAATGAAAGTGGCAGTTCTGGGCGCCGGGATCGTCGGTGTGACATCCGCCTACCAGTTGGCAAAGGCGGGACACGAGGTGATCGTCATCGACAGACAAAAGGGGCCAGCGCTTGAGACGAGCTTCGCCAACGCCGGTGAAATTTCCTTCGGCTACTGTTCCCCTTGGGCTGCCCCTGGCATACCGTTAAAGGCGATGAAGTGGCTGTTCATGAAGCATGCTCCTCTCATCCTTCGCCCGAAACTAGACACGGCCATGCTGTCCTGGCTGACTAGGATGCTCGCCAACTGCAATTCGGAACGGTACGCGATCAACAAAAGCCGGATGTTGCGCCTTGCCGATTACAGCCGCGTTTCGCTCGCAAGCCTTCGTGCAGAGACGGGCATCGAATACGATGGGAGAACGCAGGGAACTCAGCAGCTCTTCCGGACCAAGCAACAGCTCGACGCCTCGGCAAAAGATGTGAAGGCGCTTGCTGCTGATGGAATTCCCTACGAAGCGCTTGACCGCGATGGGTGCATCAGGTCGGAGCCCGCGCTGGCACATGTCCGGGAAAGGATTGTCGCCTCCTCACCCCAAAGAACGAGACCGGGGGCTGCTCCAAATTTGCCAATGCGCTGGCAAAGACGTCTGAGGAACTTGGCGTCAGTACTTTGGAACGGACATTATCCGGCTAGAGGTGGAAAGCGGCCGCGTGCAGGCACCGGGGCTGCGCGCCTGACGCTATAACAGCGACGACTTTATTGTCGCGCGCTTCGGTTGTCTTCCGGGAAAACCCCTCTCCCTTGTCGATTTGAGCCGGTGGCTACTGAACAACGAGGCATGAAAAATCCAACGAGAAGGGTTTCTGCTGAAGAACGGCATCCATAATGGCAGACGCAAGCGGGAAATAAGGGCTCGCTTCGCCGTCGATGCTGGGTTTCTCCAGCGCCATTGTCGCCAGAACCCGCGCAGTATCCACGCCTTCGACCGTTTCGCCAAACAAGTCGCTGGACAAGACATCAAGGACGCTGCGGCCGGTTCCGAGCCCATGGCCGAGGCGGCTGTTGCGCCCTCCGCCGACCGTGACATGCAGATCGCCGAGGCCGGCAAGCCCGAATGCTGTCGCGGCATGGCCGCCCAGTCTCTCGCAAAGCCTTGCCATTTCCAAACTGGCCTGGGTGAAGGCTGCAGCCGTGGGGTTTTTGGACTGACCGTCCGCACGTTTTTGATCGGGATATCGCGTCTGCATGGCGCTGACACCGATCGCAAAGAAATTCTTGAGTGCGGCGCAGGCTTCGACGCCCGTGACGTCGGCTGTCACCGCCAAACGGTAATAGTCCGTTTCCATGATCGCCGCGAACCGTTCGGCGGTCGAAATATCCTGACAGGCGTAAATGCTGGCGGTCGGCAGACGGTTGGCAAGTTCGCGGGCGATACACGGTCCGCCGATGCCGATGAAGGCGCTCATCATGGGAATACGGAACGGAAGCGTTTGGGCATAGGTCGACACGGTAGAACCTGCCGGGTCGAGCCCCTTTGTCACTAAGGCCACCGGACGGGGTGCTGTCATAAGCCGGTTGAGGATGTCGGTCACCCAGGCGATCCCGGGGCTGCTCACTCCGACAATAATGAAATCGGCGTCGCTGAGGTGGTGAGACCGTAGCCCGTCGAAAGGGATCGCCTCCACGTTGTCAGATAGCGCGTAGTCAAGTTTGGGATGAACCCCGCCCGGTTGCCGCATGGCAGTCACGATGTCGCTGTCGAGCGGCGTACCGACGAGCAGCACCGTGTGGTTGTTCTCGGCAGCGGGGACGCATAGGGCTGTACCCATCACACCGGCACCGAGTACGACGATTTTTGCCAAGATGACCTCCTCATGTCGTTTCAATTAGGAGGCGCAGCCGCTAGCGCATCATCGCTGCGACATTGCCGCCGTCCACCGTGATCACGGCTCCGGTGCTGGCCCGAGCCTTGGCGAGATGCACGAAGGCAGCCGCAACGTCGGAACCCGTTACCTCGCGGCCGACGAGGTTGCCACGCATATAGGCCTCCGGTGTCAGGCCGCGCGCGCGGCTTCTCTCGCTGACCATCTCGTCTGTCATCAATCCGGTACGGATCCTGTCGGCGTTGACTGCATTCGACGTGATGCCGGATGCGCCGTGCTCGATCGCGTATTGACGCATCAGCGCCATCAGCGCCGCCTTCGACGTGCCGTAGGGGCCGAAATCCGCCCCGGGATTCACGGCCTGTTTCGACACATTGAAGACGATCGCGCCACCGGTCTTCTGCTTTTCCATCACCTGCACGGCGGCACGAGCCATATAATGATGGGCCCAGAAATTCAGTTCGAATGCCTTCCGGAAGGTATCCTCCGGCACATCGAGCAGCCGGCCCTGAAACGCCGCGCCGGCATTGGAGATCAGGATGTCCACCCCGCCAAAATAGCCTGCCACTTCGGCGATGGCGGCGTCCACTGCGGCGGGATCGGTAACGTCGCAGGCGACGCCGAGCCCGCCCAGCCGCTTGGCCTGGCGTGCCACGGCGTCTTCGGCAATGTCGATCAGCGCAACCTCGGCGCCCTCGGAACGAAGCGCTTCGGCGATGGCCAGACCAAGCCCGCCAGCGGAACCGGTTACCACCGCCACCTGCCGGGTCAGGGGCTTTTCCACCTGCTTGGTCAGTTTGACCTGCTCCAGCGACCAGTATTCAATATCGAAAAGATCGGCTTCGGGTAAAGCCTCGAACGATTCGATACCCTCGGCCTTGGTAATCACGTCAATCGTTGCTTCGGCCACATCGGCGCCGACAAGCGCGTTCTTGCGCGTGGCGCCAGCTGCAAACAGGCCGATCCCGGCGACATAGAAGACGCGCGGCATCGGATCGAGCATCGTCTTTCCGCCGCCGACACGGGCATTGTTGCGCTCGAAATAGGCGCGGTACTCCGCTTGGTAGACCGCGACCGCGTCACGGACCACCTCCGCCCATTCGCTCAGAAGCCCCGAGATAGGCGCAGGCAAGGCGATGCCGAAGCGCTTGATATGGATGACGTGTTCGGGTGTCGCATTGCCGCGTTTGACGAGGCCCGCCACCGTCTCGGCGTTGCAAAAGTCGAGCACCTTTTCACTGGTCCGGTGTTCGAGGATGAGACGCTTGGGTGCTCCCTCGACGCCGGTGTCGATGGCGATGGCACCGCGCAGGATCGGCGCGATCTCCGCCACCGTGGCCATCTCCACGGGCAGTTCGACGGGCGTAAAGGGCCTGGGCCGGCCTTTTGCCAACCTCCGTTCAGCCTGGTCGATCTTGTCGATCATGTCCTCATAGGCTGCGCGTGGATCGTCAGACCAAGTGAAAATACCATGCTTGAGAAGGATCATGCCATCGCCCCGGGGATTGGCGCGGAAGGCCGCATCGCACGCCTTGGCCAAGAGGAAGCCAGGCATGACATAGGGAACGATGATCGACTTGGGGAACAGGTCGCGGATGAGGTCTTCGCCATGCGGCTGGTTCGTCAGGGAGACGATCGCATTGGCATGGGTGTGGTCGATATGCTTGAAAGGGAGCAATGCATGCAGGATGGCTTCGACGGACGGGTTCGGTGCGTTCGGGTCCATCAGGAGCCGCCGCTGCAGCATCACCATCTCGTCATCGCTCAATTCGTCGAAACCGACCATGGCCTTCAGGGGCTCTAGCCGAACGGCCGGCAAGCCCTGTGGCTCGATCGTGCCCATATCCCAGCCGCTGCCCTTGACGCAAAGCACATCGACCGAGGCGCCGTCCCGATCGGTAAACGCCGCCTTAACCGACGTATTGCCGCCGCCGTGCAGCACCAGTTCCGGGTCTTGCCCGAGCAGGCGCGTCGTATAGGTCCGAATCGCCAGATCGCGGTTTACGCCCTTTCCGACATAAGCCTCGACCACGGATCCAAGCTCGCTGTCGTTCCATCTCGATTTCATCACTATTTCCTCTCTTCCCGCATCCTCGCGAACCGGGTTGCAAAAACCGAATATCCAATGGGTTCAGTGTCAGACCCGGTTTTCCGTGGCGGCGTCGAAGACATGCACCTTTTCGGGCGCGATCGAAAAACGGACATCCGCATGCGTGTCGAAATGGGCCGACTTGTCGACGATCGCCAGGAACTGACCTTCCGGACCCTCGCAGCAGAGTTGCGCCTCATGCCCCATGCGCTCGATCAGCAGCGAGCGCGCGACAATGGATCCCTGCGGATCGACCGTGACATCGGTCGGACGGACGCCGCAGATAACCCGCTGGCCGGTAAACACCTTTACGGATGGTGCGAGCCGAATGAGGCCCGCCTTGGTTTCGGCAGCCAGCGCACCCTGATCGGCGACGACGACGCCGGTCAGGAAGTTGATCGCTGACGAGCCGATGAAGTCGGCGACATACTTGCTCGCGGGCCTGTCGTAGACATCGTCCGGCGTGCCGATCTGCTCGATCTTGCCGGCCCGCATCACGACGATTTTGTCGGCCATGGTCATGGCCTCTATCTGGTCATGGGTCACATAGATCGTGGTCGTCTTCAGCCTGTTGTGAAGCTGGCGGATTTCGGTGCGCATATGCGCACGCAGCTTGGCGTCGAGGTTGGAAAGCGGCTCGTCGAACAGGAACACCGCCGCTTCGCGCACCATCGCCCGCCCCATGGCGACACGCTGGCGCTGGCCGCCCGAAAGCTCCTTCGGATACCGCTGCAGATAGGGCGTGAGATTGAGGATCTCTGCGGCGTGTTCGACACGCCTCTTGATTTCGGTCGGCGGCCGTTTTGCCACTTCCAGGCTAAACGCAATGTTCTCGTAGACCTTCATGGTCGGATAGAGCGCATAGTTCTGGAACACCATGGCGATGTCGCGGTCGCGCGGATGCACATCGTTGACGCGGCGGCCGGAGATCAGCAGATCCCCATAGGTGACGCTCTCCAGGCCTGCGGTCATGCGCAACAGGGTGGTCTTCCCACAGCCGGACGGCCCGAGCAGAACGACGAACTGGTGATCCTCGATCAAAAACGAGATATCCCGCATGATATTGAAGGCACTGAAAGATTTGCCGATGCGCTGATACTCTACGGTTGCCATGAACTTCTTCTCCACGCGTCTTTCAATTTTCATTGTTCACTACAGCCGGATCGCCGGATGTAGTGTCAGTATCTCTGCCGGGTCGGGGTGATGACGATTTCCTGCACGATCGCCTTCTGCGGAAGATTGTAGGCATTGAGGATCAGCTCCGCGACGATATCGGCGGAAATGCCGCCGCCGATCGCCTCCTTGTTGGCCTTGTAGCTGGCCAGCGTATTCTCGTCCTTCACATGATCCAGCACTTCCGTGTCAATAATGCCGGGCGACAGGACGATGACGCGCACATCGTGCGGCGCCAGATATTCGCGGAGGCTTTCCGAGACCGCATGGACGAAATACTTGGTGCCGCAATAGACCGTGTGGTCCGGATAGGACTTGCGGCCTGCAATCGAACTCATCATCATCAGGGTGCCGTGGCGATGTGCGATCATGCCTTTCATCACCGCATGGACGGAATTCATCACGCCCTTGGTGTTGATGTCGATCATCTCGTCCCACTCTTCGGGTGGCTGCTTGGCGATGTCGCCGAGACGGGCGAGGCCGGCATTGGCGAACATCATATCCACCGGTCCGAATTGCGCTTCGGCATCGGCAACGGCTGCAGCCAGTGCGGCGCGATCACGCACATCGACCTGTTTCAGCACGGCGTTCGGCAGTCCGAGCGCCTGCAGCCGGTCGAGACGGCGCGCCATCAGCAGCACCGGGTGACCGGCTGCCGAAAAAGCCCGCGCCGTCGCCTCGCCGATGCCAGAGCTCGCGCCTGTAATTGCAATCAGCGGCTTGTCCGCCATGTTTCAGCCTTCCGCACTGTTCTGGGTAGTCGATCCCCGAGAAGCGTTGCCACTGGCGAGGGCCAGAGGACATCGCAACTCGGG
This sequence comes from Mesorhizobium sp. M1409, assembly GCF_040317535.1. Lineage (NCBI taxonomy): Bacteria > Pseudomonadati > Pseudomonadota > Alphaproteobacteria > Hyphomicrobiales > Phyllobacteriaceae > Mesorhizobium > Mesorhizobium sp. M1409. The sequence continues at coordinate 21,835 of NZ_JAMYKV010000020.1, forward strand.
AACCGGTTCGTTGACGGCAGCGGAAACCGCCGCCCGTCCAATCAACCCTTCATCACTTTGCCAACCTGCGCAGCGATGTCGTCGAGGGCCTCCTTCGGCGAGCCGTAGCTGCCGGCGAAATACTTGCCGAGGCCGACGGGGATCGTATCGGTGGAAAGCTGAGCCCATTCCGGCAGATCCGGCTCGGAGCCCATATACTTGGCGATTGTCTCGCGCACGACCGGCAGGTGCCGGGTCGTACCGGCACCGACGCGGGCGTTGCCGAGCACGCGCGGATCGTCATAGACGCTGGCGCGGGTCGGACCCGTGCCGCCACCGAGCGTGGTGACCAGGGCCTGCGTGTCGGCGCAGGTCGCCCACTGCATGAACACCCACGCCGCATCCGGACTCTTGGAGTATTTTGACACGGCAAGCGACGACCCGCCCTGATGGCCGACGCCGGGGATTTCGCCGTAACCGGTTTCCTTGACGGTGCGGAGCGCGATCGGCTGCGGCGGTACCGCAACTTCGCAGAGGCCCGAAACCTTGGTCTGGGTCGGGTCGTCGAAATAGGGGAAGAACTCGCCCCACGATAGCATGGACGCCGCAACACCCTGTGCCACCGACTGGCCCTGGCCGTCCCAGGTCCAGCCATCGACGCCAGGAGGCATCGTTGCCTTGAGCTTCGTCCAGTAGTCCAGCGCCGCGACGCCCTTTTCGTCGTTACCGGTGAACTTGCCGTCCGGTCCGAAGATCGAGCCACCATGGCCCCAGAGCCACGCCGTCCAGTCGCATTCCAGGCTGTAATGGCCGGATTTCATCTGGCCGCTGGTGCCGTAGACGTTCGGGCCCATTTCGTCGGTGATGGTCTTGGAGTTGGTGTACAGCTCTTCAAGTGTCGCCGGCGCCTTGAGGCCTAGCTTCTCGTAGATATCCTTGCGATAGATCATGATGAAGATCGGGATATCGTAGGGGACGCCGACCCAGCGGTCTTTGTATTTGGCGATGCCGTCGACCAGCGCCGGCAGGAAATCATCGATGTTGTAGTTCGGCATGGCCAGATCGGGCTTGGCCTCGATCTGCTCGCGCGGATCGAAAACGTCCTGGCTGAAGGAGGCCGCCCAGCTCTGGTCGATATAGTAGAGGTCGTAGGTGCCGAGCGATGAGGCCACGTCGAGTGTCAGCTTCTGCAGAACCTGCTCCAGCGGAAGAACCTCGATCTCGACCTTGATGCCGGTCGCTTCCTCGAAGTACTTCTTCAGCTGCGAGTTGATGGCGTTTGACGGTGGCGTCGATTCCGTAGCGAGTTTGAGCGTGGTGCCGGCAAAAGGCTTGCCGACGTCCTGCAGCCACTTGATCACTTCCGGCGACGGCTGCAGCGCTTCCTGTGCATTGGCCTGCGAGAGCCCCCCGAACGGCCCGCGTCCCATTCCCATGCCGAGCGCACCTGCACCCAGGCCCAGCTTTCCGGCGGCCATCAGGAAGTCGCGGCGGCCCATTTGACCTTTGATGAACCTGTCCGTGATCGACGCGAGATAGTTCTTTCTGATACTGTCCTTCATCCTCTTCTCCTCCACTTTTAAACGGACGACAGAATTGCCGGCCGAATATTCAAGCGCCCTGCGCGCCGAATTACTGTTTCAGCGACCCCATCGTCAGGCCGCGCACCAGATGGCGCTGGACCAGCAGGATCACGATAAAGGCTGGCACGATGGCCGCTGCACCCAGCGCCGCCATATTGCCCCAGGCCGTTCCGATCGATGTCACGAAGGTCGACGACACTACCGGCACGGTCTTCAGGCCGGTCTGCGTCAGCGTCAGCACGAACAGGAATTCCGTCCAGCTGAAGATGAAGCAGAGAACCGCTGTCGCCGCGATGCCGCCCTTGGCCATCGGCAGGACGATGCGCCGGAAAATCGTCCAACGCGACGCGCCGTCGAGCAGTGCGCTCTCGTCGATCTCGGACGGAATATCGTCGAAGAAGCTCTTCAAGAGCAGCACCGCCAGCGGCAGGTTCATCAGGCCGTGGATCAGGATAACGCCGATATACGTATCGAGCAGGCTGAACTGCTTGAAGATGAAGAACATCGGGATGGCGACGGCGACCGGCGGCATCATGCGGGTTGACAACACCCAGTTAACGAACTCGTGGCGTCCGCGAAAATTCATGCGCGACAGCGAGTAGGCGGCCAGGGTGGCGACGACGATGGCAAGGACGGTCGACATCGAGGCGACAACGATCGAATCCCAAAGTCGGGGCGCCATGTAGAAATTGCCGCCGCCGGGATTGACCGTTTCCTGCCTGCCGAAACCGAAGCCGAGCGAAATGCCAAACACCTGCTCGAAATTCTTGAGCGTCGGTTCGAAGACGAAAAATTTCGGCGGCCAGTTGAAAATGTCCTTGGCGTTGCGAAAGGCGACCGACGTCCAGAAGTAGATTGGGAAGAAGAAGGCTCCAACGACGAGCCAGCCGGTGATCGTGCGCAATGTTCGGGTGCCAGCGCTCTGGTGCATGTTACCACCTCACCTTGAAGACTTTGATGAAGACGTTGGCCATGATCATCACCATTGCCAGGCTGACGAGGCTCAGCGTCGCGCCATAACCCCATTTCAGGAACGAGAACGTCTGTTGCCAGGCATAAAGGCTGACAGTATAGGTGGCCGTTCCCGGGCCGCCCGAGGTCATGACGAAGACGTAGTCGAACACCCGGAAGAGATCGATGCCGCGCAGCAGCACCGCGACTGCGATCACCTTCGACATCATCGGCAGCGTCAGCCGGCGGAACATCTGGAAGGACGAGGCGCCATCGATCATCGCTGCTTCATAGGGCTCGGCCGGCAGCGAGCGAAGGCCAGCCATGAAGATGAGCACCATGAAGGGCGTCCACTGCCAGATTTCCGCAACGAGCACACCGGCCAAGGCCAAGGATGAGGTCGCGAGAATAGGCGTTGACTTGTCGAGAAGGCCCATCGTGTTTAGCAGATAGGGCAAGAGCCCGAATTGCGGATCCTCCATCAGCAGGAACATCATTCCGGCGATGGCAGGCGGGATGACCAACGTCATCGACAGGGTAGCGCGCAGCACGCCGAAGCCCGGCAGTTCGGCATCGAGCAGCATCGCGATCGCCATGCCGAGGATGATTTCGAACACCAGCGCGATGAAGAAATAGAGGAAGGTGACGCCAAGCGCGCTCCAGAAACGCGTGTCGTTCCAAAGCTGAATCCAATTCGCCATACCGACGAATTTCAACGCGCGCTGTTTCGGCACGAATTCATGGAAGCTCAGCCAGATATTGTAGATCAACGGGTAGATGGTGAACACGACCAGCAGGCTGACGAGCGGCAACAGCCACGGCCAGGGCGAATCTGAAATCGCTAAACGCCTCACCTGTGTGACGGACATTCCGTGCTCCTCCCAAGGGCGGATGCCGGCCTATGCGCCTCAAACCGGCGCTTCGGCCTTCTCCTGGCCTGTACCCGCTCCTCTGCGGGTTCGGGCCTCGAACCTGTTTCTCGTCCTCTCCGGCACAACCCGGCTCATGTCCTTCGTTCGGCCAGCGGCGCGTCCTATCGCGCCACAGCAATCCCCTTGCGGTCCGCCTTGCGTGCGGAGCGCTCCTCGGCCATCCATACGTCCAGTTCGGCGATCTGGTCCTTGCGCATGCGGATGCCGGCCTTGGTCCGGCGAAAAACCGCGTCCTCTGCGGTCCGCGCAAATTCGCGCTGCATCAGGAAACGGACTTCCGCCTCGGTTAGATCGGGACCGAAGGTGCGGCCCAGATCGGCCCTGACCCGCGAACCGGCGAGAATATCTCTGGCTTCGATCCCGTAATGCCTGACAAGGCGGCGGGCGGCGCGCTTGTCGAGAAAGGTGTATTCGAGGCTCAGGTCCTGTGCGAGCCGGTCCGCCCCGTCCGCCGGAAAATCACCGCCTGGCAAACGCTGTCGCCCGGTCCATCCCGCCTTGTACGTCCATTGCGGGAAACGTCCCGCCAGCACGCGCAACGCATCCTCGGCAAGGCAGCGATAGGTGGTGATCTTGCCGCCGAAGACGCTCAGAAGCGGAGCTTCATTATCGGCGCCATCGACTTTCAGCACATAGTCGCGCGTCGTCTCCTGCGCAGTGGCAGCACGGTCGTCATAAAGGGGACGGACACCGGAATAGGTCCAGACGACATCGGCCGGCGTCACAGCGCGCTTGAAATAAGAGGACGCTGCCTTGCAGAGATAATCGACCTCGTCATCCGATATGCGGACTTCTTCCGGTTCGCCCTTGTAGTCGACGTCCGTCGTCCCAATTAGCGTGAAGTCTTCCTCATAGGGGATGGCGAAGAAAATACGCCCGTCGGGATTCTGGAAGATGTAGCAGCGGTCATGGTCATAAAGGAAAGGCACGACGATATGCGAGCCCTTGACGAGCCGGATAGATCCGGCCGCGTTTCGGCCAATCGCTGTTGCCAGAACCTGATCCACCCACGGACCGGCGGCATTGACGAGCGCCCGCGCACGGATGGTCTCGACCACGCCCGTTTCCACGTCCTCGACACTCACATGCCAGAGCCCTTTTTCCCGCAGAGCCCGGATGCAGCGGGTACGCGTGCGGATGTCGGCGCCATAGGTTTCGGCATCGCGAGCATTGAGCACCACCAGGCGATTGTCCTGCACCCAGCAGTCGGAATATTCGAACCCAACCGAGGAGACATCCCGCAGGGATGCACCGGCCGGATGGCGCGACAATCGCAGCGTTTTCGTGCCCGGCAGTTTTTGTCGTCCGCCGAGGTGATCGTAGAGGAACAGGCCAAGCCGCAGCAGCCAGGCTGGCCGAAGGCCCTTGCGATGCGGCAGCACGAAGCGCAGCGGCCAGATGATATGCGGCGCGATCCGCCACAACACTTCCCGCTCGCTCAGCGCATGGCGCACCAGCTTGAACTTGTAATGTTCCAGATAGCGCAGCCCACCGTGAATAAGCTTGGTCGAGGCCGAGGAGGTCGCCGAGCCGAGATCCGATTTCTCGCAGAGAAAGACGCTCAGGCCGCGACCGGCCGCATCGCGGGCAATGCCCGCGCCATTGATGCCGCCGCCAACGATTGCGAGATCGTAGAGGGGAGCCGTCATGCCGCAACCCTCCCCTTGCGCGCATCGAGAATGCGGTTGGCGACTTCGACAAATCCATGCCCACCCTCATGCAACGTCACATAGGCGGGCTCCGAGTCGATCCGCCCGCGAAATCGCAACACATTGGCAACGCCGCAGGCATTGGGGAAAAAATGGAACATCGGCGCGTCATTGGGGCTGTCACCGACGAACACGACTTTGTCCTTGTGGCCGTCGATATCCAACCCCAGCACATCGGCGGCAAACCGCCGCGTCATGGTCAGCTTGTCATAGGCGCCGTACCAGCCATTGACGTGGATCGACGAAACCTTGGCGACCGCGCCCTCCTCCTCGAAGATCCGTTTGATGCGCTCCACCTCGCTGGCGGACAGCGGGGGGACGTCCTCGCAGAAATCGATGGCAAGATCAGCCTCGCGATAGGGCTGATCGGCAGAGATCGCCGTACCCGGCACTTCGGCCAGAATGCGCGCCCGTACCGCTTCAAGTTTTTTGCGATCACTGGCGCGCTGGTCGTCATTGATCGCAAAGACCCGGCGCATCCGCCGGCTGTCCTGATGATAGGAGAAATAGAAGGCGCCATTCTCGCCGACGACACCGGAAACCGGCCACATCCGGGCGATCATGTCGCACCAGCCGGCCGGACGGCCGGTGATCGGCGCGACGGCAACCCCCGCAGCCTGAAGCCGCTCCAGCGCTTCATAGGCGCAGGCCGGCAGCCGGCCGTCATTGGTCAGTGTGTCGTCAATATCCGCAAACAGAGTGCTAATCCTGCCTGCATCCTCGACTGGCATTTCGGAGATCGAGCGCATGGCCTCAAACCTCCCCGCCAACAAAATCCTCAAGAATGCCGGCATCGGCGGCAATGTCGAGGAAGGAGTAGCGATTGCGCATCTCGCGGCAATGGATAACCGCCTCGCGATAGAAGTGGGGCGGCACACCGAGTTCCCTGGCCGTCGTCGGCCCACCCGCCGCCGTCAGTAGCCGGGTCATTTCATCGACTGGGATGACGAAGGCCTTCAATTCCTCGCGCAGGACCGGCCAGAGATCGGCGATCTTGTCGTTGAGCGCGCCAATTGCCCTGTCGCTGAAAATCTTGGGCTGAATCTCAGTATAACATTGTCTTGCAATGTCAGCACCCATGCGACGCGCCATATCGCCGACGTCGATCCTGGTTGCCTTCATCACCGGTGGCGTGGCGTTTTCCAGGAATTGGCGCTGCAGCCGGGCCATGGTCAGTACCCCGACGCCCACCTGCTGGCCGTGCAGGGTGCCGGGATGCTCGGCTCCGGCGAAACAATCGATGTAATGCGAAATCTGATGCTCGCCCATCGAGCCGTGGTTGGACATCCCGGTAAACGACACACCAAGTCCGCAGAGCGTCAGCACGCGATAGAGATAGCCATTAGCTGCGACATCGCCGCTGCCGATGCCTTCGGCGCGCCGGTTGAGCTCGATCTCGTCCCGCTCCTGGATAACATAGGGAAGGTTTGAATAGACTGTTCCGAACAAGCGGTGCGAGAGCCACCAGTCGACCTGCGCCACCGAACGAACAAGGCAGTCGGCAAAGCCCGCAGCGGACAGATAGGTCGGCGCGGATGCCGCGACGCCAAGATCGACGAAAAAACCAGCCGGCGCATGCGACGGTAGCGAGACCTTGAGCCCGCTTGCTAGCGTGATAGACGCCGTCGTTGACGTATAACCGTTCATCGAGGCGGCGGTGCCGAAGATGCAATAGCGGCGGTTGTCGAGGCCGGTAACATATTTGACCAAGTCGTTGATCGTGCCCGACCCGACCGCGACTACGCCCTCGGCACCGTTCAGCTTTTCGGTCAACTGCGCCACATTGGCCATGTCGGCATGCGGATGATCGAGGAGGATGGTTTTGACTGGACCGAGCTTTTCGAGTGCACCCGCGACACGTGCGCCCATTGCCTCCCAGGTCGCATGATCGGCAACCACGGTGTGGCTCCCGCCGAGCGCGAGGTCTGCTACCAGTTCGGCTTCGCGCCCTTCCAGACTTTCCGCAATGACAATCGACTCATAGGGCGCGACAGCACGCTTTCCGGACTCCGGATTGACCCAGCGTCCTCCCACCACGTCATCGATAAGGGCGTTCCAACCGCCCTCGGGAGCGTTTGCCACGCTGCCCTGGTTCCTTGCCGTTTCCATTCCCGAAGTCCGTTTTTTCAGATGTTGGCAAATGACACCACGGTGTGACACTTGTCAATACACATGACAGAGCATGTTGACATTTGCCATCCGATGCCGCCTGATGGGATCGAACAACAAGAAAATTCGAGGAAAAAGATGCAGGACGCAGGTGTCACCCTGCCCACGGAATTCGACGACGCCGTCACTTGGGCGGCTTGGCTCTACTACGCCGACGAGATGACCCAGGGCGAAGTCGCCACGACGCTGAATGTCTCGCGCGCAACCATCGTCAACTATCTGCAGGAGGCGCGGGAACGTGGCATCGTGTCGATCCGCATTAACACGCATGCGAGCGGCCGCACCCGGATCGCGCGTGGCCTGATGGAAAAATTCGGCCTTCAAGGCGCGCTGGTCATCCCCTCGACCGGAGATCGCGATCTCGTGCGCAGGTTGGGAAATGCCGGAGCACGGGTTCTGGCCGAACAGGTGGCGACGGGAGACGTGATCGGGGTGGCTTGGGGACGCACCGTGCTTTCGGTCGCGGACCAGATTTCCCTTCCGGAACCGGTCCCAAATCTTACCGTGGTCCAGGTCTCGGGAAGTTCGACGGGCGAACCGGATTTTTCGCCCGAATTGTGCACCTCGCTCCTGTCGAGCCGGATCGGCGCGCGTTGCGTAAACCTTCTTGCCCCAGCTATTTTGTCGACCAGGGAACTCAGGGCGATGCTGCTAGACGAACCGGTGTTGAAGAAACAGTTCGATCTCATACACTCGACTAATCGCATCCTGTTCGGCGTCGGCGATGTCGGCCCGAATAGCACCGTCCGTGCGTCCGGGATCGCAAGTCAGGCTGAAATCGACGCTTATGTCGAAAATGGCGCCGTCGCGGTCATCATCGGTCGCTTCATTGACGCGCATGGTCGTGCCGTGGGCGGGGATCACGACGAGCGAATGGTTGGAATCGCGCTGGAAGAGCTGATCCAGACGCCCAACAGGATTTGCGTAGCGGGTGGAAGCGGCAAGATCGAGGCCATTAGTGCGACGCTTGAAGGTGGCTACTCGACGCACTTCGTCACCGACATGGCCACGGGAGAGGCCTTGCTGGCGGTTTGACCATCACAAGCGGGGGCCGGACAGCCGCTGCATGTGGAGGGGAACCCAACTGCGTCGCACCGGCTCGTCCCGAGGCGGATCGCTTTTTCGGAGAGGAGCCGCTTTCATGCAGTCAGAGGAACGGTATGTCATTGGGATCGATTCATCGACGCAATCGGTGAAAGCTATTGCCTGGTCGAAAGACGGGCAGCCCTGTTTCGAGGGTCGTTCGCCGCACACGCTGTCAAGCCCCGACGCCTATCGCGCCGAACAGGATCCAAACGAGTGGTGGAGCGCGGCTATCACTGCGTTGAAGGCCGTGACCGATACTATCGCACCGGACCGCATCGATGGCGTGGCGATTTCTAATCAGCGCGAGACAATGGCGCTGCTGGACGACCAGGGGCGTCCGTTGGCTCCCGCCACGGTCTGGCTCGACCGGCGCGCTCGGGACATGCCTGCAATCCTTGCAAACGAACTGGGCGCAGAGACTTTACATGCCATATCAGGCAAGCCGGTCGATGTCCTTCCCTGCGTCTATCGCCTGCGCTGGATGCGTACTCACCAACCAGATCTGCTTGATAAGGCCACTCATATTCTGTCCGTACATGACTATCTGACGATGCGCCTGTGCGGCGCGCCTCAGGCGACATGGACCAGCGCCGATCCGTTCGGCATTTTCGATATCGTCAGCAAAACCTGGTCGACGAAAATACTCGATCATCTGATGATCGATGAGGCCAAGTTTCCATCGCTCAATCCGCCGGCCTCCCAAATCGGCGCCGTCTCGCAGGAAGCCGCTGCAGAGACCGGGTTGAGACCGGGCACGCCGATCTTTGCCGCCGGCGGAGATGGTCACTGCGCCGCCCTTGGCGTCGGCGCGATCGAACCGGGAACGGTCTATCTCAATCTCGGAACGGCGGTTGTGGGTGGCGTCTGGTCGGCGACGCCGGAATTGAGCGGGCATTGGCGGACGCTGGTATCGCCTACCGGCGACGGTTATATCTTGGAGAGCGTACAGCGCGGCGGTGCTTTTTTCGTGAATTGGCTGCTCGATAATTTCGCTGGTGGACGCGCGGATGCGGCGGTTTTCCAACGACTGGAGGCGGAGGCTATGCGCCTGCCCGTCGGCTCTGACGGGCTAATGGTTTGCCCGTACCTGATGGGATGTATGGATCCCTACTGGGATGAAAATGCGCGGGCGAGTTTCACGGGCTTCGGGCCGGATCATGGAATGGGTCATCTCTATCGCGCATCACTCGAGGCGATCACGCTCGAATTTGCAAGGAGCTTGCAGCAGATGAGGGCCAAGGGGCTTGCGGCCGCGCGCATCTTCGTGATCGGCGGTGGTGCTTCGAGTCTGCTGTGGCGAAAGATGGTTTCAGATGCGACAGGGCTTCCTGTCCATCGCAGCCTCTCGAACGAGGCATCGGCACTCGGTGCAGGCATGTCGGCTGCGGTGGGTGCCGGGTGGTACACGAATTTCCACGAAGCGAAAAATGCCATGGCGCGGACGACCGAAGCACTTGCGCCTGATCCTGCCGCTTACCAAGATTGGCTTATCCTCTCCGAAAGACAGGCCCATGTTTACATCAACAATCGCGAACGGTGATTGACTTCATGAAGCCTGTCGGTGGTGTCTACGCTGAGGTCGGCAGACGAGCCCAAGCGAACTGGGGCGGCATCGCTCGGAAGTCGGAAGTCGAACTAGTTCGAATCCTGTCGGGTGCGCCATTTTTACCATACGTTTTTCGGCGGCGGCAGAGCATGACGGGCTTCTTCAACAAGGAGCCTGACCATGACCCATCCCGCATCGCATGCATGATCACCGCCAGCTTGCGCGCTAGGGCCACGGCCGCTCGCTTGAAGCCAAGCCGTTCTTTCAGTTCCAACGCCCAGGTTCGCAGAGTGCTGGTGTCCGTTGATCGGTTCAGGATGACCGCCGCCGCCTCGTACAGAAGTCCGCGGAGCTGACTATCGCCACGGCGCGAGATATGACCGTCATGATCGATCTCGCCGGACTGATAGCGCCTCGGCGTCAGGCCCACCCACGCGCCCACTGTGCGAGAGTTCCTGAAGTTCGCGGGATTCTCCACGGCTGCGGCAAAGGCGGTGGCTGTGACAGTGCCTACACCGGGCACTGACATGAGCAGTCGGCAGTGCTGGTCATTTGCGCCATCGCTGCCAACTGTTTGCTCAGCTCTGCTGTCTGGTGCCGGATATCACTCCAGGCCCGAAGCATCGGAACCACGATCCGCGCCAGCTTGTCCTCACCTTGAAGAAGGTCGCGGACGTTGCGCTCGAACACACTGCCGGCGCCCTTGGGCACGACGAGGCCGAACGTCTTCATCAGCCCGCGAATCTGGTTGGATATCTGCAACCGCATCTGAGAAGCTGGCGCCGTGCGGTGATCAGCGTGCGGATCAGCATGCTGTCAAAACCCTTGACCCGAACTTCTCGGTAGAAACCGACCTCGGCAGATGTGCCAGGCCATCCGCATCATTCGCGTCCGTCTTGTTCGCGGCCAAATCGAGCGCGGCCTTGGCATGCCGCGCGTCCATGCAGATTCACGGGCAGTCCCTCTGCCGTCAACGGTGGTAGAACCACACCGACAGCGGCCCCGTCTCGAATACCACCCGCCGGACCTGGGGTGCTTGCGGATTGCCGCCGCAATCAGTTGCGGGTCGGACGCGCACTTGCCCCGCCAGATCCTCTGCCGTCCTGACGGATCGAAATTGCCGTCTCTTTCGTGGATACGTCGAGAGCGATATACTGCTTATGGCTGTCCTCCGTTCGATGCCTGGGCCTGGTGTCAATCGAGAGCCCGTTCTTCATCCTATCGGGGGAAAGCCAGCCGGCTAGAGGTTCGAACATCGCCGCCACGTCTCAGGTGGCCACCGCTCCCGCAATTATGCTTCGGACGGGCGAGCTATTTGATCCACACGGAGGAACGCGAGCCGCGGCCTGATACTTCAGTCGCTCGCTAGCGACGATTCCGTCAGACCATTCCACCAACAGCGTTCTTACAGGGGACGCATCGAGCTGTCCCTGCCGGGACGTGGCTGAGACCATTCCGCGAAGCGGGAAGCAACTGCCTCGGCAGCAGATTGCGCAACGAACACAGGAAGATCTCACCTGCGAAACTCATCCTGCGGCGATCTTGCATCGACCGCGAAGACGACCCTGTACCCCGCATGCGGACGAACGAGCATCGACAGAAAGGACGACGGCCTTGCACTCACTGGGTTTGGACACCAGTTCGAGAGCCCTGAGGCGCTGCTGTCACGTGGGATGGCTCCTCGCAGGCGCCGCCCTCCGATAGCTCATGGGCGGCTTGAGGCGGCGATCGCGGGATAGTCGGTATAGCCAGCGGAGCCGCCGCCATAGAGCGTCGCCGAGTTGAACTCCGTCAGCGGCGTGCGCGTCTTCAGCCGTTCCACAAGGTCGGGATTGGCGATGAACGGGCGCCCGAAGGCGAAGAGGTCCGCCTTACCCTCGGCGAGCCGCGACGCCGCGAGTTCGAGGTCATAGCCGTTATTGGCGACATAGGTATTGTTGAAGCGCCGGCGGAGCGATCCGAAGTCGAACGGCGCGACTTCACGCGATCCGCCAGTGGCGCCCTCGACGACATGGATATAGACGATGCCCAAAGCGTCGAGTTGATCGACGATATAGTCGAACTGCGCCTGGGGGGCGCTGCTCGAGACGCCGTTGGCGGGCGAGACGGGCGAAATCCGGATGCCGGTGCGCTCTGGGCCGATCTCCTCGACCACCGCAGTCGCAACCTCCAGCATCAGCCGGGCGCGGTTCTCGACCGATCCGCCATAAGCATCCGTGCGGACATTGGCACCGTCCTTGGCGAACTGGTCCAGCAGATAGCCGTTGGCGCCATGAATCTCGACGCCATCGAAGCCCGCCTCAATGGCGTTCGCGGCTGCTTGCCGGAAATCGTTGACGATCCCCGCAAGCTCGTCGAGCGCCAGCGCGCGGGGCTCCGAAACCTCGACAAAGCCGTTGTTCACGAACGTCTTGGTCGCGGCCCGGATTGCCGAGGGCGCCACGGGCGCGGCGCCGTTCGCCTGCAGATCGACGTGCGAGACGCGACCAACATGCCAGAGCTGCAGGAAGATACGTCCGCCCTTGGCGTGCACGGCTGTCGTGACCTTGCGCCAGCCGTCGATCTGAGCCTGGGAGTAGATGCCGGGCGTGTCTTGGTAACCTTGTCCCTGCCGCGAGATCTGCGTGGCCTCGGAGATCAGCAGGCCGGCCGAGGCCCGCTGGCCGTAATACTCGGCGGCAAGATCGCCCGGAACGAAGCCCGGGCCAGCGCGATTGCGCGTCAGGGGCGCCATGACGATACGATTGGAGAGGGTCAGCGAGCCGAGAGAATAAGGCTCAAAAAGTGCTTTGTTGGTCATGGGTCACCTTGTTTGTCCCCGCCGCGACGAGGTCGTTATCAAATGGATTCGTTGGTGCTCAGGCGACCTTGCGGTACCGCTCGGCGGGATGTTCGTTCCGATAGTTCGGAAGCATGGCCTGGCGCGCGGCCTGAAGCGCGTCCCACTGCCCGGCATCGGGAAGCGGCGGGATGGTCACCGGTTCGCGACGGTCGAAGCCGACCAGCGCCGCATCAACCAGATCGTCCACCTCCATCACGTTGGAGAGCGCGTTGACGTCGGCGCCGACGTGGCCCCAGATCTCGGTTCGCGTCGTGGCGGGCAACACGGCCTGGACGTAGACGCCCTTCGACCCGAGCTCGAGGCTGAGCCCCTGTGACAGAAACAGCACGAAGGCCTTGGTCGCGCCGTAAACCGTCATGCCGAACTCGGGCGCCAGCCCGACCACGGAACCGATGTTGATGATCGCCCCTGCACCCGTCTTCGCAAGTCGCGGAGCGATGGCGCTGGCAAGCCGCAGAAGCGCGGTCGTGTTGAGCGCAACGAGCCGCGCCACGTCATCGGTGCTCTGTTCGACGAAGCTTCCGCCGATGGCCGTTCCGGCGTTGTTGACGAGGATTCCGATGCGGGCGTCGTCGCGCAGCCGCGTCTCCACCGCTGCAAGCTCGGCAGGTTGGGTAAGATCAGCCTGGATGATGTCGATCGCCACGCCGGTCTCCTCAACCAGGCGCGCCGACAGAGCCTCCATTCGTGCCACGTCACGGGCAACCAGCACGAGGTCGTGTCCGCGGCGCGCGAAGCGCTCGGCATAGGAAGCTCCGATGCCGGTGGATGCGCCGGTGATGAGGACTGACGGAATGACGGTCATGGCATTGCTCTTTTCTCTGATGGAACCTACATTCATGACGATCATCATGATTGCGGCTAAATATGATGGCCATCATGTAAAAGTCAACAGGCCTATCGGAGAATTTTGAAATGAAGGTGAGTCGAGAGCAGATGGCGGAGAACCGCCGCCGGATTTTGGATATCGCCAGCCGGCTGTTTCGCGACAAGGGGTTCGACGCGGTCAGCGTGGCGGAAGTGATGAACGCCGCCGGGCTCACCCATGGCGGCTTCTACGGTCACTTCAACTCGAAGGACGACCTGATCGCGCAGACCCTTGCCCATGTCCTCGCCGCGGACTCAGGCGTAGGGGGCGATCTTCGCGCTTATGTAGGTTCCTATCTTTCTCCCCGGCATCGCGACAACTGCGCCGGCGGTTGCCCGACGGCGAGCCTTGCCGCAGCCATCCGCCATCAGGCCCCGGCTGCTCGGTCGGCCATGACGGAAGGCCTTCGGTCGCAGATCGACCGTATGGGCAAGGCGCTCCCGGAACTGGATGCGGCAGACGGACGCCGCGCGGCGATCGGAAGCTTTGCGGCGATGGTGGGGGCAGTGATCCTTGCCCGGGCGATCGATGATCCAACGTTTTCGGATGAAGTGCTGGAACAGACGCGTGCTTGGGTTGATGCGGGGCTTGGTAGACAGTTTGCCAGCCAGCCGGGGCCCTCTGCATGAAGCCGAGAGCGCGCTTAGCGTCGCCACCAAGGGCTGGCACCCATAGCGGGCGACACGGACCTCACAAATGCGTCCGCGCCGCGTCTTTCCCTGCCGCGAGGATCCGATCGGACAATTCGGTCCCTTTCACAGCGCGAGCCATTTGAAGCGCACCGATGACCGTCGCAAAGACAGCAAGCGCCAGGCCTTCCGGGTCCTTGGCCCGCGGAAGTGCCTCAGCCAATTGGCGCACCAAAGCCAGCAAATGGTCGGTATAGGCGTCGCGCGTTTCAGGTGGCTGACGCGCCAACTCCGGCAGCAGCGCGGCTGACGCGCAGCCCTTTCCCGGATTGTCCCGATGCTCGGCCGAGAGATACGCCTCTATGGCCATCTCCGGGCCACCCGAGGCCAATGCTTCCGCCATCTGCTGCGCCTGAAGCTCCATGGCTGCCGCCACGCTTTCGCGGACAAGCTCCGCCTTGGATTGGAAGTGGGGATAAAACGCGCCATTCGTCAGCCCGGCGTCGCTCATGATGGTCGCAAGTCCGGACGCGGCTATGCCGTCGCCGCGAAAGCGGTCGGCGGCGACCTCCATGATCCGGCTGCGTGACGCGTCTTTCCGGCCCTTTTCGTAGCGCATGGCTGCTATTCCTCATTGCTATTGCATTATGTTCATAATCTGATAGTATGACTGTAATTCAACGGGCACAGAAAAGCTAGCCCCCATGAGCTTGGAGCACGAAGTGACTATGAATTCGGGAAAAACCGCGATCGTTACCGGAGCTTCCTCGGGCATTGGCCGCGCCAGTGCCGAGGCGCTAGTGCGGGCAGGGTTCACTGTCTTCGGAACGAGCCGCCGCAAGGCCAACGGCCCGGACGGGGTGACGATGCTGATTTGTGACGTGACCGACGGTGAGGCCGTCGCCGCACTTGTCTCGACGGTGCTCGCGCAGACCGGCCGGATCGACCTGCTGGTCAACAATGCCGGCGTCGGTCTGCTTGGAGGCGCCGAGGAATCCTCCGTGGCACAGGTGCAGGCCCTGTTCGACGTCAATCTGTTCGGTGTCATTCGCATGACCAATGCGGTGTTGCCGTCGATGCGGCGGCGCGGCGAAGGGCGCATCGTCAATATCGGCTCGGTATTGGGACTCGTGCCGGCGCCGTATTCAGCGCATTATTCGGCGGTCAAGCACGCGCTCGAGGGCTATTCGGAATCGCTCGATCACGAGGTTCGTGCCTTCAATATCCGCGTCTCGGTCATCGAGCCGGCATTCGTCCGCACCGTCTTCGACCAGAACGGGATCGAGCCGGATTCTCTGTTGAAAGAATACGATCGGGCTCGAGCCGGGCTCGAAGCGCTGCTTCGCGATGTGATGCCTGTAGCCGATCGACCGGAAGTGGTGGCGCAGGTGGTCGTCAAGGCGGCGACCGAGGCCAATCCGCGACGGCACTACACCGCCGGCAAGGCAGCGCGGCAGGTCAGCCTGCTGCGCCGCTTCGCCCCCGCGGGAATATTCGACAAGAGCCTGCGCAAGCAGTTCCGCCTGCCGGTTTGAACAACAGCGAGCAGAAGGTTTCACGCACATGCGACTAGCAACGACAACGCAATTGCCCGGGCCCCACCAGATGGAGGTGCCAAGCATGACGCATGGATTCAGTCAGTCGCCCCGCTCACCGGTATCGTTCCAGGATACGCCAACGCGCTCGGTGCATGTCGGCGGCACGGCGTTCGTCTACCGGGAGCTAGGCCCCAAGACCGGCGTACCGGTGATCCTGCTCAACCATCTCGGCGCTCAACTGGACAACTTCGATCCACGCATCGTCGATGGCCTCGCCGCGAACCGTCGAGTGATTGCCTTCGACAACAGGGGCATCGGTGCTTCGGGCGGCAAAACGCCGTCAAGCATAGCCGGGATGGCACGGGATGCGGTCGCCTTCATCAGGGCGTTGGGATTCGAGCAAGTCGATCTCTTCGGCTTTTCGCTCGGCGGCTTCGTGGCGCAGGAGATTGTGCTGACCGAGCCCACGCTTGTGCGCAAGCTAATCCTGGCCGGCACCGGGCCGGCCGGTGGCGAAGGCATCGACAAGGTGACGCCGTTGACGATCATCGACATGATCAAGGGGGCGCTTACTCTTCGGGATCCGAAATACTATCTCTTCTTCACAAGGACGGCGAATGGGCGCCGCGCCGCCAAAGCTTTCCTGCAGCGGTTGACGGAGCGCCAGGCCGATCGCGACAAGCCGGTATCGCTGAGCGCGTTCGGCGCCCAGCTCAAGGCGATCAAGGCTTATGGACTGCAGGCGCCGCAAGACCTGAGCGCCATCCGCATTCCTGCCTTGGTTGCGAATGGCGATCACGACAGGATGGTGCCAAGCGGCAACACCCACGATCTCGCCCGGCGTATCCCTAGAGCGCAACTGGTGATCTATCCCGATGCCGGACATGGCGGGGTTTTCCAGTACCACGCCGATTTCGTCTTGAAAGCCCTGGCCTTCCTTGATGCCTGACGCCTCTCGTCCGGGCGGTTCCCTCCCGGAGCATCAACAAACATTTTCAGAAAGTCACTGCCATGAAGGCATTCGTCGTCGACAAATATAGCAAGAAGGACACTCTGCGATTGGCCGAGATGCCGGAACCGGAACTCGGGGATAGCGATATCCTGGTCGAGGTCCACGCCGCGGCGGTGAACCTCCTCGATTCCAAGGTCAAAACCGGAGAGTTCAAGCTTATCCTGCCCTATCGCCGGCCCTTCATCCTGGGCCATGACGTGGCTGGGACGGTTGTCCGCGTGGGATCGAAAGTCCGCAAGTTCAGACCCGGCGACGATGTCTATGCGCGGCCGCGCGATGGCCGGATCGGGACATTCGCCGACTTCATCGCCATGGATGAAGCCGACGTGGCCTTGAAGCCCAAAAACCTCAGCATGGAAGAGGCGGCCTCGATCCCGCTGGTCGGTCTGACCGCCTGGCAGGCGCTCATCGAAAGGGCAAACCTGAAGAAAGGCCAGAAGGTCTTCATTCAGGCTGGCTCCGGCGGCGTGGGGACATTCGCCATCCAACTGGCAAAGCACCTCGGCGTGACGGTTGCGACCACTGCGAGCGCAGCCAGCGCAGACCTGGTCAAGGGGCTCGGCGCCGATGTCGTCGTCGACTACAGGAAAGATGACTTCGAGAAAGTCCTGTCGGGCTACGACGTGGTCTTGAACAGCCAGGACGCCAAAACGCTTGAAAAATCCTTGAATGTGCTGAAACCGGGTGGGAAGTTGATCTCCATCTCCGGTCCGCCGGATCCCGACTTTGCCCGGGAAAAGGAACTGAACCCCGTGCTGAGGCTGATACTGCGACTGTTGAGCCGCGGTATCCGGACCAAAGCCAAACGCCGGGGCGTGGGGTTTTCGTTTCTTTTCATGTGGGCGCAGGGTGATCAGCTGGGCAAGATCACGTCGCTCATCGAATCCGGAGCAATCCGCCCGGTTGTCGATCGTATCTTTCCGTTCGAAGCGACCAATGAGGCTCTGGCCTATGTCGAGACAGGACGTGCCAAGGGCAAGGTGGTCATCAAGGTCAGATAGCAGTTCCCTTTTTTGGAACGCAAGACGGCCTATATCCGCTCATGGCGCTACTTGCTCGTTCCGGTGGCCGCCGACCGACTGTAAGAAGCGAGCGAGTTCGGGTGCCTCTTTCAAGGCAGGTTCTGCCCGACAAGAATCACCGTTTGTTCTCCCTAAGCGTTGTTTAGCGTACTTTCAAGGCGATGCCCTCTATTATCGTGGTCGAACAAGGGTACGTGCTGCCTCTGCCCCCGCCGTCAGGATGCGGTCGGACAGTTCTGCGTCGTCAACCGTCCGGGCCAGTTGCAGCGAACCGATAAGGGTTGCGAAGACAGCCATCGCGACGCTTTCCCGGTCGGCAACCTGTGGATCGAGTTGATCGGCCAGTTGATGCACCAGGGGCCGTACATGCTCGGTGTAGAGGTGACGCGTCTCGGCTGGCTCACGGCCGAGCTCGGACAGCAATGCCGAAGATGCGCATCCAATGCCGGGGTTGTCCCGATGCGCAGCCGACAGATAGGTGTCGATCACCATGTCAGGCCCGCCGGCGACCAGCAGTTCCGCAATCTGTTGTGACTGTTCTTCCAGCGCCGCCGACACACTCTCGCCGACCAGCGCCGCCTTCGATTTGAAGTGCGGATAGAAAGCCCCGTTGGTCAGGCCGGCCTCGGTCATGATGCCGGCTAGTCCGGTGGCGGCAATGCCGTCGGAGCGGAACTTCTGCGCTGCAATCTCCACGATGCGGCGCTTGGATGCCTCCTTCCGGCCCTTTTCGTAGCGCATGTCTGCTCCTGCGTTTCCACCATTGCATTATTATCGTAAGGTATATAAGTGATTGCCATGCAATAACACGTCGCTGGTAAGAGTTCCAGCGTTTGGAGACAGCGATGGCCTCAGATTCCAGAAAAACCGCGACAGGGACCCATGGTCATATCGATGTTGAAGAGCACGGCAAGGTACTCGTCGCTCGTATCGATGGAGGACCGCATGCCTTGTTCGATGCTGCGCTTACCAAGCAACTAAAAGAGCTCGTTGATCGCGCAGACCGTGACCCGAACATTCATGCAGTCGTCTTCACTGGCACGCACCCCGATCGATTCTTGAGCCACTCTGATGTTACGTGGCTCCAACAGGGTGGTATCGGGTTCCCGCCGATCAACACGCGCATCGCCGGAATTGTCACTCGCATGGCGAGACTCATCAATAGAATCCCGATCGTTAGAACGCTTGCGGGAATGACGCGACTCAAGACGCTTTTGCAGCTCGATAGCTTTCACGCGACTTTCCTGAAGATGAATGCAAGCGGCACTATCTTTGTCGCGGCACTCAATGGCTCAGCGCTTGCCGTTGGCGCGGAGTTCGCCTGGGCGTGTGATTTGCGTATCATGGCGGACGGTGACTTTGTCATCGGCCTTTCCGAAGTCCTACTCGCGCTTACACCAGGCGGTGGCGGCTCCCAGCGACTACCTCGCTTAATTGGCGCCCAGCGATCGTTAGCCGCCATTCTCGAAGGCAAGCCGTTCACGCCAGCAGAAGCCCTCGCGCTTGGCGCAGTCGACGAGGTCGTTCCTCAGGACGAGGTGCTTGCACGAGCCATAGAACGCGCAGAATATCTGAGCCGCCGACCCAAGCAATCTCTTGGGGCGATCAAGCGATCCATCTACTTTGGCAGCTCGCTCCCGCTGGAAGAGGGCCTGCAGCTCGAGCATGCTGAGTTTCTGGTGAGGGATCAGTCCAAGGAAGCTCAGCAGTTGATGCTCAACTACATTGCTGCGACGGAAGCGACCGGCGAGCTGCCACTTATGGACCGGAAGATCTATGCGCGTGCGCTGACCGCGGGGCGTTTGGGCGACTAGCGGCTCCAGTCCGCTTGTGGCCGGGTGCCGCCGCAGATGACGCCCTCGGCCGGCGTCTATACCGATACAGGTCACGGTCACGCCGTATGCCTGGCGGTCGTAACCGATCACAAATTCCTCGGAGGCGCCGTCCAACTTGCCTTTCAGGCCGGCCTCGAGTGCCGCACCGCTACCATCGACAAAGGTGACCAGCGCCGACAAGGACACAGCCGGACGGCGCAAGACGGCTGGGGCTAAGTGGCTCGCCTCCAAAGGCTAACCTGCCTCGCCTGCATAAGAGTTGAACGCACCGCGTCCACCATGCTTGCTGCGTAAAGGGCGAGGTCGGCTTTCCGCAAGAGTTCGTCCAACGAAAGACCATCATCGGGCGCAACCGATATCCCAATGCTGGTGCCGATGGACACCGTGCACCCGCAGACCTCGAACGGCTCCTGCATTGCCGCCACCAGACGACCTGCCAGGACCGCGGCACTGACTGGCGATGAATATCGGTCTGCACAATGGCGAACTCGTCGCCGCCGAGACGAGCGACCGTGTCGTGCTCGCGCCGCTTGCACTGGCCTTTTTGGCGTGGCGAGCGCTACGAACTGTCGACGCCAATAGGTCGGAACGTTTCCGGTGCTGCCAAGAGACATGCCTTTGGCCCGCCGAAACTTCGTCCATCCATCGCGCAGGCCCTTTGGCGGGCCAACTTTCTGCCAGGAACCATTCCGTCCCGGTTGGGTTCGGCGTGTAGGCACATGTTCCGAAAGCCCCGAACATGACAGAACTTGATCGCTCAAGGCAGAAGGCTATTGCCGAAATCGTGCGGCGTTGGATGGGCACGGAAGTCCTCCGCCGGCACCTGCGCAAGCTCCTCAACTGGCGGTTCGAACCTGATCTGCCGCCCAACGTTGCTACATTGGTTGATGAACTTGACCGCACAGGACCCGATGCCAAGCGGGACGACACACAATCACAGCGCTAAACACTCTGCCCCCCGATGACGCAGCGATACAATATGGTAAAAACGCCTGAAGGCACGTGGGACATCATCGACATGTTCACCGGCATGCCTGTTGTCGAGGTGGGTGTTCCATTGATCGACATGCCCATCGATGAGGCCGACGATCTGGTTGATCTTCTCAACTTTCGCGACAGGAAGCGGCGGCAAGACAGCTAAGGCCACCGAGTCTGCCATATTGGCCCTAGCGGCCCGGCGTCGAGGGTGGAGGGGCTGGCGCTGAGCCTAAACCGGTACGGGTACTTCGCCTGCTGCATTAATATGTGCTTAAGCTAATGTACGTGCAAAGGGGTTCTTCAGACGGGTGTTCAACGCTGTTGCACCTGCGCGAGCAGCGCCTCAACCATAGGGAGCATGTTTCTAACGATGATCGCATCGCCCGCTGCATTTGGGTGGTCGTTGTCCGCTTGCAGCAACTCCCGATGCCCAGTGGGCATAGTCAGCCCCCTGCCCAGCAGACAGCATAGACGAGCAATAGCCATAGGCCGCGGTTCCAACCACAAGCACTGGAACGCGCTTGTGGTCGAGGATAGTCAGAATCTGGTCGAGGTTCGCGCGCGTGTGATCCAGGTCGATACGAGCGCAATCGTTCTGACCCAGTTCAACGATGACAACGTGGTTTGCAGGGTTCGCCTGCAGGTCAAGGCCCTCCTTGGATTCCGCCAGCCAAGCGAGACCCCGTTTGCTGGTCCCCGTGTACCCCACCTCGGCAATTGTCACTGGGTGCCCGGCAGCGTTCAGCCCAGACTTTAGCTTGGTCGCAAAGCTCTCAGTGGGAGCTACTCCACCGCTGTTGATGTAACTGTCGCCGAGGGTGACGATTGTCGGAAGTGCATCCTCGGCATCCACGTTGCCGGCTAACCCCAACATTGCGGAAAATGCGGCAAGGGCCCCAAACGAAACGTCACGCACTTTTGTCATGGTCTACCTCCCTGCGGGACCATTAGGGGCTATCCTGGCCTAACGTCCATGGCAGTCTTCTCAGGGATGATCGTCTCCAGGAGCAGGCGCAGTGCCGGAATGTCCCACTGGCCGTCGCCTAGCGCATAAAGCAGGGCGCCGTGTGTCTCGTCGGGGTCGACCTTGAAGGTCTGATAGAAGGAGCGGCTGGCCGCCAGCACATGAAACTTTTCGTCGAGGACCAGGAACGGTGCGGCAATCGTGTTGACGATGGCCTGCGCCAGCGTCTGCGCGTCCTCGATATTCTCAATGGGGTGGAACAAGCTCAAAGCCGATCTGAAGGCGCCTTCGCCTCCCGTTCGGCCCTTGTTACACACTTGCCGGCTTCGTGTCCCGAATTGAATCGAACCGGCGCGTCACGACAACGTGCCAGTCGGACCGTTCGGTCGGAACCTGCAAGCGCGTATAGCTGCTGACGTTGCACGCCAGCTAAATGATCATGGTGGGCTGGCGACGCTAGGTATCAATGGCGGCAAATCGTCGAAACGGCATTTACCCATTAGAGCTCGGCCTGGCGGGCATTCTTCCGCAGCCAACACCCGTCCGCGCACCTCATTGCCCAGCGTCGCTATCATCGGGACAGCGGTTGCGGCGCTGTATTTCGGGCGCGAAGTGTTCCTGCGGATCGCCATTGCGCTGCTTTTGACCTTCGCGCTTGCGCCCGTGGTGTCGGCTTTGAAGCGCGTCGGCATTCCCCGCCTTCCCGCTGTCATCGTCAGTGTGCTCGGTGCTTTCGCGGCACTCGCTCTGTTCTCTTTCATTGCCGCATCGCAGGTTAGCGAACTGGCGCAGAACATCCCGGCCTACCAGACAAACATCCTGACGAAGATCTGGTCGCTCAAGGAAACGGAGCAGGAGAAGGGATCATTGCCAGATTGAGCCAGGTGATCGAGCGCGTCGCGCGATCGATCTGCAGGAAACGTCGCCGCCCGCCGCCGACACGCCAAACCTCGACGACAGCGCACACGAAGAAGCGGTCGAAGAGGATGAGCCGGCCGCCGCCGGGTACGGCAAGAGGGATGCGGGAAAAGAAACAGCCGGGGAGGGCAAGGAAGCCGAGGACGACAACGGGGTGCAGCCACATGCGGCCGGGGCTGAAGCGCCATGCCTGATCCAGCGCGCCGGCCATCAGCCGCTTGCCGAAGCCACGGCCGATCAAGGAGGGGAACAGGGCGCTGCTGTTGTACAATTCGACCATGCCGAGATACGCGCCGGCCTCGTCATGATGTAATAGAGATGCTGGCGCGGAACGGCAAAATGTGCCGCGATCTCGGCATCGGACATTGCGGAAACGCGATCCCACAGCCCAGGGCGCGCCGATCTCGAGGAAGATTGCCCGATGGGAAGCGCAGTCGGGCATTGTGATCCGGGTCAACGCCAGAGGTTGCGCGAGATCGGGCTGCGGAGCGCGCGCCTCCATTCACGTCACCGGATTGGCGAACTTGCCAAGCCACAGGCGCCGGTAGCCAATGGAAAGATCGGTGATTTCGGCTGGCATCGTGTCTTCGCTGATCAACGCATTCCTCGTCATGTCTTCCAGACAGCAGTATCGGCGTGCTGCATCCGATGCGAACTCCCAGCGGCATCGAACGGGTGCGTGGCCGATATGGCGTTGGGCTGGATTTCCTCGGCAAAATCTATCCTCGAGGAGCCGATCCAGAAGGTGGACGGTAACATGCGGGCGGCCAAGGAGCGCACGACGAGCTACATCGGCCGCTACAGCGCCAGGCTACATATCGGCGAGGCCTTCATTTCGGAAATCGATCTGCGCAAGTAAAGGAAATCCATCCCATCGCCGCGATTCCCCTCCTT
The DNA here is from genome assembly GCF_040317535.1 of Mesorhizobium sp. M1409. Taxonomy (NCBI): domain Bacteria; kingdom Pseudomonadati; phylum Pseudomonadota; class Alphaproteobacteria; order Hyphomicrobiales; family Phyllobacteriaceae; genus Mesorhizobium; species Mesorhizobium sp. M1409. The sequence goes on from NZ_JAMYKV010000020.1 coordinate 45,290, forward strand.
ATGCGGCACAGGTGCCGAGTATCGGGGTCATCGTTTTCACATGCTCATCAATCCGCTCGAGCACCTTCTCCGGAATAACGGCCCGTTCCGGAAGGCTCCACCAATGATCGTTGACGCGCTCGACGACCTTGATCACCGTCCTCAGCACGGCCGGCTCTGGCAGCCTTGCACGGTTGGCCAACGCCTTCCATCGAGGGGCAGCGAGCGCCTTGAAGGAGCGTTCGCCGCCGAGCGAGAGCGCCATCGAGTCGGCGGGATTATAGGGCACGGTCGACAGGACGTCATAAATTGGCGCAAGCTCTGGCTTGTCGCCCGTGCCCCGGTAGATCAGCGACCAGTTTTTGAGGTGCATGTCGCCGTTGCCGGTGATGACCGTCAGCGCCAGACGGCGCACGAATTCGAGCGCGGCCGTCGGCGAGACGGCCGCGCTCATGGCTGAGGCAATGTCATGATATGCGGCGCCCTCATATTTGCGCGAGGGATAGACACCGAAAACCTGCGCGAAATCCTCGATATGGACGCGCTCACGACCAGCGACGCGATCGAAGCGTTTGACGAGGAGAACCTTGCCGTCCGACAGCGTGTCGAACTCCTCGGGAATTCCCTCGAAATCGGATTTCTCGACAAGCTCGCGCTCGGGCACGTCCATGCCGATCGCCGCCGCCAGCGCTAGGTTGGCAAACTCATTTTCAGAGACGCCGGGGAACGCCGACGATGGAAATTTGGCGATGTACTGGCCTTGCTCGTCGCCCATAGGCAAGGTCAACCCACCTCCCTTGCCGGTGTTCTTCATCACAGAGAGTTTCATCTGTACGCCCGCGAGCGAGAACCGGGCTTTTGGCCTATCCTTTGAGGCATCCTCGGCAACCGCCGTCGTGGCATCGCTCGGCAAGACACGCACGGCGCCGGGAAGATCCGCACCCAGCGCGGCCAGCAGATCAAAATCGTTTCCTGCGCGCACATTGCCTGCGTGGTGTTTCTCCATCGCTTCGCGCAGTTTGTCTTCTGGAAGAAGGTTGGCGAAGAATGCAGGTAAGGCCCCGGCAAGAGGCTTTGGATCCTTCCGCAATCCTCCTGCCGCCGCGCGGAAAGAAAGGCTAAGGATGGGAAAGCCCCCGGTCGCTCGATAGGCGTCGTCGAAATTGAACGCATTGAAATCGCCTGGCGTCCTGACGATCGTTCCGACCTTCAGATCGTTCAGCAGCACGTCAAGGGAGGGGATGGCCTTGGGTGCTTTAAACATTCGGGGGACGATCATCCTCGTCGGGTTGGGAAACAAAGGCGGGGAGATCGTCGTCATGCGGCCGCAGCAAGGACTTGACGGCAGGAACCATGGACTGTGGGATCAGCATCATTTCCAGGCCTAGGGCGCGGGTGATGTTCATCAGGGTGGTCGCACGTGCCGCGGCTGCGCCCGTTTCGATGTCGCGATATCGGGGACGCGATATGCCGGCCATGTCGGCGACCTGCTCCTGCGTCAGCGACGCGGTAAGCCGCGCCTGCTTCAGCAGGTGACCTATTTCAAGCAGGGCCGCAGATTCCGATGGCATGGTGATACTTATGCGTTTCATTCCAGACTGGTTTGATACGCATAAGCATCTTTTCCTCCATTAATGTCAAGGAGTCTGATCTGTTTGAAGATCATTTGTGATATAAATGAACTGTTTGGGGATCGCGACGCAAGAAGTTGCACGCTGGTCATCCCTCAAAGAGCGGCAAATGGCCGGCGCGACTTTAGGCAACGCTGCTTCACTAGCAGCCGGGCCGGCCATCTGCAGTACGCTGGGCCGAGACCGCACACTGCCTGCGAGGGATCCGGCAAGCGCGCCGCTATTCGGTCTTTGCCGGCACTTCTTTCTTTATAGTTTGAGTGTCCGCAGCCTTCGACATATCGGCCTTCTCGACGCTCGCTGTTTTCTGCGTTTCGACCGATGCCTGTACCTTCTCGTGATATGGGCAATCGGCATGGGCAGCGGATACGGACAGGGTCAGCGCGGCGGCCATTGTGAGGAATGTTTTCATCGTCTTCTCCTCATTCGTTGAAGACGCATCGTAACCTGTCTGGTGCCGACCCGAAAATCACATTCCAACTCTAGGCCAAGGGGTACTTCAAGACCCGGTCGACTCCACGCCCCGCACCAACAAAGACGTCATCCCGCAGGTTTTCGGATTATTTTTAGGGCGCGGAACACTAATGAAGCGCACTGCGGAAGGCACTGGTTATCTCTGCGATGATTGACAACACACCGGCCGCGACTGCGATGAGGCGACGATCATCGCGCCGGGGATTGCGAGGATCGGACTATGAAAGACAATATTCGCCATTACATGGAGAGCGCTGTGACCCTGGACTACATCATCCCGACCGTCGACACAGCGAACGGGGATATGATCCTGGTGTTCAAGACCGAAGACGCCAATGGCGGGCGCTCATTCCGCATGTATCCCGAGAGGGTGCGCAGTTTCGTTCCCATTTCTCCCTGACGATCCGGTAGAAGGCGAACTGACTCCCTGAAATCATTCCGCACACGAAACGATCAAGCCACTGCCTCACGGTGACGGGCTTTTTCGTTGCCATCATCGGCCGGCGTCGAGTTCATCCCCGAGAATGGCGGCGGCGCTGGCGTGAGGCTGCGGAAAAGATAAGTCGCGCGTTATATTTTCTGCTGTGCGATGCAGAACCATAGGAGTACGATCGAGGTCGCATTGACGAATACTCGACTTGGCAACTATATGTCGGTAATGGGCATAACATTCGCTGTCTCGGTCGCGAACTTGTTTCTGATATTCAGCTTCGCTCACACAGCACCAGCTTCAGCAAAACTGGCGCTAGCCTTGTCAGTTTTTAAGATATCCTGTTTCGGCGCTCTCGCAGGAAGGTCAACTCTCCAGGAGATCAAGGCACTCAACCAAGACTATATCGAGGCGAAACTGGAAACCCACCACGCGAGGTACGCCGCCGAGGTCCCGACAGATTTGTTCGCCCCGTTGACGGTAGGTCTCCTCGTCTTGATTGGGTTGGTACAACTCTGGATGCTGTTTACTATTTGAGGCGACTGATCGGGTCGTAGAGCAGCGCCTGGCGGGCTCAGCAAGAAGATATTGGTAGCCGTTCGTCGTCATCCACCGAGCGCGGGCAGCCGTGACCGTTCATGGTGAAGATGCGGACCTTGCCGGCGTCAAAGACGATCTGCGATCGATAGCCGTCGAACTTGACCTCGTGAATCCATCCGCCCCCCTCGGAAGGTTCCTCTACGAGCGGCGGAGCGCCGCACGGAAAAAGGCCTGGTGGCCCGTGCCCTGCCTCCCCCGTCAGGGCGCTGCGGCATTGTCAGGTTCGCAAGGCGGCTGGCCTTTGAAGTCACGAGCAAGGCATCCATACTCGTCGAACGTCTGCCCGGTTTCCCTCGCAGCTTTGGCCATACCGCAGCCCGATATGGCCAGGCAGGAGAGCAGAGCAATCGCAGTTCTCTTAGCGAGCATCGATTCATGTCTGTCTCGGGGTAACTTAAAAGCAAGGATTCCCGTCCGGAAAAACGCGAGGCTGCATTGTGACTTCTCTGACATCTGACATTCCTCTGACAGCTTCGTCATAAGGCTTCGAACATCCTCCCGGCAGGGCTCCAGTCCCCTATTGGCCGGCGCTGCGGGACAGGAGAAATGGATCGGACGCGGTAGCCGCCTGAGCCTGGCGCGTGCGGGTGATGCCCCCATCTCCCGTCCGGACCGCACCGCGTCCTTAAAGCCCATTTAGCATGCCATTGAGGTGTGAGAGGGTAACATGCCAGTGAACGACGAGCGCAACCAACCCCTCCGCCGCTCGTTGACCCTGGTTGATCCCAGCACTCCAGGCCCTGCCGCCTTCCCACAGGCGGGCTTTTTTGATCTCAGCAAGATCCTCAAAGGCTCAGAGCAGCAGGTGAATTGCCAGAAGCTCGATGATCAGCAAAACGGCGCACACCGCGCCCCCAAGGGCATAGCCTCGCCAGTACTGGCGGATATCCTCATCGGTTTGGAATGCTTCTACCCAGAGCGCTTGAGGGGCGAGGCCAAGGCAAATGGGGACCGGCATCGTGGCGGGCACGACTGTATCACGCGCTAAGGCAGGTCGATCCGACATGCAGGCGGCCCTCTCGACCGCGAACAAGTCAGCATATTAGTTGTCTCTAACTAATGGCGCAATCGCCTTCGACTGTCCGACGTGCACAGGCACACATTCGCCGGTCTGTATGACATCTGCCTTGCTCTTACCAAAGGGCAGCGGGTCGTCGGCAATGATCTGGATGCGGACGACAAGAACATGGTCGTCATCACCGGCGCCAACCAGGGCGGCAAGTCAACGTTTCTGCGCGGGGTTGGCCTTGCGCAATTGATGATGCAATGCGGCATGTTCGTGCCGGCGGCCTTTTGCGGCAGTGTCTGTGATGGCGTCTTCACACACTACAAGCGCGGGGAGGATGCCACGATGAAGAGCGGCAAGCTGGACGAAGAATGAGCGAGATCGTGGATCATATGGCATCCGGCTCAATGGTCCTGTTCAACGAGTCGTTTGCCGCGACGAACGAAAGAGAGGGATCGCAGATCGTAACCCAAATCGTAAATGCGCTGACCGAGGAGGGATCACGGTCTTCTTCGTCACGCATCTGTACGAGTTTGCACATGATCTTCACGACACGAAACGGCCTGGCGTGAAATTCCTGCGTGCCGAAAGGCAGGCGGATGGCTCACGAACTTTCAAGTTGAGTGAGGCTGAGCCGTTGCAGACAAGCTACGGCGAAGATCTGTATCATAGGATATTCGAGGCCCCTTCGACCGGCTATGAATCCCACCAGTAGTAGCATGCATGCCGCAAGTCCAAGCACGCGGGGAGGCCGGGTCGTAGAGGCAGGACGATCTGAGGACCTTTTTGACAATCCGCAGAGTCCACGTCTTCGGCGCTTTTTGATGCTGTGCATGCCCGGCCACGTGCGTGATGATCTACAGTCCACGTTAATAGCGATAGGGACGAGGATAAACTAATCCGTCACTTTACACGCGGAAGATCGTTTGGAATGCGAACTTCGCAGGCGACCGCAGAATGAGCTCGGCTCTTCGCGGGTACCACTCTCCACAATGCGCCAAACGCGGCCGCTCTCGTAGGATAGCGAGTAGCCACCTGCGGTTATTCTCGGACGGGAGAAACCCGATCGCTGCCCCAACGAGATTGCCGCTCTCGCGGCTCTTCAAATGGCGCGCAGCCAAGCCTCCCAACGCGGGTCGTACATGACATCGCGTGCGCGCATATACTTCCAGACACCGTATTTCTGTAATCGAAATCCCACGTCTTGAGCTTGCGATTCACCACCGCCCAGGACGCCCATTTGACGTCGGCCAATGCGCGGTTGAGCATAACGCGGGCGACAATATCAGGTCTGATCGAGCCATAATATTGCTCGATCAGCTCAAGGATGAGTTTCTCTTCGTAGAACATTTCCGCAAACAGGACGCCGAGTTCGTAGGCGCGCTCATTGTTGGAAGCGAACTCGTAGTCGATCAGCTTCATCGGCAGCTGGTCCCCGGTGCCGCCGAGGCTGATCAGGAGTTTGCCGGGCATCGGGTCATTGAAGCAGGGAACGAGATCCAGGCCGGACGCCATGAATGCGGATCTGGCTTGCTCGTAGCGATGTTCGATCCACGGCATGGCAGGCGGAAAATGCGAGCCGAGCTGGCGGCCATGGTCGATGTGCTCATCGATCATGTCGAAGATGGTTTTAGTCAGCGACAGCGCCGGGCTCGCGTGAACACGGCGATAGATGTCGAGAACCGCGCTCTGGATCGCGGCGTTGGAGAAGTCCGCATTCGTACGGGCCCGATATCCCTGGAGGAATTCGCTGATCTCGACGCCGTCGACAGGGTCGAAGAACACGACCCGAGGGCCTACGCCAATGGCATGCGCGTTGCGTGCGGCCTGGTTGGCGACCACGCGGTCGACGAACATTTCCGATCCCGCGCCCGGGACCTTGACGAAATAGATTCGGCTGTCTCCGGCGACCTCGACGACCCAATTCTGGTTCATCAGGCCACCGACGAGTGCGCCATAGCGGATATCGCGGCCCTGCCATTGCGGCACCCGGCCGATGACCTGTTCCAGCGTGCGTTCGTGATCGTTGGCTGCCTGGCCAAGGGGCTTTCTGACGGACATCAGATCCTCCGCAGCGCTTGGCCGAAGCGCGGGTCGCGCAGGGCCATCCGGCAACGCAGGAATCGCCAGCTGGCGAATTTGTAGAATTCATGCGTATCGCGCGACGACTTCGCCGCAACCAGCGCCCCGATCAGGCCCCAACGCAAATCATCGGCGATTCCGTAGAGCCACGCCCGGTTGAAGGCTCTTTCGTCGAAGCCGCCGGTCATGCGCGAAAAGGCGTCGCGGGCTTCGGGCACCTCGTCGAAGGCCTCGACAAGAAAACTGCCGAGATCTTCCAGCGGATCGGCATTGGCCGCCCGGTCCCTTTGCCGAGCTCAGCCACCTGTTCGGCCGGCTCGACCCAGCGCACCCCACGACGAAGTCGGTCCTGAAAGTGGTTGCAGGCACGATTGAAGACATCCCAGTGCACCGGCTGCATGCACCCGACGCCACCGCCTGGGGACGCGCCGGCATGCTTGCCGGCCTGCTGTTCCGGCTGAGCCGTCTGCCGAAAGGGGAGGGGCATGAACGCCGCTTCCTCAACGATGCGCTGATCTTTCACCAGGCCGGTCTGCTGGGCGCGACGGTCCTGACCGGCAATGTTCGGGATTTCGATTACCTCAACCAGCTTGTTCCGTCGGTGCGTGTGATCTTCTACCGACCGGTGACAGACTTGCGCCCGCAGGGTTGAAAGCGTCTGTGGCAGATATGCCCGTGCACCGTGATCGTCCACCCTCTTTTAATGACCACCAGTCTTCAAAAAGGTCGCTGACACTCTCCTGCGACCGTTGAAACGCGGGCGACAACGGCCATTTCTAACGTAAGGACAAAAACGAGCGATAATGCCTCCGCGCGTTCGACTGGGGCACGTCGCATCGTGGCCTGCATCCTTCGCTAGGGGCTGCCTTCGCCAATTCCTGCCAGCCCTTGCAGCTGGGAACTGCATCATGCGGAAACCATCGGGGGGTGACCCCGCTGACTTTCATGACCTGTGATTCGCTCACGCACAGATGGCATCAGTCGAACAACCTTCGCCTGCCAGTGAACACTCAATGCCCAATCGATTGCACTGTTTGTCAAACAAGCGCTGGAAACATGGTGCTGTGCGTAGAAGCAATCCGCCTGCCCATCACCACTGGGGCAGGAAGTCCGATCGATCCGTAATCCGTTATTTCACCGGGCCGCGTGCTGCGCGAACGTCCGCCGGGCGAACGGAGCCCTTGGTCTCACCGAAGTGGGCCAGAACGAAATTCGCAAGCTGAGCAACCTCAACATCTGAAAGGATGGGAGCGAATGCCGGCATCGTTTCTCCTGTTCGACGCTCTTCGTTCGATGAGCCCTGCAGGATTACCCGCAGCAGATTGGCCCCCTTCGGATCGGCGAAACTATGGGCGCCGTCGATTGCCGCGCGCGGGTTAGATTTGCCCAGGGCATCCCACCCGTGACAGGCGGCACAGGCGCCGGCAAACAGTTTGCGCCCGGGATCATCGGATGTCGCGGAGATCTGATCGAGACCGGAATTCGTGCGAATATTTCTGTCCACGCTTAGTGAGAGACCGGTGGAAACGGCGGGCACTGTTCGCAAATATGCGACGATGGCCTCGATGTCGGTTTTCGGAAGCTTGCTCAAGCTGAGATCGACTGCCTCGCGCATAGAACCAGATGCTGATCCATGGCCATCAGAATGGCCACTGGCAAGATAGTCCGCAATCTCGCCGTCAGTCCACCAGCCGATGCCGGTCTGGTTGTCGCTTGTGATATTCCAAGCTTTCCAGCCGTCGACCTCGGCCCCGGACAGAGCTTTGCTTTGCACCCGCTGAAACATGAGGCCACGAGGGGTATGACACTCGCCGCAATGGGCGAGCGCCTCGACGAGATAAGCACCCGTGTTCCACTGCTGGTCGTGCGCGAGATCGGCCTTCATTGCGTCGTGCGGGACGAAAAGAATTTTCCAGGCTCGCATCAAGTAGCGCTGATTGAAGGGGAAGGCGAGTTCACTCGGTCGGGATGCAGCCGCCACGGGCTGAAGCGTACTGAGATAGGCTCGGATGGCTAGAACGTCGTCGTCGGAAAGAAGCGCATAGGACGCATAAGGAAACGCCGGATAGAGATCCTCGCCGTGTTTTCCAACTCCCGCCTTCACGGCACGGACAAATTCTGCGTCGCTCCAAGCGCCGATCCCTTCGACCGGATCAGGCGTGATATTCGATGAAAATATTTCTCCGAACGGAAGCGCAAATGCGACCCCTCCCGCGAATGGCTTGCCGCCTTTCGCCGTATGGCAAGCTGCACAGTCGGCGGCGACCGTCAGATACCGGCCACGTTCCACCAGTGTCGTACCGGTTGGCTGCCTGCTGCTGGCAGAGACCTCATTCAGACCGTGGGGCCAAAAGAAGAATGCCGCCGCGCCCGCGGCGCAGATCACGGCGACCACAGCCACCGAATAGATTGCTTTATGAAATCGCGTCACGGCCGATACCTTTTTGAATTCGACTGACTGAGCGAGCCCGGGTTACCGGGGCCTCGGCTTGCCGAACACGATGCGTCCCCATTTAGGGCACGATCTCGTAGCCAGTTGTTCCGGGGGTATATTGTAGGATTCAGGCCCGGGACCGCCGGTCGCTGCGAACTGGCTCCTTTGAAACCCACGCAGCGCTGGATGATACAATTCTTGGAGCCCGTCGTTGAGTATCCAAGCGCGAGGCGTGGTCCGTCCGTGCATGCGCTCCGCTGAGGGAGCTGTTGCCGACGATCCCCAAAGCGAGATGAAAAATCGATGAAAACCCTGATGGTCAACGATCGTCGTTACGAGGTGGACGTTCCCGATGACATGCCACTCCTCTGGGTCTTGCGGGATGTCATGGGGATGACCGGTACGAAATACGGCTGTGGTATCGCTCAGTGCGGGGCCTGCACTGTCCACCTCGACGGCGAGGCCGTTCGGTCTTGCCAGATTACGATGGCAATGATTTCCGATCAGAGGATTACCACCATTGAGGGCGTAGGTTCGACTGAAACCGGCAAGCGCGTGCAAGCCGCGTGGCTGGATAAAGAAGTCGTCCAATGCGGATACTGCCAGTCGGGCCAGATCATGTCGGCGGCGGCACTCCTGAATGTTCAACCACTTCCGTCAGATGAGGACATCGATGACGCGATGGCCGGCAACATCTGTCGATGCGCAACTTACATGCGAATTCGTGAAGCCATCCACCAAGCTGCATCAGTGTGAGGGTCCGATGATCGAAAACCTTGTTTCACGCCGCGGGTTCTTGAAGGGAACCGCGCTTGCGACCAGCGGCCTTCTCCTCTCGTTCGGGCTGCCCGGCGTTCTGCGCAGTCGTGCCGCGTTGGCCGAGAACACGGCGCCGAATTTCGCTCCGAATGCATTCATGCGGATCGACGGGGACGGGGTCACGCTCATCATGCCGCACACCGAAGTCGGGCAGGGCATCTATACTTCCAGCGCCATGTTGTTGGCCGAGGAGTTGGAACTCGAGCTGGATCAGGTGAAGGTTGAAGCAGCGCCTCCGGACCTGTCCAAATACATGGATCCGATCTTGCACGATCAGGCGACGGGTAGTTCGACATCCACTCGATCGGATTGGCTACGCCTGAGACAGGCCGGTGCTGCCGCTCGGCTTATGCTGGTTGCCGCAGCGGCCGCGCGCTGGGGGGTGGATGCCGCCACGTGTCGGGTCGAGAAGGGCATTATCCGGGATACTTCCTCCGACCGAGCGCTCTCCTATCTCGATGTCGCCACCGAGGCCGCGCTGCAGCAGGTCCCACAAGCGATACCTTTGAAGAAGCCCTCAGAGTTTCGACTGATCGGCACTCGAGCCAAGCGTCTCGACACGCCGGCCAAGGTCAACGGCTCTATGGTCTATGGAATAGACGTCCGCGTGCCGGACATGAAGCATGCCACGCTTGCACTCAGCCCCGTGAAGGGAGGTTCGATCGCCTCGATGGACCTCGCTGCCGCGCGAGCAGTTCCTGGCGTCATTGAGATCGTGACGTCGGCCGGTGAGGCGGTCGCTGTCATCGGCGAACATATGTGGGCTGCGAAACAGGGTCTGGAAGCTCTGCAGATCGAGTGGAACGCGGGAGTACATGGAACGGTCAGCACCGGTTCGATCATTGCGAAGATGAAGGCCGCCTCGCAGTATCAAGGGGTGGTGGTCCGCGACGATGCGAACGCTGTCGAAATGATAGAGGGCGCCGCGATCAAGTTGTCGGCGGTCTATCAGTCTCCATTCCTTTCACATTCCCCGCTCGAACCTCTGAACTGTACGCTCCATATTCGTGATGATGGCGCGGACCTTTGGGTGGGCACGCAAGTACCGGTTCGAGCCCAATTGGCCGTCGCCCATGCGACCGGCCTGGCTCCCCAGAATGTCACGGTGCCTAACCTGCTCATGGGTGGGGCGTTCGGCCGACGGCTTGATATCGACACGATTGAGGTCGCTGCGCGTCTGCTGAAGGACATCCGCTATCCCGTCAAGCTCGTTTGGACGCGCGAGCAGGATATGATGCACGACTACTACCGGCCCTATTACTATGACAGGGTCGCCGCGGGCCTGGACAAGCATGGGAAGATCGTCGGTAGGACGCATAGGGTCACGGGTTCGTCCATCTTCGCCCGATGGGCGCCGGCCGCTTTCAAGAACGGGATAGATCCTGACGCAGTAGATTGTGCCGCCGAAACGCCCTACGACGAGACTGCCGTCTTGGCGGATTACGTTCGCGACGAGCCCGATGGCATGAATACAAGCTGGTGGCGCGGCGTCGGGGCGACCCACAATCTCTTCGTGATAGAAAGCTTTGTCGATGAGATGGCCCACGCCGCAAAGCTTGATCCGCTCACTTTTCGCCGCCGGATGTTGACGAAAAATCCCCGCGCTTTGGCGGTCCTTGATCTTGCGGCCGAAAAGGCAGGTTGGGGCAAAAGCCTGGCGCCGGGGCGGGGGCGTGGAATCAGCCTACAGGTGGCGTTTGGCAGCTACCTCGCCCATATCCTTGAAATCGAGGTCAGCGCAGATAACACGATCCGGCTGCTTCGTTCCGTAATCGCTGTTGATTGCGGCATCACCATCAACCCCGATACTGTAAGAGCGCAGATGGAAGGGGGCGTCCTGTTCGGACTGAGTGCTGCGATGTTCAATCAGGTGACTGTCACGAATGGCGCAGTGGACCAGGCGAATTTCGACAGTTATCGCGTCCTGCGGATCAACGAGGTCCCTCGGATAGAGGTTTACCAAGTCGTAAGTGACGAAGAGCCTGGAGGCGTGGGTGAGGCAGGAACAGCCGCAGCGGCAGGCGCGCTGGGGAATGCCATCTTCTCGGCCACAGGTAGACGAATTCGCTCGCTTCCGCTAGCCTGCAACCTGATATAACTAAAAGCTGCCCAGCATCGTAACTGGGCGCTTCCGCATCCTTGCCGATCTCATCGTGTGAACACGGCCCGAAGTAAACTCCGGGGTGCGTCATGTGCCTGATCAAGGTGCGCGCGGAACTCCGGAAGTCGCGGATGCAGTATCTATAGAGGCTTCAACGCTCATGCCCGGTCCAAGGCGCTCCGCATTCGCCTGATCCGGGTCGATTGCGATCTTGACTGAAATCCGTTGTGGTATTTTGGTGAAGTTGCCAATCGCATTGTCTGTGCGCAAGACGGAAAACTCCGAGCCGGCGGCAGGCGATACCTCCTCAACCGTTCCCCGAAAACGCGCGCCGGCAAGCGCGTCGACAGTGAACAAGGCTTTTTGACCGGGTAGGATAGCCGCAGTCTGTCCTTCCTTGAAATTGGCGATCACCCAACGGACGGAGGGAACAAGGAAAAGTAACTGGCTGCCGTTCGTCACGTACTGTCCTCGTCGGGCGCCTACGTCGCTCAGCCGGCCTGCTTCCGGGGCAGTTACAACCGTGTACCCGAGATTAATTTCGGCCATCTGCAGCTGCGCACGCGCGCTTTCGACACTTGCCTCCAAGGCCTTTTCATTGATTTCAGCGGCAGCTTTGGTCTGCACTGCACTCTCGCGGCCCGCCTGCGCTTCCTGAAGCCCTGCTGCTGCTGTATCTTTAGCCGCACGTGCAGTGTCTTCGCTGCTGATCGAGCCTGAACCCTGCACTGCCAGGTAGGCCGCTCGACGAAAGTCCGCATTGGACTTAGCCAACTGAGCCTTGGCGCTAGCAATCTTTGCGTCGGCGGTCACGATATCGGCCACCCGCTGCGCGATGGTCTGCCGATTGCTTGCGAGGTTCGCAAGAGAAAGATCCAGATTGGCCTGTGCTTCTGCGACTTGGGATTTGTAGATGCGATCGTCGATCCGAAGCAGTTCTTCGCCCGCGGCGACGTTCTGATAGTCGCGTGCGGTGATCCGGTTGATGTAGCCGCTCACTTGCGGGCTGATTACGGTCGTGTGGCCGCGGATATAGGCATCGTCGGTCTTCACGATTGCCGTCGCGAAGGGTGGCAATTGCCAAGCCGCGAGAATAGCCGTCACCCCGCCAGCGACGAGCAATAGCGCGATCAGGTAGGACGGGAAACTCGTGGCCGCCGGGCGCCAAGAGCTCGGAACCGCGCCGGCCGGAGTTTGCAAAGGGCCGCCCGGAATGCCTTCGGTTGCAAGGGAAGGAGGTGTGCTCATGAGAGATTTCTCCGGGCTTGTTTGAAGACCGCGATCAGGACCACGCTGAGAAGCATGAGAAATCCAAGGGTCGCGACCAAAGAAATGGCCAGATAGACGTCGTTGTAGGCCGCCATTCGAGCGTTCAGGAGAATCTGCTGTGATAGTGCCTGGACACCTTCCGCGGCTCGTAGCGTGGGATCAGCAAGGACTGCCGAGTATTGTGAAGCGAGCGTTGAGGCGGTTCTCATCACCGTCGGGTCAGACCTCTCGACCTGTGCCGCAAAGTTCGCGAGATGATATTGCTGAGCGTGAAACAGGTAACTCTGCAAAAGAGAATTGCAGATCAGGGTTCCGACCGATTGAGTAATGCCGAAAACCGCGATGAAGCTTGTAAGCCCCACACCCCTCCTGATGAGCACCTGCCCGAGACCGAAAATGAAAACCGGGCCAAAAAACATGGTGGTCGCCACACCCATCATCGCCTGAGATACCATCAGCTGCTGCCCCCTTGTTTGAAGGCTCGAGGATGAATCGAGAAATGCGGCGGTCGCAGCGAATGCCAGCGAGATCAGGACGAGAAGGGGGAGGCGTGTCGGGGAGGCGAGGGCAGCGCTCGTTAGAAGACCAACGCCTGCACCGGCCAAAATGACCAGCGTTAGCGGTCTGAAGTCGTCGTTGGTGAGACCGAAGTCTCGCAGCATCGAGATTACACCGACCGCTTGTTCCGATTGAGCGAGCCGGCAAATAACGGCGATCATAGCCCAACGCACGAACGTGCCCGCGCTTAGCCATCGCACATCGATCAGCGGGCGCGCCCGGTGATACTCGATGGCAGCCACCAGCGCCAAGCACGGTAAGGCCGCCGCCAGGCACCAACCGATCCAGGATACGTTCGTCCACCATAGATAGCTCCCGACACCCATCGCCGCCCCGAAAAGTCCGATACCCGCCGCGTAGAGGCCGAAGGTCAGGGCGTCGAGCAGTTCAAATACCCGGGCCCTGATGGTTGGCGGGAGGCGGACGATCATCACGAGACCCAGGCTGACAAGGGAAAGTCCGAGCTCGAACAGATACAGTCCGCTCCAGCTATCAAATGCCAGGAAGTCCTTCGGAATAATCCACGCGATAGGCAGGGCGAGCTGAGGGGTGCCTAGTCCAAGCGTGACGGCCATCAGCCGACGTGTCGCGGACATCGCCTGGATCATGTAGAAGACACCGAGCGTGCTCATCGCTGAAGCACATATTCCGCTAGCCGCTCGCACAAGGATCGCGCTGGCCAGACTGCTGACGAGAAGGTGCGCGGTGATCAGGACGGCTTGCAAGGTAAGGAAAATCAGACAAAACGATCGTATACCAAACTGTTGGCGATATTTGACGAGAATGCAGCCGGTGATAGCATTCGTCACCAGGTAAACTGCGGGCAGCCAGGCGATCTCGCTGGTATTAAGTTCCAGCGCGCCTTGCAGGTAAGGCAGGTTCGCCGACACGAGGCCGTTGCCCAATGCGCCTGTCATTCCCGTGATCAGTGAGGTGATCCCGTAGATTGCGCGTCTATGCGGCGGATGAACAGGCGTCCCCGGAGATCCGGGGACCGGAGGGCGTTCGCTTTCCGCATACTCGAACGGCTCATCGTCTTCGAAGAAATGCCTGCGTCTTTCACTCACCGGATTTCGGGTGCTCAACCACCCTATCCAGCCGCCCACCGTCGACAGCACGAGCACACCCTTTCCTTGGATCCATGCCTAGCACCAAGTTGGTCACCAAGCTTGACGAAAGGATAGCCATGACCGAGACGGACGATTGCACAATCGTGCCCTTTCGTTCTGCGGCTAGCTCCGAGGCCGAAACTTCGGTTGTGGCATCATGATGAGACAAGCACGCCGCATCATTGTGTTCGAAGCATTCGGACGCCGGTATGAGGCCCTGCTGGACAATCGTGACTATGTCTAGAGCGCGACCCTGGGCTGCGTGAATTCGAGCAGTGTCGCCTCCCCCTGGAAAATATCGCCGTATGAGACCCCACCGAGGCTGCCACTGCATTGATACCCTCGGTGCGACGAGACCTGTCCAATTCGGTTTTTAAAAGGTGATTATCTGACCGTTTCAGACAAATTTGGACCTCATGGGGATCGAACCCGATCGGATCCACCAATTCGCTCGACAAGGAACGCCTTACGTTTCGGATTGTCCGGTCGATGTCCGCCGGACACAATTGTCGGCTCTCAGCTCGCCTGTCAGAAAAGGATCTCTTATGCGCTCTTCCTCAGCAATCGCTGCAACTCTTGCCGCGGCATCCCTTCTGGTTTTTCGACCGGCGTTCGCCGCCGAACATGTTGAGGTTCGGAGCCTGGATTGCGACGTTTCCGCAGGGATCGGCGTCATCGTCGGCTCACAACAGGATATCGCCTGTGTTTTTAAGCCGTCGGCTTCCGGCGCGTCAAAGTCCTATATCGGTAAGATTACCCGAGTTCGGCATTGATGTGGGCGAAATAAAGGCCGCCAAACTGGCTTGGCTGGTCTTTGCCCCTGCCAATCGAAATGAGAGCGCCTTGTCTGACACCTATGCTGGCGTTAGCGCGGATGCTGCGACCGGGCGTGGCCTCGGGGCCAAGGTTCTTGTTGGGGGCGAGCATGGCACGATTTCGCTGCAGCCGATTTCCCTCGAAGAGGATCAAGGTTTCAATATTGCAGTGGGCATCACGTCTCTGACGGTTGGGCAGCCGACTGATCATTCCGGTTGGCTCGGAACGTGTCTCAGGCGCGATCGATCATCGGGCAAACTTTGGGCGCTTGGCGCCGGTGCGCAAGTCCGCCCGTTGACCCGACTGCCTCCCCGATCATGCCATTACGCTGCCCCTCGGACCCAAGTGTTGAATAAATCCGACGAGGAAGAGGCCATGACTACGATTACCCCAACCGAAGCCTTGGCGAGAGCTTTGAAGCGGGCAAGGGCCGAGAGACGACGGCACTTCGCGGTTGCCGCAATCTGCGGGGTCGCGGCAATGACAGGAATGGCAACGCTTCTCTTGGTTCCACCGCCATCGCTTGGGACCTTGGCAGGCCTCGTGTTGGTAGCGGGGTGGCTCCAATTCATCGAAGCCGCAACAAGCCGCGACACCGGATCTCGTTGAATCGCATCGTTCCGCCGAGAAGGTGAAACAGGATGACTGATTTCCATTTCCCGTCAATGAGACCGATTGCTGCCTCAGCCGAGCAACCGGGACTGCAGTCGAACCGACAGTATCGAGCCTTACCTTTTGCGGTATCTTTTTTGGCACTACGTGCAAATTTCGTGCGTATTGCACCCTTTCTCAGCATGGCGCCAACTCATGCGTACATCAATCAGCAACGGAGTAGTACAATGAAAGCCATCGGATACAAGCAAGCCGGAACCCTGGACAGGGATGAAGCTCTGGTCGATATCGATGTTCCTCGCCCGGCGCCGTCCGGCCGAGACATTCTCGTCGAAATTGCCGCGATCTCGGTCAATCCTGTGGACGCCAAGATTCGCAAGGGTGTTTCCCCCGAAGCCGGGCAGTGGAAAATTCTGGGCTGGGACGCTGTCGGAAAAGTGGTCGAAGTCGGGTCTGACGCCAAGCAGTTCAAAATTGGCGACGAGGTCTTCTATGCGGGCTCGCTCATTCGTCCTGGCGCAAATAGCCAGTACCATCTCGTCGATGAACGGATCGTAGGGGGAAAACCTGCATCGGCCTCGAATGCCGAAGCGGCCGCGCTTCCGCTTACGGCGATCACAGCCTGGGAAATGCTGTTTGATCGTCTTGATATCCGCAAGCCCGTACCGGGCGCTGCGAACGCGATCGTGATCATTGGCGGCGCCGGCGGCGTCGGTTCGATCGCCATCCAGTTGGCGAGGGCGCTCACCAATGTGACCGTGATCGCAACCGCCTCGCGTCCTGAGACGCAAGCATGGGTCAAGGAACTGGGCGCCCATCATGTCGTGGATCACAGCAAACCAATCGCCGCTCAGGTTGCCGAGCTGGGTATTGGGTCACCTGCCTTCGTCTTCTCGACCACTGAGACGGATTATCACCTGAAGGAGATCATCGAGCTCATCGCCCCGCAAGGCCGGTTCGGACTGATCGACGATCCCAACAGTCTGGACATCGTTCCTTTCAAGCGGAAAGCTGTCTCGACGCATTGGGAGTTGATGTTTACGCGCTCGATCTACCAGACGGCAGACATGGACGAGCAGGGGAAGCTGTTGAACGAGGTTGCCGCACTGATCGACGCAGGCAAGATTCGAACGACGATTACGGAGACGCTTGCCCCCATCAACGCGGCCAATCTCAAGAAGGCACACGCTACGATCGAAAGCGGCAAGGCAAAGGGAAAGATCGTTCTCGAACATTTCTAAGCATTTGTTGAAAGGACCCGGTCAATCAGGGCCGGGCTCCTGACCGATCGGAGCCTGCTCCAGTTTTGGGGACCAAACTCTCCGGCTCACGGTCTAGCCACCTCGCAATTCGAGTGATTCCAGCCTTTCCAACTTTTGGTCGCGAATGGGCGACCGTTACAACAGGATCTTCCTATGCCGAAATTTAAACAGATCTCCCCCGTCATCCTCTCGCTCGACGTCGCTCGCTCCATCACCGAGCGTGCGATCGAAAAGATTGCTGACGTCGGGGTCCCCTACACAATCACCGTGTTGGATGGCGCCGGCAACCTCGTGCTCGCAACCCGGATGGACGGCGCTGCGCTGGCATCTATCGATACCTCAGCGTCCAAGGCGCTGACGGCAGTATTTTTTGGCGTATCCACGAAAGACCTTTGCCTCGCAGTCTCGAGCGGGCACCCCTTGGCGACGATCGAAACCTCCATTCCGAGAAAGCTCGCTTTTGTGGCTGGCGGCGTACCGATCCGCGATCCCAAACGGGTGGTGATTGGAGCTGTTGGCGCAGGCGGTGCATCCCCGAACGAGGATCATCTCGTAGCGGAATACGCGGTGGCCTCTTATTCGGTCGGGTGAAGCAGTGACGTCTAGATTCTTGAAGAAGCCGGAACTCATCCAGGGTTTCCGCCATATTGGCCATTACGATCAAGGTGGTCGGCCTGACGCGATGCAGATCACATAGACCAGCGCCTTTACGTTGGCATTGCCGTTGGCGGCCTCGGTGATGACAGGCCCGCCACAGGAATGCCCACCAGAACGACCGGCCCGGGGATCGACCGGAGAATGGCCGCGACCGCCGAGGCATCGCTGGCGACGCCGCGGAGCGGCTTGGCTGCGGCCTTGGCTACATAGCCGTCCCTGTTGAGTTTGATGATGACTTCATCCCAGCTCGACGACTCGGCGAAGGCGCCGTGCACCAGCACGACCGTCGGCTTGGCCTCTGGGCCGACCGGCTGCGCCATCGCGGTGCTCGATACGGCAAGTGCCGCTGCGAGCGCCAGCATCCTAGTAATGTTCGGCATTTGCTTTCTCCTTTTGCGGCCTTTCATGACCGATGCGCAGAAGAATGCGCCGACCCGGCGCGTCGACCTATTATGCGGAATGGTCAGTCAGACGATGCCAAGGTCCAGGGTAGGTCATCGCTGAGATCGGGTGACCGGTGGCATGCTGCGGCGGATGGCCGGAAGCGCTGGAATGGTGCCGGGGCCGCGGCCAATAAAGATCCACGCAAGCGGCTGCTTCCAAATACCAATTCGCCCGACGAATGTTCAGCGCAGCGGCAAGGCTGCCTCCCGTCAACAACATTGTCCCTGCCCTTCGGCTTGCATCGCCCAATGCCAACGTATGGGTCACACAGCCGGATCGTCCAATCGTCTCGGGGGAGCGAGGCTTTATAGCTGGATGGGTGAAGACCACCAAGATAACGATGGAGTTACTAAAATGAAAATGACAGCTCTTGCTGCCGCCGCTCTTGTTGTTACAGCAGGAAGCGCAATTGCCGGAAGCGACCACTATGGGTCCAACGAGGCCCAGCAGCCTGCAACTGCGTCTGACAACACGTATACCTCCTCGACCAAAAGAATGAACAACGATACCGGCATGCCGAAAACCGTACGCAAGCCTGTTTCCAACGACGAATATGGCCAAGGCATCTGGGGTCACTGATCCTGACCGACACAAAATTAAAGGGCCGGGGCGAGACCTCGGTCCTTCGGCGGTATCTGAGTTGCTTCCTTGAGAGGTGAACCAACTTCTCTTGCCAGCCGATTCCTCTAAAATAGGTGCCGCGCATTGGGAAAGGTCGGCTGCCAGCGGCAATCGACGAGCCTCGTGTTCCACCCGACGTGATCCACGTGCAGATGCGTGTGGAGGACGTAGTCAACCTCATCGGGGGCAACGCCGAATTTCGTGAGGCGCGAGAGATAAGGCGTGTTTAGATGGTTGAAATACGGTGCGTGCGGACAGATAAACCGGCAGCCTAGCTTCCACGACGGCAATGACCTGCGGGAAAAACCCTACAAGCTTTTTCGCATCAACATCGACGGCGGCCCTGTCGTTTTGAAAAAGCCAAAGGGGGAGCGATTTCCTGCACGGCGACCGACGTGTTCCGCGGCATGAAGCGTTGTGAAAGCGTATAGGAATGCAGGGTCGGCGGCGTTTGCGAGCGGAACGAAGCCAAGGATGGACGTGTTGTTGATGATCGTCGCTCGCGCCTGCTTCTTCAGGTGTTCGATGAGGGCAGAGGTCAAGCGGATCGGACCGAGCAGGTTCGTCATGATGACCTTCTCAGTCATCTTCTCGTCGATCTCGCTGCCGGCGTCGTCGAATGGCATGATTTCAGCGTTGTTGATCAATACATTCTGTGAGGGAAACTGAAGGATCAGCTGTTCCGTGACAGCCCGGATGCCGTGCGAGTTTCCCACATCAAGCTGCATCGTCTGGATTCCTGGGTTTGCCGCGGCGACCTCTTCGAGCAGCGCCCGTCGACGCCCGGCGATAACGACTTCGTTGCCAAGTTCGTGGAATGCTTCCGCCAAACCGCGTCCGATGCCCGACGCGCCAGCAGTAATCAAGATCGTGTTGTCCGTAAGTTTCACTGCCTTCTCCTTCGCTATTACATGAGGCCAGGGATCGGGAGGTATCCTGCTTGCAGGATCCCCCCGCGCGCTGGAGCCGCACACGATGGCTCCCGTTGACGCCGCGACGCGGCGGTCTGGACCTATCGCCCGATCGGCCGAAGGGGCAAAAGTTTCCCGGTGAACAGGAGCCGAAGAGAGAAGAGCGCCAATGCAAGCAATGCGAACGTAACCGCCGCGAGCGCCGGCA
Organism: Mesorhizobium sp. M1409; assembly: GCF_040317535.1. NCBI lineage: Bacteria > Pseudomonadati > Pseudomonadota > Alphaproteobacteria > Hyphomicrobiales > Phyllobacteriaceae > Mesorhizobium > Mesorhizobium sp. M1409. The sequence goes on from NZ_JAMYKV010000020.1 coordinate 65,313, forward strand.
TGGCCAAATACTCCAACAAGCCACGATCGCCCCGACAGACCATCCGGATGATGTCCGTCGCAAGGGCCGTGAGCCCGAACGAGAACGCCCAGTAAGAAGCATTGAGCGGTTGCTTAAGGACCCAGGGGAAAATCCTGATCATCAAAATGAGCTGCAGGAGCGCGTAACCCACCATTGCGTGAGCCAGCATGTCGGGTGTCCCGTCCGTCACACCGAGATAAGCGGCCGCACCGACAGCGGGAGGAGCGAGTTGGACCCCTATCGTCGGTCGAAGCGGCTCGGCCAACTCCGTCGTTGTCAACAGACGGTTCAACAGGACCGATTCGATTGCAAGCCATGAGAAGAATGCGGCGCCGAACGCGAGCTTTGCGAGATCGAGGTATCCCAAAGGTGCGCCCACTATCGCGACCACGTAGAAACCCGCGACGGAGGGCAGATATAGGACGGCGGTTGTCGTCGTCGCGTCGCGGCCGCCGTGCCACAGGGCGCCAGTCCTCCAAACTGAAAATCCTGCCGTCCAGATTGCGCCGGCCCAATAGAGAACATTTGCAGTTATGTCGGAATAGCGGGCGAGCACCAACCCCACCAGCATGGTCGAAACACCGATCAGACCGACGAAGCAACATTGCACGGGATGCCCAAGCTCCTGTTTGGCCTCGGCGGGAAACAGAACCCATTTGGTAGCAAAAAGCGCGATAAGCGCTACCCAGATGGCCGTCGCGACGAGGCCAATGACGTCTCCGATCGTCGATTGGAAATGCCAGAGTTCGCTGGCTGCTCGCCAAGCGTTGGCAAGACCGGCGGTTCCCAGCACGATCCCAAACATCGAAGCGGGAATTGCGGGCCCTAGGTGCGATTTCGTCGAATTCGTCGGTTCGATATTTTCAGAAGAAAGGGCGATCATCACAGCCTCCATTGTTCGATGTGAACTGGTAGCCAAATGACAAGGTCGATATTGTAAGATCCAGATGTTCGGATAACGACTTTCAGGATCATGAGCTCTTTCGACAAAACAAGTAGCTCCTCGATCGGTTTTGATCAGGTCTCGCGCGATCTGAAAACGCGATTGCACTTGAATCTATCTTCGAGGTCAGTACACGCACATTATCTATCATGTCGGAGCACACGATGGCGGCTATGCCTATCGCCTGGGGGGCATGCGGTCCGAGCCTTTCTCCCGACGATGATGCCGCTCTCTCGCTGCACCCGACGCGGCCAGGCGCCGGCAGTTGGGTTGTCGTGACACCCGGATCTCCTACCAATCGGCAGACGGAAAGTGCGCGACGAGCTCTCAAGCGGCGGCACGGGTGCGCAAGTGGTGAATGATTGAGCCACGCCTGGAAGAAGCTCAATCGTACAATCCGAAAGCGTGAGGCCTCTTCAGGATATAACCGTCGGGCCGCTTCAGGTCCCCCTTACTGAACCCCCGACCAGACGAAGGCGTCTCCGCCCCGCCTTCGGTCCAAGGCCGCGTCACGTCGGCCTTCAAGCGCGACCCTCGTCTCTCCTCCCAGCCTCGACGAGGGTCGCCCCTTTTTCAAACCGTGCCCAGATCGAAACCTTTCAGCGAAGCGGCCGTTGGAAAATCGACCTCGAATAATGCCCCGCCGCCTTCATGATTACGAACAGTCAGGGAACCTCCATGCGCTTCGGCAATGGTCTTGCAGATCGCAAGGCCCATACCCATTCCTTCGGCTTTGGTGGTGAAGAATGGGTTGAAGAGCTTTGAAAGGTTGTCCTCGCTAATACCGGTTCCATTGTCTTGGACCGAGATCTTGATGGTGTCACCTGCTGCGGTCGCAACTGAAATTTTGATTTCTCGCCGGATCGGATCTGTTGCGTGCATCGCATGCAGCCCGTTGGTAATCAGGTTGGCGAGCAGCTGCTGGATCTCGACACGATCCGCCGTTATGAACATGTCGTCCGAAGCTAAATCAACCGAAAGCCTTGCGGACATGGAACCAAGTTCCCGTTCCAGCAGGCCAGCGACATCACCTAGGACTTCCTTGATGTCGCAAATCTCCGGCTGTCGCTTCTGGCCTTTCAGCTGCTCCCGGGTCCGCTGGATAATCTGGCTGGCGCGCAAGGAATGTTGTACCACCCGCTCGGCCGCCGTCGAAGCTGCGGCGATGTCTGGCGGCGTCGCCTGAAGCCAGCGAATGCATGCCTGGGCAAACATGACGACCGCTCCGATCGGCTGGTTAACCTCATGAGCGATCGAGGCAGATATCGCCCCAACTGCTGCGGCCCGCCCGGCTCTGGCGAGCTCTCCTTGCGCGGCGTTCAAGGCCTCCTTGGCTTGCTCCCGCAAGGTTACATCGATCATGGCGCATGCCACGCGGTCGAACGCCTGCTGGTCATCCGGGAAGGCAAGGATGAAGAGTACGATGACCTCTCGTCCGTCGGCTCTGATGAGGCGGACCTCCCGTTCTAATCTTTCCGCGCCCGCATCGGCGGCGAATATCAGGTGGGGCAACAGATCACTTCCCGGTGGAAGGAAGCGGCTGATAGGCTCGAGTATGGCTTGGCGCGATCCACATCCGAGCAGCTCCACAGTCGCATCATTGACGTCGGTGAATCGGATCAATTTCGCGCAATCGGTGAAAAATCCCGAATACCTTTCTGCAAAAGCCGGGAGATCCATGACGCCTTTGTTTCTGATGCTTTCAAGGTACGCTCGCAGGTCGGCAAAATCCAGTTCGCACAGCGATACATGGGTCTGTTCGAAGATCGACCGATAGCGGCGTTCGCTGCGTTCCAGCGCGCTGACTGCTCGCCTGCGGGCGCTCGCGTCGAAGCCGATAAGGCTAAGTCCCCCCGTGATTGCAAGATAAAAGCCGACAGAGACGAGGCCGCTGCTATCGGCAAGTGCTTGCGCCACGATCGGAGAGAACGCTCCACCAATAATGCCCCCGATGTTGAATGCGAGGGACGTCCCTGAATATCGGATGCGCGCGGGAAATAAGCTCGGCAGCCAGGCCCCCAGTGGTCCGTTGACGAAGCCCATTACGGTGAGCGAAAACGCGAGATAGAAAAAAATAACCCACAATGAACCACCACCGAGCATGGGAGCGAGAAGCATGCTCGATGTAATGGTGCCGATGCAGCCAACGATAAGGATTCGTTCCGGATCAAAACGATCCGATAGCCAGCACGCCCCGACAATGGACGCGGCCATGAAAAAGATTGCCCCCAGTTCAATGATCAGAAGGTCAGAGCGGTCGATCCCGAGATTTGCTGTCCCATAACCCAGTGCGAACGCAGTGATCACGTAATACAGGGAGAAGCAGGCCACGACGCCGAGCGAGCCGATGACAACCTGCGTGAAATGGTCCTTGAGCACTTCAATGATTGGAACGCGGGCGGGCTTCGCTTCGGCGATCGCGGCTGCGAATTCGGGCGTTTCGACGAGATTGAAACGAACCCAAAGCCCGATCCCGACCAATGGCGCGCTTGCGAGAAAGGGTACACGCCAACCCCAGTCGAGAAACTGCTCGGGCGTGAGCAGCAGCGTTAGAGCGAGGAATAACCCATTTGCAAGGACGAAGCCGATCGGGGCGCCCAGCGGAGCAAACATGGCAAAACGCGCTTTCCAGCCAGGAGGGGCGTTCTCCAAAGCCAGCAGAACCGCTCCTGTCCATTCCCCACCCAGTGCCAATCCCTGCCCGAAGCGGAGGACGCACAGAAGCGCGGGGGCCAGCCAGCCAGCTACCGCATAGGTTGGCAAAAGGCCGATCGCTGCTGTCGACGCGCCCATCAGCGACAAGGCCGCAACCAACGTTGCCTTGCGTCCAATTCGATCGCCGAAGTGACCAAAAACCGCCCCTCCCATTGGCCGGGCTAGGAAGGCTATCCCGAAACTTGCATATGCACCTAGGAGTTCGGCCGCAGGAACGGTGGCGGGGAAGAACAGCGGGCCGAATACAAGGCTCGCTGCCGTCGCATAGATGTAGAAGTCATAGAACTCGACCGATGTGCCGATCAGACTGGATAGAAGGACGCGGAACGTCATGGGCCCGTTCAAAGCGCCGGGGCGGGTGTCACTCTTTGCTCTGATGATGTCTGAAGGCATTGCGACGGATCGTTATCTTTACTGCTTTGCGGGAATTTTCCGCGGACTTTCCTGTAGCCGAGGAGGGCCGCCAGCTTGGCCCGGGTGTTGATAGCCCCGTTTTCATTTGGGAATTTGTACGATCCGGCACTGGCGTGCCGGGGCATTATTGGCATCAATGTAGGAAAGGGTTAGCGCTCGCGCTGATCGAGCTCGCCGGTGCACTACCGCGTGGGGATTTGATGCAGAAGGTAATGGCGGAACGCATGGCAGCTGCCGCAAAAGATACGCCACTGGTGGTCATCGTCGATGACGACGATGGGATGCGCGAAAGCGTGGCGGAGATCCTGCGCTCGGTAGGCACTGAAACCATAGGCTTCGGGTCGACCGCAGATCTTTTGGCCTCGTCGTTGCCAGATCGCCCGGGCTGCATGGTTCTAGACGTTCGGTTACCGGGGTCTAGCGGGCTGGAGCTGCAGGCAAAGCTCGCTGCTATGGGTAACAGGATGCCCATCATCTTCATGACCGGCTACGGCGATGTGCCGATGACGGTGAGGGCGATGAAGGCAGGCGCCCTCGATTTCCTCATGAAACCATTTCGCGATCAGGAAATCCTCGATGCGGTCTCGCTGGCAATAGATCAGGACCGCACCAGGCGGGCGGAATCCTCCGCATCAGCTGAAATCGCGGAACTGGCGGCCGGACTCACCCCCCGGGAGCATGAGGTGATGGACGCGGTCGTTGCCGGACTGTTCAACAAGCAGATCGCGCACCAGCTGGGTATCACCGAAATCACCGTGAAAATTCACCGCAGCAGGGTCATGCGGAAAATGAAGTCCATCTCCGTGGCAGATCTGGTGCGCAAGGCAGAGCACCTCAAGGCTGCGGTCTGACCATCGAGTAACGCGGTCGGTCGGCTCTCCCTTCCGTCAGCGCTTCAACAAGCGAACGTCGGTCTGATCGCCTACTCGGATTGGATCGAAACGTCATGGAAGCATCCTCTGGTTTAATTACGTGAAGAAGCCGGCCCGCGTATTTGAGAGGATGCGTCCTGGCGGCTATTCTTACCAAGCCCGCCGGACGAGGAAGGACGTAACGGTGTCTGGCGGCAAGAGATCAGTAGCGATCGTCGATGACGATGAAGGGTTGCTCGAGGCGACGTCGGGTTTCCTTGAATCCATGGGTTATCGCGCCATACCATTCAGCTCCGGCCGCGAGTTCCTTGACTCAGGGCTGGTCGAAGAGGTTTCTGTCCTTCTTACCGACGTCAATATGCCGGGGATCACAGGTCTCGAGCTCCAGAAGATTGTGCGCACGCTTCGCCCTGCGATTACGATTGTCATGATGACGGCTTTGCAGGACGAGAACATTCGGCGCAAAGCTATGGCGGGTGGAGCGCGAGAACTCCTGCACAAACCGGTCCTTGCGGATGCATTGATCCGCTGCCTTGAAGACGCCTACGGCGGCCCAGAAACTTGATAGTCTGATTGCAGGAGCCGCCGGGCGTTTCGCGTAGGGCGGCTGGCTGTCCTTGGATTCTTTTGTCTTACTTGGACGGGCATGTGCAGCGGCGTCGGCTCGGTCATGAACGAAGCACGGCCCATCGCCGTTCGGTCGGCGATGGGCCTTGAGGTGGGGCGAGCCCGGGCTGACTCAGTGAACCGTGCGGACCGACGGTGCGATTGCCGTCTCGCGATTGGGCCCGCGCCAGCGGTTTGGCGAGGTACCGAAGGTTTTCTTGAAAACTTTGCAGAAGTGGGCCTGGTCGGTCATTCCACAATCGAGAGCGATCTGGCTGAGTGACGTACTGGTGCCGATCATCAGTTCCTTGGCATAGCTCATCCGGCGCAACAAGATATATCCATATGGTGGCTGACCGAATGTCAGTCTGAAGGCGCGGGAAAAGTGACTGATGCTCAATCGGACAAGCTCGGCCAGCTGCTCAATGCGGATGGTCAAAGACAGGTTCTCCTCGATAAAGGCAACGACCTTCTTGCGTTGCCAAGGAGCCAGGCCGCCCCGATTGACGACATTCCCCACCGTGTTGGGGAAATAGGCCGGTGCATCCTGCTGCGCGGGCACGATTGCCGCGATTTCGAGGCTGTCGGGAGTGCCGACCGAAGTAGCGTTGTCTAGAATTCGGCGTGACGCGATGTTTGCTTGGGCATTCATTTTGGAACCTCTTTGGCTTGTCGTGAATGCGCCGAAGGTGCCGAATGCCTGCCGATTTGACGATTGAACTCAGGTTCGCCCAGAATTAAACCATAGGATGATGTCTCGCATCACATGACGTTATCTTCCACTATCGCCTGCCAAATACCAAGCATACCCTCCGGCTGCCTTCGCCGTGCCTTGGCCTGTCGAGGGGAGGGGCCCATCAACTTGCGCCGAAAGATACAATAAGCGCGGACGTCAGCCTTTTAGTCTGCCTCCCATCGTGACGGTCGCGGGTTTCCGCCAACCGAGCGACGACAAAGGAGTCGGAGATGAACCGCAACCATTCTTTCGAACTTTCGCGCAGGCAGACCCTGCTTGCGGGAGCAACCCTGTCGCTTGCAATGGCCAGCCCGGTCTTTGCCGCGACCAAAACCTCCTCCTCAGACCACAAGCAAGGATCATTCCCAATGACCGATTCATTCGTTAAGACCAAGGACGGCGTCGATATCTTCTACAAGGATTGGGGTCCGAAGGACGCTCAGCCAATCGTCTTCCATCATGGCTGGCCGCTTTCATCCGACGATTGGGACGCACAGATGCTGTTCTTCGTCAAGAATGGCTACCGCGTCGTCGCACATGACCGTCGCGGCCACGGCAGATCTCAGCAGGTCAGCGATGGTCACGATATGGACCACTACGCTGTAGACGCCTGGGCTGTCGTCGAACATCTCAATTTGCGAAATGCCGTTCATATCGGGCACTCGACCGGCGGCGGCGAAGTCGCGCGTTACGTTGCAAAGTACGGTCAGCCGAATGGACGCGTCGCCAAGGCTGTCCTCGTGAGTGCGGTCCCGCCGCTGATGGTTAAGACTGCCTCCAATCCCGGCGGCACTCCGATTGAGGTCTTTGACGGCTTCCGTTCGGCGCTCGCCGCCAATCGAGCACAGTTCTTCCTCGATGTTGCGTCTGGACCGTTCTATGGCTTCAACCGGCCGGACGCTAAGGTTTATCCGGGCGTTGTGCAGAATTGGTGGCGCCAGGGGATGATCGGAAGCGCCAAGGCACATTACGACGGTGTCAAGGCGTTCTCCGAGACCGATCAAACGGAAGACCTAAAGAAGATTACCATTCCGACACTCGTTCTGCACGGTGACGACGACCAGGTCGTTCCAATCGACGACGCGGGACGCCTGTCCGTCAAATTGGTCAAGAACGGAACGCTGAAGGTTTATTCTGGCTACCCGCACGGCATGTTAACGACGCACGCAGATGTCATCAATCCGGATCTCCTTGCGTTCGTGAAGAGCTAAGCGTCAGCAGCCGGATAGAGAATGGGCTCGGCATGTTTGCATGCCGGGCTCCGTGGTACTGCGGTCGCCGCGATGGGGCAACAACGGGTTGGCTATGCGGCAAGAACCTGCGCGGCCGCGGTGTACTCCAAAGCAGGCGGGGCCTGCGGAAAGGCGGCGAGGATCTGTTCGAGTGTCCGTCGCGCTTCGCCGCGCTCTGGTCCCGTCTCGAGTTCGACGAGTGATGTAGCACAACGCAGCTGCCACAGTAGTGCCTTCTGTTGGTAGGCGAGTTCGAGACCCCGTTTGATCCAGTTTCGGCCGTCGCCTCCGCTGCGCGCCGAAAGCTCGCCCTTTAGCCGAAAGAGTTCCGCCTTGCACCATCCTGCCTCGCCAGAAATGGCAAGGTCGAGAAGCTGTTGCGGGGCGCGACCGCCGGCGACGACGACGGTGTTCTCCAGTCGCGGTCCATGAGCACCCTTCAGGAGATCACGGATTACGTCATCAGCGTCCTTTGTGGGGGACCTTCCAAAGCCTAAGAGTTCATAACTTTCAGCCCACTCCTTCCACCGAAATAGCGAGTTGGTCTCAGACACGTGCTGCAGGCGATCGAGATATTTACGAGAAAGGTTCGTGTGGCCCATGCAATGGTACATCGGCACGGCTCCTACCGAGAGCACTAGGCACGATGAAACGCCATGATTTATTTCGGCAGCCTCTCCGAGGAGCTCGTCGAGAATCGCGAGGGCTCTATCAGTGGAACCCATAATCCATGCCGTCTTCGCCATGACCATAAGCGCAAGATGCCTTTGGCTAAAGTGTACGCCGCTTGTGCGGGTACCTTTCCTGAGAGCACCGTTTGCGTCTATGGCCTCGAGGGCAAACCGCACAGCGTCGTCATTCCGGCCCATATAATGGGAGTTATGAGCTGCGATGCGAACGATCGTCGAGCGAGCCGGCAGTCCCAACTCCTTGTCGACTTTCCATGTGAGCTTATCGGCGGCCTCATACCGACCCTGTACGATCAGAATGGCACAGATGCCACTATAGGCCCGCACAGCTTGAGCGGGCTCGCCGACGAGTTCTGCCGCTTTTGCCGCGAGCTCAAACTGTTGGATGGAGTCATCGTCGCCTTGGACGCTGTGAAGATTATAGGAGATTGCCCCGTACGCGGTGCGCAACTTCGCTTCGGCAACCGGATCCTGTCCAATTTTCGCAAGTTTCTCGATTGCCTGCTGGACCACCAGGAACTGCTCACCCATAAGCCCGAGCTGGGTCCAGAGGAGGTCAGAGTTGGACGCCAGATCGACGAAGAGTCGATGCTCGGCTGCTGAATCAGCCCACTTCAAACCCGCTCGCAGGTCGTCAATGAGACTTCCGTGCGTTGCCAGCCACTCATGTGTCGTCTGTTTGTCCCAATCCTGCTCGGTTGCAGGCAATTGACCAAGGACAAACCGTGCATGTGTCCCCCGGACGTCTTCGGCATAGGTCGTCTCGTTCAGTTTGACACCAGCATACTCTTTGGTCGTCTCAAGCAGCTTGAGCTGACCGCCAGCCTCACGCTGCGATATCAGCGACTTAGCAAGCAAACCGGTCAGCGCGTCGTCGAAAGCCTCCGGCCCAAGAAAGTCTCTGGAGATTGCGGTGGCGGCGTTGTAGCTGAAAGCGCGGGCAAAACTCGAAAGCAGCATCAAAAGCTGCTTTTCGTCCTCGGACAGGTAGCTGTAACTCCAATCAAGAGTTGCTCTTAGCGTCTGCTGTCGCGGAGGAGCTGTGCGGCGTCCCCGACGCAAAACCGTCAGTGGACTGTCTAGTGACTGCAACAAAGCGGAGATTCCGAGGTCGACGATTCTCGCTGCGGCCAGTTCGATGGCTAGGGGGATCCCGTCCAGTTTGCGAACGATCGTTGCGATGTTCGAAAGATCTCCTGGACTGTTTGTCCACGAGTCGCCCATGGACAGAGACGCGCGTTCAAGAAACAGCTCGACGGCCGGGAACTTGGTGAGAAACGCTTCCGCTTCGATCTCACTTGGCATTTCTAGCGGCCCAAGCCGCCTGACGGTCTCTGATTGTATGCGAAGCGGCTCGCGGCTTGTTGCAATGATTTGGGCCTTCGGCACCCTGCGGGTTAGCTCTTCGATGACGTTTGCTGCCTCATCGACAAGGTGTTCGCAATTGTCAAAGAAAAGTAGGACCCTTTGTCCGCCGATCGCCTTGATGATGCCCGGAAGAGGGCTGTCGCCGTAGGACGTGAGCCCGAACTGCGAGGCCAGAGATAGCGCGATGCGACCCTCTCCGGCGAGAGCGCCCAGATCGACAAATACTATCTTCTCAAAGTCGCCCGCCGCCTCTTGGACAATCAAGGAAGCGACGGTCGTCTTGCCGATGCCACCTGGGCCAACGATTGTTAGCACACCTTTGTCGAGGACGGCCAGACAACTCTCGACGAACCCGCGTCGGCCAATCACGTTCATGGCGAACGCTGGCAAGCCGGCCAAGTCTGCGCGCCGGGGGTTTTTCGGGTCGACCCCGCGCTCTTCGACGTTAACCTCGAAGATATAGCCCTGATTGGCAACGTGCCTGAGGAAGGGACATGGTGAGCCGAGGCCTAGTGCCTTGCGAAGCGAAGCCATATGCACCCGCAACGCGCCTTCGGATACGGTAGTGTTTGGCCAGACTTCTCGAATGAGATCTTCTTTCGCAATCACCTGGTTTGCTCGCAAGACAAGCGCCGTGAGCAGGTCAAAGGCCCGAGATCCAAGCCGGATCAACGCTCCGTCTTTGAGAAGTCGGCGTTGTTGAATGTCGAGCTCGAATTCAGCAAATCGAAGAATTATCAACTCCACTGCTACCTTCGTATGTCTTCGGCGCCATCGCGTGGTGCGTTTCGAGATGATGCCTGCTCTGCTCAAACGAACGAGGAAACAGGACCGGGTGAAGCCTCACGGCTATCAGTATTACCCCTTTCAGGAAAGCTACACTCGTGTACAGGGTCACATCCGCTTGGTTGTGCGAAGCGTAAGAATCCACGCCAGACCAGCGGACCTAAAAATTCGGTCAGGGCATACGCTGCAACAGGAACAACCGCCGCCGGCCCGAAGCCGACCGAGGCACAGCGCCTTGTTACACCGGTCACTGTCAACCGGTGCAAGTGGCACTTCCTTTTGCCAACTTCGAGGCAGCCTCAAGCCGGTTTATTCGTCGTCTGCCACGAAGATACATTCGTAGCCGAGGCCTGATTTTCCACCGACTTGGCAGCAATAGGGTGCCGCAAAATGGCCAGGGAGCAGTGTCGTCGACGTTCCGCTGCAGTGTTCCAAGAGGCTACGTCTGGTCTGAGTAGCTTGTTCACCATCTCGGCAAGCGTGACTGTTCCAGTCCGGATACCAAACCTGGATAGGGTGATGAAGTATGTCCCCGACGAAGATCAAATCGCCGTCTGACTCCTGTACTCGAAGCAAAACGTGACCGGGCGTATGGCCGGGAGCCGGTTCGATGAATACGCCTTCCGCAAGCTCGAAAGGAGGGTCAAGAAGGAGAAGCTGTCCGGTTTCAATTAAAGGCTTGATAGAGTCTGCAAAAATCCGGGCGTTGTCTTCGAGCTCGGCCTCATGCTCGGCGAGAAATTCAAACTCAATGCGGGAAACCAGGTATTTCGCATTCGGGAATGTCGGAATCCAGCGCCCCAGATGCTCGTAGGTGTTCCATCCGACATGATCGACATGCAGATGCGTGCAGAGAACATAGTCCACGTCTTCCGGTGCGATTCCCGTAGCTGCGAAGTGTTCGAGATAGGACGTCTCCAGCATCGAGAAGAACGGCGTGTGCGGCCGTTCCTTTCCGTTCCCCGAGCAGGTGTCGACGAGCACGGTGATCCCGGATGTCCGGACAATCCAACTGTGGACGGATCCGATGAGGCGCTCGTGTTCCGGCGCGTAATAACGGGGTATCATCCAGTCCGCGTGTTTGGCGACGGCCTCTGCTGTCCAAGCGGGCAGGTGATACTTGGGGGGAAAGCCGAGGCCCTCATATTCCTGAACGCGGTATACTTCCGATCGCCCAATTTTCAAAACACGCTCCTCATTTGAACCGAGACTGTCATATTTCAGAATTGCTGCTGCTGTCAGGTACCTGAAAGTGATAGCTCGAAGGCTTTTCGATCTCGATGACCACGATCGCTTCGGGATCGTCTGCGGGAAGATTTTTGAAGTAGCCGATCGATGTCACCGGGGCCTCCCTGGAAGTGAATGGAATTATCTGCAATCCGAAGTGGAAGGCCCGGGAAGCACAGGTTATTGGAGCATTCGGGATATGCCTGTCCGGCGTTCGGGTAGCGGCCCGAGGCCGCAAATGGCCTGTGCGCGCCACAGGGGCTTTGTTTCCAAAGCCCCTCCGTAGACGTCATTCAAAGTGGAAACCGGACAAATCGACCGACACGATTAGCGGCTCAGACAAAGGCGTGTTGTCGGGCTGACGCGGGAAAATTCTCATCTTTGACGGCAACGTTATGCCTTCGACCTTCACCGGGTCCGTCAAATAGCGGGCCGCGGCGTTTTTGCCCTGGATATCTACCTCGTAGTCGTGGCGAACGAGAATTCCATCGGCATTGAAGTAGAAGCTCTGCACCGTGCTGTGGGTTGCGATGGAGGCGGGGAAAGTCACGCGGAGCCGGCGCCAGGTCTCGCCGTTTTCGTTCCAGCTCTCGACCTCCTCCGAAACGACCCCTGGCTGTTTCAGAATGAACGGTGAGGTGAGATAGGTCCACATTGTGTAACCGGAAAAATAGGCGACCTGCGGATTGCTCCAGTGGGTTTCCATTTCATAGCCGTCGAACGACGCGCGCGGGTTGAGAAGCTCCTCAACGACTTCGCCCGCCGGCGTTTCGATGGTAACGCGGTCAGGGGTAAATGCCGACTTGTTATTGGTCGGGGAGAACGGCCAATGCGAAACCCATTCCCGCTTCAGATCGACTTTGACATGGCAATCTTCGAGAACGGTCGCTTTGCCCTTGAGACCCCAGAGAACGCCACCCTGATGAAGCTTTGCCGTCAGGAACGAGAAACGAGAAAATCGCTCCATTCCGCCATGCGCCTCGATTGCGGTTTCGACTAGATTGGTCACTGTTACTTCCTTTCTTTTGATGATTTGATGGTTGCGAGCGCCGCTTCGGCAACAGCCGTGTCCTGCTCGACCGTGCCTCCGCTCACACCGATCGCGCCGGCCACATGTCCGTCGATCTCGATGGGTAGACCACCACCTAGAATCACGTATTTGCCTCCTGCCGCATTACCGATCGAAAACAACGCAGCCCCGGGCTGGATCATGGGAACGAACGCCGCAGAAGGCGCGTGGAACGAGCGTGAGGTCTGAGCCTTTCCGACCGCGACGTCGAAGGCGCCAGGCCAGGCGCCGTCCATGCGCGCCATTCCGACAAGTTCTCCGCCGTGATCGAGAACAACGATTGTGGATCGTACCCCGATCGCAGCGGCTTTTTCCTCGGCAGCAGCGAGAGCCAGCTTCGCCGCTCCCAAGCCAATTTGTGGGACGAACATCTCTGTTTCCTCAATCATTGATTTGAGGGCGGCGCGATACGTCGCCCAAGCTGTTCAGCGCAGCTCGATATCCGAAAGGTCGATCGACACTACGAGAGGTTCCGACAGAGAATTTCCGTCGGTCTGACGCGGGAAAATGCGACGCTCAGTCGGGAACTTCAGGCCTGAAACTGTCGTGTAGCCCGAAATGTAATGGGCGCCCGGCGTGTTTCCGGCAATCTCGACATCATAGTCATGCCGCTTCAGAAGGCCGTCAGCATCGACGTAAAGTGTCTGCACGGTGCTGTGCGTGGCGATTTCCTTCGGGAAGGTGACTTTCAGCCGGTTCCAGGTCTCACCCTTTTCCGTCCAGTCTTCGAACTGTTCGCTGACGACGCCAGGCTGGGCGAGCACAAACGGCATGTTCAGGTATGTCCACATCGCAATGCCCGCGAAATAAGCAAGCTGCGGCTCGGACCATGGCGTCTCGAGGGTGTGTCCTGCGAACGATGCGCGCGGATCGCTGAGCTCTTCAACGACGTTGCCCGAGCTGTCCTGGATCTCGACCTTGCCCGGCCGGAATTGCGAGACCTTGCCGTCGGGACCGAACGGATGATGGGAGGCCCACTCATCGCGCAAGCCGACGGTCACATTCGTTTCGTCAAGCTTGCCGGCATGACCCTTGAGCACCCACAGGGCGCCTCCCTGTGTCAGATGCGCGGTCAGGCTTGTAAACCTGTTCCAGGTTTCGAGCCCGCCATGGGCGTCGACAATCTTCTGTGCGAGCGAATTCATTGAAATGTCCTTTGAAATTGACTGATCAGGCGTCGAGGAAAGTGCTTACGTGGGCGACGAACGTTTCGGAGTACTGGAACAGTGCCCCGTGACCCGAGTCGGGATAAATAATCAGCGTGCCATCGCTCATGTTTTTGAACATCTGGTAGGCGTTGATCGATGGAAACATCGTGTCGTCGCTGCCGTGAACAATAAGCGTGGGCTGCTTGATCGCCCTCAGCGAGGCGTGAGCTTCATCCTTCTCTGCACACCAGCCGATGATCGCCTTCGCCTGCGGATTGCTGACATTCTCGCCACTGTCCGGATCACGATCCTCCTTGCGGGCGGCCGCACGATCGACGAAGGCAGCGCCTGCGGCCTGGCTTGCCTTTGTGGGCGTGAAGAACAGCGGAAGGCGGACATCGCGTGCATTTTTCGAGAAAGCCTCTTCGACGACCTGTAACAGATGCTCCTCGCCGCCCTTGGGCGCTGATCCGGCAACGATCAGCTTGCGAACGTTGATGGTCGACCGCGGTGCCATGATTTGAGCAAGGAACCCACCGAGCGAGAAGCCGAGTAGATCCACTTCCTTCAGGCCGACGGCGACAATGAAGGCCTCGGCGTCATACGCCATCTGCTCCACATTATCAGGGACTTCGCCCGTGGATGTCCCGACGCCGGTGTTATTAAAGACGATTACCGGACGTTCGGTCGCAAGCGCGTTGACGACCTTGGGATCCCAGGCATCCATCGTGCCCGTGAAATGCTGAAGGAGGACGAGCGGAACGCCGGTTTCCGGACCGAGCCGACGATAGGCGAAATGGATGCCGTTCGCTTCAACAGTTTCTGTTTTGGAGGTTTCGAGTGTCTTTCGCATCTGCGTTTCCTTTTTGGTTTGAGCGAGTGAATTTCCGGCGGCTGCCCGACGGGAAAATGCAAATTGGCAATCCGTTAGGCGAGTTAAGTGCTGTTAAGTCTTGTTACGTGGGCAGGCGGCGTCGGTATTGGCACATACTGCTCACGAACCGTGCGGAGGTTCAGCATGCAGGAGATTTCTGATCTTCTGAGAGAGCGTTGCAGTGTGCTCCGCGTTGCGAAGACCCGCGGTGGGGTTCGCTGCAAGGTCCGTGTGTTTGGCGACGATCGTCCCGAGCTCATCAGCAATGGCGGGTCTGTCACTTAAGAGCGCCGCGATACGCTCCTTGGAAATCTCATAGACGACGACGAAGGTTGCAGCCCGGATGGAGGCTCTCTCGGCTGCTGCCATCAACACACCAACTTCTCCAATGAAGTCGCCCGGGGATAGCTTTCGCGCGTCTTCGTGCTTCGAGCCGTCCTTCCCCTCAACAATCGCAACGCCGCTTCTGATGATATAAAGCGAGGCCATCTTCGTGCCGCGCTCCACAATGGTGGAGCCCTGCTGGAAAGTTAGACGGGTCATCGAGGCCGCAAGCGCTCCCTTTTCATCTTCGGTGAGCGCGGCGAAAAGGTTGATGGCATTCAGAAGTCGCCACGCCGAACTCGGGTGGTGTTCTGGCGTAGTCCTGCTTCCTTTCCCCGTAGAGCCTTCGCCAGGCTCCGGTGCAAGCGAGAGGCCGGCCGCCTTCAGATGGCGGTAGATGAGGTCGAATATCTCAGATTGCGCCGCATCGGAGAGGCTCAACGAACTCACACTGAAACTCAGTTCGACTTCGACGACCTCCCGGCTCAGACCCGTTACGCGTGTCGATGTGGGCGGCTCTCTGGCAATGAGATTGCTGCTGGCCAATGCGGTGCGGAGCACCGCCTCGATCGTTACCGGCGACTTGTCAAGCGTGACGCGAACCTTGAGCTTTTTGCCGTGACTGTGGGAAGGGCTGCTGAGGTTTATGAATATCGCTTTGGCGAGGGCGCTGTTTGGAATAACGACGAGATCGTTGGCCGAATTGACCAAGTGCGTCGAACGCCAATTGGTCTCGATCAGCTTGCCCTGTGTACCGGCGTCCAGAAAGATCCAGTCTCCCACGGTGTAGGGATGACCGAGTTTCAGGGCAATTCCGGAGAACAGGTCATTCAGCGTACTTTGAAGCGCAAGTCCAAGAATGATTGCAAATGCGCCCGAGGTCGCAATGAGCGTGCCAACGGGTATCCCGAAGACATAGCGCTGATCGACAGGAATGATCCAATATAGACAATTGCCACCACCAGGTCCTGGAGCAGGCGTCCTTCCTTCGAATTCCCCTCGAAAATCAGGAAGAGACGCACGGCGCTTACGACAACACTCGCGCCCGCGGCCCACCAGATCGCCTTCATCAGATCAAGGAGAACGGTCTGAGTGATGTCGGGGTCCCTCGCTTCGGCAGCAAAAGGGACATGTCCAGCGACAAGCAGAATCGTGGTCAGCAGCAAGAAAAAGCAAAAGTTCACGACAAGTCGAACAGCCGCGGGCCTCCGCCCGAGAACGACTCGAACCAGAAGACGGAAAAGTATCAGGGCCGTTGCTTCCGCAAGGGGGTCAAGGGCGATTTCGCGCATCTCGACTGGCTAGACGATGCGTGCTGGGCGAGTCTTGTGCGATCCCGCTCCATGGAACGGGATGTCGTTTTCAGACAATGCCTCGGCTACCGAGTCCTAGCGAATGCCGCTCAAAGCGACGCCATTGCGGGTATCGCCCGTCGCAATTCTCGGCTTCAGACGAGACCAGTTCCGGACTCCAGAAGAGCGCGCGCCTTTAGCATATCCGTTGTCGTAAGGTTATCGTCCACTTTTGATAGCGCACCGACTAGGGCAGGGCGGAAGGTTCCAGCATCGAACTGAAACGCAGACAATGCGCATCGCAGTTCCCAGAACGAGGCTCCCATTTCCTGGGAAAGCTGTAGCGACTGAAGAACCAGCGCTCGAGATTGCGCTTCATCAACCGCCAGCAGTCGCTCAGACTTGAGCCGCAGCAGTTCGGGTCTGCTCCATCCGACTTCACCAGAGAGTGCACGGTCCAGTGCGTCGAGGGGGGCTCGATCTCCAGCCAGGGTCACAAGATAATCAAGCAGGGCGCCACGCGCATCGGCGAACTCATCGGCGAGGCCTTCAACCGGCGCGCAATCGACAATGATCCTTCGATAACCTCGAAGCCATAACGCCCAGCGCTGGAGGTTATGAGCTTGGACCAGGCCCGCGACGTGGTCCAACTGCCGGATCGCCGTCGTCCTGTCGCCGACAAGATAGGCCACGGGACATGCAGCGGTCATGAGGAGAAGCAGGGTCGAGATTGCGTAATCCAGCTCCTTTGCTTCTTTCTCCAATGCCTGAAGATGCTTGAGGGCCTTCGAGGTTTCGCCCCGCAAGAAACCGGAAAATGCGACAATCGTCGAGGCGATCATCCGTTGCTCGTATCCGACACCGGTATTCTGCGTTGACCGCAGTAGACCCTTCGCATTCTCGATAGATCCTTCGGCTTCCCGGATCGCATCCGAAAGATCTCCACGGAAGAAGTGGGGACTGTCCAGCATCCGGCTGAAGACATTCGCGGGTATCTGCGAAAGCTCCGATCGGATGGCGAGCGCTTTCTCAATCGATCGAGTGTAGTGTCCGTTTGAAGTCCAGATCGAGTTCGCGCCGGTCATCGCCTGGATGTATTTGGGGATGTCGCCAGCCGCACGCGCAATTTCCCCGGCCTTGACGAACTCTTCGGCGGCGGCCTCGTCATCGATGAACGCGCGAGTATGATACAAAAGCCCGCCACGGGCGATGCGAAGTTGAATTTCAACTTCGGTGCCTGCGTGGCCGGATCTGGGTAGAAATCCGAGTGCCCATTCGACGAGTTTCGCCTGTTCGCTCATCAATCCCAGTTGAACCCAAAGTACATGGGATTTGGCGATGAGCGCAACGGCATACTGCTCATAGCCGGTCTCCGGCATTGACCATCGCACGGCCAAACGCACGTCGTTGACGAGAGACAGGTATCGTTGCACCCAGTCCTTCGTCGTCAAACTCTTCCAATCGATTTCGGCGGCAGCGAGTTTCTGCTCGCAATAAAGTGCATGTGCGGTGCGCTGCGAGATGGCTCTGCCTGCCTCCGTCAGTTTTTCCAATGCGTAACGGCGCGTCGTCTCAAGCAGACGGTATGTTCCATCGCCTCCAACGACCGAGAGAAAGGACTTTAGAAACAGTCCGTCGAAAGTCTCGTGAAACTTTTCCTGGCCAATATGAGATGAGCTCAAGGCTTGGGCAGCCGAGGCTGTGAATGGGCCTGCGAAAACTGCGACGTCCTGGAGAAGCGTCCGCTCTTCCGTCGTGAGGCTGTCATAACTCCAGTCGAGCGTAGCTCTTAATGTCTGCTGCCGTGGCGGAGCGGTCCTTCGTCCCTTTCGAAGGATCGCGAAAGGATTATCCAGCGAGGCAGCGAGGTGCGCCAAACCCAAGCTCGCGGCGCGAGAAGCAGCAAGCTCGATCGCCAAGGGGATCCCGTCGAGCTGCCGGACGACAGAGGCGACCATCAAGACGCTGTCGGGCTGATCCAGGTCCTCAAGATCCGACGACTGTGCAACGCGTTCAATAAAAAGTTGCACGGCTGAGTACGAAAGGGCTTCACTCGCCGACAAGCCTTCGGGCGGAACCTGCAGCGAAGGTAGCTGCCGGATGCGCTCGCCTGCTACCCTGAGCGGCTCCCGGCTGGTTGCAAGGATCGAAATACTTGTCGCTGATCCGAGGATGCGTTCGACAGCTGTGGCAACTGCGTCAATCAAATGCTCACAATTGTCGAAGATGAGCAAAAGATCCTCCTCAGCCAAGACATTGAGAACGCCCGCCTCGATATCATTGGCAAATGCGGTGATGCCTAATAGGGACGCCAGCGTCGGCATAATCTGTTGGCCGTCATTCAACGCCGCCAGATCAACAAACAGCGTTCGCTTGTCTCGGCTGTCGCCAACTGCCAACGCAACGGAGGTTTTCCCAATCCCGCCCGTGCCTGAGATCGTCACGAGCCTGTTCACTCTCAGTGCTTCGGCTGTGGCGTCGATGAACTCCTCCCGCCCGATCAGTCGGCTTGCAAGCCGAGGGAGGTTTGATGCGATCGACAACACACCGGTCTGATTGGTGGAGGCCGATGCTGGTCCATCGCTGTCAAATGCTTTCGCCTCCGTGACGGCAACGACAAAAACGTAGCCCCGGCCTGGAACGTTCTCGATATATCGCCCACCATCAATGTCGCTCAAGAGCTTTCTCAGGCTGACAATATGGACGCGAAGCGCCCCGTCTTCCACGGTCGTATCCGGCCACACCAGGGAAATCAGCTCTTGCTTGCGGATGATCTCTCCGGCGCGCGAAGCCAGAACAGCCAGAATGTCGAAAGCCTTGCCGCCGAGATGTAAGGCGTTCCCGGCCGCAGACAGACGCCGCCCCGGTATGTCGAGTTCGAAGCTACCAAACCTCAGTTGGCCCATTCGTTCAATCAGATGTTTGACGGGCCTGGGCGATAGGCGGGGCAGCTCAAACGGGCGCGCCCTGCAGAGCACGCCACCCCGCAGCCATTCCCAGGCCCCCCAAATACCTATAGGGTTCTGAATGGTCTTGGGCAACGCCTTCAACTAATGTTGTTTTCTGATCCAATGCTTTAGGCGTTGTAGCCACCGTCAACGTTGAGCACTGCGCCGGTGATGAAGGACGCCCCTGGGCTCGCGAGGAAAAGGATCGCATTTGCCACTTCTTCAGGTCGACCAAGGCGCTTTAATGCATTCGATTCTCGCTCAGCTTCCATTATTTCGGGGAGCGCAAAGCCTTGCGTCGTTTCGATCGCACCGATCTGCACAACATTAACTGTTATGCCGCGAGGGCCAATATCGTGAGCGGCTCCCCGACAAAATGCCGATAGTGCAGCTTGGGTCGCAGCAAAGTCCGCAAGGCCGGGCGTTCCGACGCGATCTGCCAAACTCGCTCCGAGCGCGACAATCCGGCCACCCGAGCTCATCACCCTCACCGCGGCGCGGATCAGCGCCGTGGTCGAGCGTATATGGATTGCAAGCTGGTGCTCGACTGCATCTTCGTCCAGGTCTTCATCGTCAATCTGTCCGTGGACACGGTTTTCGCAGTTGGCGATCACGATATCAATCCGGCCGAAGTCCGCTATGGCTGTTCGGGTAATTCGGAGGAAATCAGCCGGCGAGGGGCTGGCGGACGAAGGATATATGGCAACACGGACGCCGAAAGGTTGAATGGCCTGGAGTATCCGCTCGCCCGCCTCCTGCGTGTTCAGTGTTAGCACCAAGTCGGCGCCGCTCTGAGCCAACGCGCAGGCAGTCGCAATGCCCACGCCCTGGTCCGCATTGGTCAAAAGTGCCACTCGCCCGGCGAAGGGACGGGGATGGATCCCTGTTCGCTCGTTCAAAATTATCTCCGTTTAAATTCCGTCAGTTGTTAGCGCCTCGGCTTTATAATGTTCGTTGACCGCTAAACCGCATTTCGTCCTAATTCTTGTAAAATCAAGTCTTAACGCGTCAACGTCTGCGGACGGTGGTTCCAAGGCCTAAGGCGCTGATTTTGGACGACGTTGCGGCGCGAAGGAGCACCCATAACCACTCTTAACATCGCTTAACTCGCTTAGCGTAGCGGCGCCACGTTAGCGTTCCCTCGTTACAGAAGCGAGGTATGCAGCGATGGGTGAACCGGTTTCATTTTCTTCAAACCTGATCCAGATCAGCTTTCGGTACGATCCGAATATCACGTTGCCGGAGTTCGCCGGGGCTGTCGTGGCTCCACGCGACGCGAAAGCTGCCCAAGAAGCGGCGGGGCCGCGCCGGAAACTCGCTGGCCTTTCCGATTGGCAGAAAAACAAGATCGTCCGGTATGTTGACGACAATATTGACGGAACTATCCGCGTCGAAAGCCTCGGTCAGCAGGTTCGACTGAGCGCCAGTCGGTTCTCAAAAGGCTTCAAGGAATCGTTCGGCCGCTCGCCCTACGACTATGTCCTCCTTCGCCGCGTGGAAGCCGCAAAATACCTGATCGCGACGACCGAAGAGCCGCTCAGCCAGATCGCACAGGCGTGCGGGCTAAGCGATCAAGCCCATCTTTCAAAGATATTCAAGCGCTTCGTCGGAATGACTCCTTTGCGATGGCGGCGCGCAGAGTCGGGCGCTAGACCAGCCCCTGCCGACGCTCACAGGTGGCGAAGGCTGAGCTGCTCGACTGCGGAACTCGCATAATGTTGTCGCGGCAGTACTGGGCCTCAGCATGCTGGGCGTCAGCGCCGGCGAAGTGATGACGGTGGTCCAGATGGCAATGCTTGGCGAACTGCCCTTTACCGCTTTGCGGGACGGCATTTTCGCGCACCCGACTGTCTCGGAGGCATTGAACATGCTCTTCGCTGCAGTCGGTGAACCGGAAAACTAACACGAAAGGGGTCGAATAATGATAACTTCCAGCTCGGTCAGCGCGCCTACCGAATTTGCTGAAGTTGAGGGCAGGACACTTGCCTACCGAAAAATCGGTAAGGGCACGCCGCTCTTCCTTGCGGTGCGGTTTCGAGGGACCCTCGATGTATGGGACCCGCTTTTCCTCGATGAACTTGCAAAGCATTTCACAGTCGTGACATTCGACTACACGGGTCTTGGGGCGTCGACGGGCGAGCCGACCTATATTCGTGAGTCTTTGGCGAAGGATGCGAAGGACCTGATGGATCATCTGGGGTTTGACAGGGTGATCATGGGAGGATGGTCTTTAGGGGGCGTCGTCGCTCAAGTCGTTACGGCGATCTATCCAGAAAGGGTTTCTCACGTCGTCCTGATTGGAACTGCCCCGCCCGGAAAGCCGCAGGTCCCGGGGGAGGCAGTGTTCATGAGGACCGCGATGAAGCCCGTCAACGATCTTGAGGATGAACACGTCCTGTTCTTCGAACCGGAATCGGAATCGAGCAGAGCGGCAGCCACCAGGTCGCACGCACGCATCGCAGAGCGTCAAACGGACCGATCGCCCGCCATCGCGGAAGGGACGTTTTTGAAGCTGCTGAGCGAAGCGACGGACAGGACGACGATTTTCCCGGATGCAGATGGAAGATACATGTCCTACCTGTCGGATTGTGAAAAGCCGATGCTGGTGATCGGCGGTGACCACGATATCGCGTGCCCGGTCGATAATTGGTACGGTCTATCCCGTGCCTGGAAGACAATGCACCTCCTCACGATCCCCCAAGCGGGCCACGCGCCGCATCATCAGGAACCTGAATTCGTCGCCGATGCCGTCGCGTCGTTCATCGCTCGTCATTGACTTTCCCTGAAGGGCTAGTGCCTGAGCTCGCCCTTGCAGCGCCATGATTCCTACTAGAGAGAAGACCAATGCCCCCAGCAATCGTCCCGAATATCAGTTTTCACACGCGCGTGAGAAATGACGCCCTTGAAGGTCCTAATCCTTTTGAGTGGAAGACGATTACGTCGGATGAGATTTTTTCGGGACGCAACATCGTCCTGTTTGGGCTCCCAGGTGCCTTCACGCCCGCCTGCTCCGAAAGCCATTTGCCCGGTTTTGAGCAAAATTATGATGACTTTCGTGAAGTCGGTGTCGATGAAGTCGTTTGCGTTGCGGTGAACGATGCCTTTGTCATGTACCAATGGGCGAAAGCACGAGGCGTTCAGAAGGTTCGAATGCTCCCGGACGGTAATGGGGATTTTACGCGGCAAATGGGAATGCTGGTTCAACAAACCAGCAACGGCATGGGATTGCGGAGCTGGCGATATTCGATGCATGTCGTCGACGGAGAGATCCGCTCCATTTTCACAGAGCCAGGCCTTACTGACAATTCCGACGGATTGAGCGTGACGGTATCGGACGCAGCGACAATGCTCAGCTATTTAAGGGCCCATAACTACACAGCGCCACAAGTCGGGGAACGAGGTGCGGCGAACAGATTAACGCACGCGCCGCGGTGAGGTCTGCCACTTCAAGCTCGCCCTCAAAAGCGGAAAGCGTGTCTCGAAGGCGGTGCTTGGCCTTGCTTTTGACAACGGCCTTTGGGTGAACGAGAAGACTTGCCGCAGCTCTGGGTTCACAGAATCTGGCGCCTTTGCCGCGAGCGAACTCATACGCATCCAGCATCATCTGACGGGACGCCTCAGGGTTGCTTGCGAGCCGCAGTCCCGCGTCCAAATGCATGAGCTCGGCCTTGCACCAGCCGGGGTTTCACGGCGCGGGCTATCGTTTCACTGTCCGCGAGCCCGCCGCACACGATAAGGCAGTTATCGAACCGCGCACGGTCGCGGAACTCAAGCTCGCGTTGAATGGCTTACGGTCGCCAGCGTCGAACGCGTCTCCACATGTCTCCCCCTATTGCCGCCAGCGCAAAAGTGAATTGCTCTCGGATATGCGCCCGCCGTCACCGGCAGGTCTCCCGGCTGAAAGCTTCCATACGCGTCCTCCCGCTCGACCGAATAGCTGGCCGATCGCTTTCCGCCAAATCCCATCGCTCTGCTGCCTCCATCAGCATAAAAGCAAATTCGTCTTCATCGATGCCATCTGCTGCGTTGAGCATTGCGACAAGCGGATCGGAAAGTACCTCGTTCAAGGTCATGGGATTCATCGGTCTCCGTCGTTCGCTCCGGTTTAGAATGCAACCCAGGAATAGTTCTTGTCTGAAACGGTCGCATTGAGACGCGCACATGCAGAGGAAGGCCGCTGTTTTTCGACCGGATCGTCCAAGAAAGCGTGTTTGTCGACTGTACGGTGTCGCGCGAGCACAAGCTGTGATTTCGATGCGCTAATTCTTTACTTTGACCGACACAAGGAAGCCAGATGCGTGTCCTAGTTCTGTTTGCGCATCCCGCCCAGCGGAAATCCAGCATTAATTTGTCGATGGCCCGGGAAGCCAGAGGTGTCGAAGGCATCTCCTTCGTGGACCTCTATGCAGAGTATCCACGCTTCGACATCAATCCCGATCGAGAGCAAGTTCGCTTGCTCGAACACGATCTGATTGTGCTTCAGTTTCCAACATTTTGGTATTCGACCCCTGCCATTTTGAAGGAGTGGCAGGATCTGGTTCTCGAGTACGGCTTCGCCTATGGACCGACAGGCCGAAAGCTCGAGGGGAAGTTCTTGCTTATCGCTACGACCACCGGGGGAAGCGATGGGGACTATTCGCGGTCAGGGGGAAACCGGCATCCGTTCGGCCAATTTCTTCTGCCGCTTGAACAGACCGCGTCGCTATGCGGCATGAACTATCTTCCCCCCTTCGTGCTCCACTCGGCCAACCACATCGACAGCCCCTCGGCGCAGGCTCACATCGCGGCCTATCGCACCCTCCTTGGGGACCTGGTTCAAGATCGCTTTGACCTGAAGTCGGGAACCGCGCGTGAAATGCTTGCCCAGGTGACACGTTCCGGCGACATGGGAGCCTAACTTCTGTGGAAAGCCTTGCAGTATATGCCTTTGGTTACCTGGCCGCGGCCGTCGTGGCCGTGATCATTTCTCATCGCATCGGGCTCGGTTCTGTTGTCGGATATATCGCAGCAGGCGTCATCGTCGGACCGGTGCTGCATTTTTCCGATTCGGCGTCAGGATACCTGGAGCACTTTTCCGAGTTCGGCATCGTCATGATGCTGTTCCTGATCGGCCTCGAGATCGACCCGCAGATGGTCTGGCGCTTGCGCACCAAACTGGTCGGGCTTGGAGGACTGCAGGTGCTTGCGACGGTCATCGCCGTTTGCGCTGTATCGGCTGCATTTGGCTTTACCTGGCAACAGGGCGTTCTTTTCGGCTTCGTCGCTGCGCTATCTTCGACGGCGATCGTTCTGCAGACGCTGAAGGAACGCGGGCTGTTGGAGTCAGACGGCGGGCGCTCCAGTTTCGCGGTCCTGCTCTTTCAGGATCTCGCAGTCATCCCGATGCTTGCGCTTATCCCTCTGCTGTCCGTGGGATCGGCGGTCGGTCCACAACATGTCACCCAGGGTCTCCTCTCGAACTTGCCAGCCTGGGCCTCCGCGATCCTGACCCTGGCCACTGTCGCTTTCGTTGTTGCGGGCGGTCATTTTCTATCGCGCCCGGTGTTCAGAATGATCGCAATGCTGGGCCTGAGGGAGGTCTTCACCGCCGCAGCCCTCTTGCTGGTTGTTGGGATTGCCGTATTGATGATGTCAGTCGGACTTTCCCCGGCTCTCGGGGCTTTCTTGGCCGGCGTCGTGCTCGCAAACAGCGAGTTCAAGCACGAGTTGGAAAACGACATTGAACCGTTCAAAGGTCTCCTGCTCGGCCTGTTTTTCATGACGATCGGTGCCAAGATCGAGCTCCGGGTGCTGTTCGAAAGCTGGCCATTCATCCTAGGGGCTGCGGGCCTGTTGATTGTCGTTAAGATCGCAGTGCTTTTGCCCCTGGCCTGGTTGTTTCGATTAAGGTCTTCGGCCGGATGGTTGCTTGCCCTCGGCCTGGCCCAGGCCGGCGAGTTCGGCTTTGTGCTCCTGTCTATCGGCGAGCAGGCTGGTCTGCTCACGTCATCGCTTTCATCGGTCGCGGTCCTCATCATCGCACTTGGCATGATCCTCACGCCAGGTCTGTTCATCGTCTTCGATCGCCTGGTGGTTTTGCTGGATCGAAGGGACATCGCCAAGCGACCCACAGATCATCCCGACGAGGGGACCATCATTGTCGCGGGCCTGGGACGCTTTGGGCAGATCATTACCAGAATGCTGCTTGCTAACGGCTACAAGCCAGTGGTTCTCGATTTTCGAGCAGACGTCGTGGACAACCTGCGCAAGTTCGGAATTCAGTCTTTTTTCGGAGATGCCGGTCGACCGGATCTGCTGGAATCTGCCGGTGTCGGAAACGCGAAGTTGCTGGTTGTCGCCATCGACGACACCGATCGCGCGGTAGAGATAGTCGAACATGCACGCCGGGCAAACACGCGGCTCAAGATCATTGTTCGTGCCTATGATCGTCTTCATCATTACCGGCTGGAGCACGCGGGCGCCGATCAGATCGTGAGGGAGGTCTTCGCGAGCTCGGTCGACACAGCCGGGAATGCGCTCCAGTTTTTGGGCATGCACCCCTACGAAGTCGAGAAAAGAAAACAGCTGTTCGTCAGGGAAGATCTTGCCGGCTTGGGTAAGATGGCGCCGCTTTTCGATGGCGTGACGCCGGTCGCCGACAATCCGGACTTTATCGCCGGCTTCAACGATATCGGAAAGATCATCTCCAACGCAATGTTGGGCGACAGAGATGCCTTCGAGGAAGCGGTGGCACGAGGATGGAGCCCGCCTGAACTTGAGAGCAGCCACAGCCGGTCTAAGAAACGGTGACGCCGGAGCGTCGATGGGCCTTTGGACTCGCTCCGGGAGGGATGCGCCGAGCGTTCGTCGGCCGTGGAGAACAGGTTCTGTCCCACTTCCGCATTCCGCGATGCGGCGTTCGCATACATATTTAGCAATGGCGAATCGTCGGCGACAACGCGCTATGCCGAATAGGGACTTGCTGCCAAAGGCAACCTTGGCGACGAGGCGCTTGCATGGGGGATGGATTGTCGGCTGCTCGGAGAGCCACTTGCGGCATGATCGCCGACGGGGGCGGGGCGCATCCTTGGCCGCCATACGCGCGGTTAGCAACGCGGGAGTGGAGGTTATCTCGATCCGATCATCGCGGACTGCCTTCTTCGCGCGGTATAAGCGTTGCGGGTGCCGGCTCGAACGAGACGTGTCGGCTGCCGTTGAACTGGATCCAGTAGCCGAAAGCCATGAAGATCGAGCCCCCGAGCAGATTGCCCACGGTTACGCAGAGCAAGTTATGCGCAGCCGCCATCAGCGACAGGGAATCAGGGCGAGGGCCAAGAAGCGCCATCGAGAACGCAAACATGTTCGCAACGGAGTGCTCGAAGCCAGCAGCGACGAAGATCGTGATGGGCCAGAAGATCAGCATAATCTTGGCGGCAGCGTTCTCGGTGCGACCTGCCATCCATATCGCCAGGCAGACCAACCAGTTGCACAAGACGCCCTTCGCAACCAGTTCTGCAGAACCTGCCGAGAGCTTGCCCTCGACGACCGAAAAGAACAGAGATCGTCCATCACCCAGTATCACACCACCGCCTGCCGCGTAGAGGAGCGAGGCGAGCAAAATAGCACCGACCAGGTTGCCGCACCACGATGCCACCCAGACAAGCAACACATCGGATATCCTTGCTTTGCCGGTCAACACCGCCAGCGGCATGTACATCGCAGTCCCTGTGAAAAGTTCCGAACCGGCGAAAACGACGATGGTCAGGCCAGACGAAAACACGATCCCCATGACGAGATGCGCCCAAGCCGGATCGACATGTGCGCCGGCCGTGAACATGAGAAGATCGCCGAATCCGATGTAAACCCCGGCCATCATCGAGCCCACGAGGAACGCTAGGAGCCTACTTCTGACCAAGTCAACCTTATGGGCGCCAGCCTGCGCAAAGCTGATGACTGTATCGTCGTACATGTTCGTCTGCTCCGTGAAAGGGAAATCAGGAATGTGCCCCGGCTGCGTTTGATAAAGTCACGGCTTTAACCCCGACAGGCGACGTCGACAAAAAGAGCAGCTTTTTCGACCGTCACCGGAGCGCCCTTATAGGCAGGCGTACCAGACTGGGCGTCAAAGTCCGAAAGAGCGATGATCCGGTTCATTTCGGGATAATAGCCGGCAACTGATCCGGTCGGGATGTCGTACTCGATGGCAATGAAGCCGCTCACAACCCTTCTCGGTGCAGCCGGATCGTGGTCTATGCCAATTACGTCGACCTGGTCACCCTGTGCAAGTCCACGGGCCGTCATGTCGTCCCGGCTCATGAATACGACATCTCTGCGCCCGAAGACACCGCGATAGCGATCGTCCAGATTGTAGACCGTGGTGTTGTACTGTCCGTGGCTGCGGATCGTCGTCATCACGAGACTATCGGGACCGGTCATACGGCGATCCTCTTCCAGTCCTTTTGCGACGAGGAAGTTTGCTTTCCCGTTCGACGTCTTCCAAACTCTCTTGGCTGCCGGAATGCTGAGCCGAAAGCCGCCAGGCTTCCTGACGCGACGGTTGAAGTCCCGAAAGTCCGGAAAGACGATTTCGATCTTGTCCCGAATCCGGTCGTAATTTCCGACCAGCTCGTCCCACGGAATTCCGTACCTGTCTCCCAATGTCGCTTTTGCTATTGCCGCAATGATCGCCGGCTCCGACATCAGCGTGTCCGTCGGCGGTTTCAAGAAGCCTCGGGAGGCATGAACCATCGACATGGAGTCTTCAACGGTGACCGACTGCGGTCCGGAAATTTGCATATCCTGATCGGTCCGCCCAAGCACAGGGAGGATGATTGTGGTTTTAGCGGTGAGGAGATGTGACCTGTTCGGCTTTGTTGCCAAGTGGACAGCGAGATCAAGCTTGCGCATGGCCGCGAACGTCCTTTCGGGATCGGACATGGCGACGGCAAGGTTTCCGCCTAGACAGACGAGCGCCTTCGAGGCGCCGGCTATGATTGCTTCGATGCTCTCAACCGCATTATGGCCCCTGGCGGACGGCGGCCGGAATCCGAAGGCGCGCTCCATCCCGTCGATGAGGTCTTTGTTCGGGATCTCGGTGATGCCCACCGTCCGATCACCCTGCACGTTCGAGTGACCTCGTAGCGGACATATCCCAGCGCCTGGTTTGCCGATATTGCCGCGCAGCATAAGGAGATTTGCCAGCTGCTGGACAACTTCGGTCCCGGTTGCATGCTGGGTAATGCCCATGCCATAACAAATAATAACCCGTTTGCTTTGTATATAAGCATCGGCGATCGATTCAAACGCTTCCTTGGCGATGCCAGACTTCCGGCAAATCTGATTCCATTCTGTGGACGCGGCGTCGCTGCGAAGCTCATCGATGCCTGAGGTATGGATCAAGATGAAATCTCGGTCGAGATGTCCGTCTCCACCGGCGGCGAGATCTGCCTCGTCCCGCTCGACAACGAGCTTGATGATACCCTTCAGCAAAGCTAGATCGCCGCCGGCCTTCACTTGGTGGTAAGCCGAAGCAATCGGGGTCGACGTTAGGGTCACCATCTCAACGGGGTTCTGGGGCGCGGCAAACCGCTCAAGCGCGCGCTCCTTCAACGGATTGAACACCAGGATGGGAACCCCCCTGCGGGAGCAATCATGCAGCGTTGTCATCATCCTCGGGTGATTGGTACCCGGATTGTGACCGATGCTGATGATCAGGTCGCATTCGTCGAAGTCACTCAGTTCCACCGTCCCTTTACCGACGCCGATGGACTTGGGGAGCCCAACCGACGTCGCCTCATGGCACATGTTCGAACAGTCGGGAAAGTTGTTCGTCCCATAGGCTCGCACGAAGGTCTGGTAGAGGAAAGCCGCCTCGTTTGACGCACGTCCGGAGGTGTAGAATTCTGCCTGATTGGGATCGGAGAGGCCTCGCAGGGACGCTCCGATACGGCTCAACGCATCGTCCCAGGCGATCGGGACAAAATGGTCGGTTGTGGCATCGTATAGCATCGGGCTCGTGAGACGGCCCGCATCTTCAAGCTTGTGATCTGTCCAGGTCCACAGCTCGGAAACCGTGTGACTTGCGAAAAACCCGGGATCGGCTCGCTTTTTCGTGGATTCCCACGTTATCGCCTTCGCCCCATTTTCGCAAAACTCGAATGCCGAGGTGTGGTTGGGATCGGGCCAAGCGCAGCCGGGGCAATCGAAGCCATCTGGCTGATTGGCCCGCAAGAGAGCGTGAACGCCGCTAAATACCACCTGCTGCTCTTTCAACGTGCGAGCAAGGGCCTTCAAGGCACCCCACCCGCCCGCCGGCGCGTCATATCGAACGATGCCCTCTGGATCCTTCTCACTCATCAAAGTGCCCCAACTGTTGAAGATGGCTAATTGCCCACGACCATGAGCGCTCGATTTCGAAAATACGGTGCGTGATCGGGACGCGATTGTACGATCCGCTACCTGCAGCTCGACAGCGGTACTCACTCGCACGTGAGAGGGCATCGGACGATAGAAAGAGGCGACGCCGGCGGGATGAATCGGCGGCGTCGCCTACATACGTTTGCCGAGGGAATATCCGCCGGCAGATGCAAAGAATCACATCGTCAGGACGATGCGGAACTTCGCCTGACCGGCCATCATCTTCGCGTAGGCGTCGATCGCGCTTGCGAGCGGCATCTCTTCGATGATTGCATTGACGCCCTGGAGCGCGCTGAACTTCAACGTCGTTTCGCTCGTGCCCGGATCGCCCGTCAGGGCGCCTTGGATCGATCTGCTTCCGAACAGAAGCACGTTGGTGGGAACCTCGACCGGCTCCGGCGTGGCCCCGAGCACGATAATCTGACCGCGGGGACGAATTGCCTTGATTGTATCCTTTGCAGCCGCGCCGCCTGATGCCGTGGCGAGCACAAGATCAGCCCCGCCGAGCTCAAGGAGCGCCTCTGCGACATTGCGCTTCGACGAGTCGATGTAGTGGTGTGCGCCAAGCCTCATGGCCAAGGCGCCGACGGCTTCACTTCTTCCGATCGCAACCACCTCATACCCCATGCGACGTGCATATTGGACCGCAAGATGACCGAGGCCACCGATACCAAAGATCGCGACCCGATCACCAGGCCGTGCATTCGAATTGCGCAGAGCGCTGAATGTGGTGAGGCCCGCGCAAAGGAGCGGTGCGGCCTCTACATTGGAGAGGTCGTCGGGAATGAGGACGAGGCCTGTCTCCTTTGCAATCATATATTCCGCGTAGCCGCCATCCAGTTGAATGCCGGTGAACTCTTGGTTCTCGCAATTAACGAGATGGCCCGAACGGCACTGTGAGCAGTGGCCGCAGCTCCCACCCAGGAAGCCCACGCCAACGCGCTGTCCGGACTGCCAGCCTTCGACGCCGTCGCCGACCACATCGATTTTTCCGACAACTTCGTGGCCCGGCACGCGCGGCCACTGGATGGGGAAGGCACCTTCGACGGTTGCGCCGTCCGAGTGACACACGCCGCAGGCCTCAACCTTGACACGGACAAAGCCGGCCGGCGGATTGCGGAGTTCCTTGCGCACGAACTCCAGTTTTCCAGGCGAGACGGCCTGGCATGCGAGATATGTTGTAGGTTGCTCCATTGCGTTCTCCAGTTCGCGATCGAAACTGGGCGAACCATGTCAAATACCCGAGGGGAAAAATTGTATCTATCGGTACTTTCCGCCCGGCCAGCTTTCCCCAAGACGTCACGAAGCCGCCTCGACGAGGATATTCAAAACCTTCTGATCGAGCGCTCGCGCGACTTCGAGGGCCGGCTCGGATGAATAACTCTGCAGGCAGCTTTCCATTCGATCATAGGCCAGCTTCACTAAGCCGCCCTCCTCGTAAATCAAGATCGTCACGGGGGCATATGAGCCCGCATGTGGAACCGCAGCAACCATCTGACGCATGATAAGCGGGTTGCCAGCGACGATCCTGATTATTCTATAGGCTGCGGAGTTCCCATCCTTGCCGAGCGCGTCGCCCAGGTCATAAGTCGCGAACTCCATTAAGCCAGACGATCCGATCGTCGACTTGATCCGCTCTGAAAACCGAAGAAAGTCTTTTTCGGCGAGAATCTCTTCCAACGACAACCGATCCGTTCGTCCAATTCTCTCAAAAATTCGTTCCACGACGGTGTCAAAATCCACTTTGGACTCGATCACCTCGCGCTCTATCGCATTTTTGGAGTTCGTCATCTGTCTGCCTCCTATTCTATGCGGGTCATCCTTCAGGACGGCCGCCCACCAACCGGGGGAAGCAGATCTGAGCACCTGCCGACGCTGAGGTTATTGTAGATTTCGGGCCTGGGACGAACGCTTAATGAATTGAGTGCCGTTCGCCGGAGTGGCCGGATCGTGCAATACGGAGAGGGCATGCGCGGCCGATTTCTCGTGACCGCGCTCAGATGCGGATCAAACGCCGTCAACCGGAAGAGGAGAGACAATCGTGCCAAGATGGTCGATCAAAAATCGACTGAGGACGCTGTTGCGGGCTACAAAGGTCTGCTGCCCGGCGACGTCAAGAAGCGCGCCGGGTTATACGAGCCGTGCCCGCGCGAGAATGAACGCCTGGGCGAGGGTCTCCTGGAGACCTTTCCGGCAAGCGATCCACTCGCCTCCGGACGGTTTGACTGAAACCCTGCAACTAGGAGAACCCAGATGGACCATTTCGCCGAATCTCGCCGTAAAGCACCCCTAAAGACGGGCTTGTCACACGCTATAACCAGGGGCCAAGTTATTGATATGTCGATATAAAATCGAGTTCCATAAGATATCTTATGCGACTTTCACCAGTGTAAGTTAATATTTCTCCACTATTCAAAGTATGAATAGCTCGCGTTTCGAGTCTTCGAGCAATCACCTAGAGGAACTAGATCAAGTGTTCTGGCGGTCACTCTTACTCTAAGTCTCGATACGACGGATCGATATTACCAACCATCACCTCACCGCCCGATAAAACTGGACGGAAGACTCTGAACGCTTCTGAGCGGCGCGGGATTGCGGAGCAAATGGGCGTCCGGAGCGAGATCGAGCTACGTCCGGACAGGGAGTCGACGCACGAGCAAACTCGGGCCGACGCCAGGCGCAGCGGCCGAGCATCGAGGCCGAAAAAATGGCCGAGGATCCACGCCAAGTTTCATCGTCAGACCATCGGGCACATACATTTCGCCTGTCTGCTTGCGATCTCGCGCGCTTCGGCTTGTTGTTCCTCAATGGTGGCCAGTGGCTCGAAAAGCAGGTTGTTCCAGTCTCATGGATCAAGATATGGCTATCTATGGTGGATTGCACCGTCTGGTGGTCCGTTCGGGGCGGATGCTTATTTCGCGTTGGGATCGGGGACAAGGGCTAGCAGTGATGCCCATCTATAATTTGGTCGTTGCCCAAATTATAGATGTGCACAAGGGGGGGTGGACGTCTTGGTTCCAACCATTTCGCGCAGCTTCTTAGGCAGATCGTTGCTACCTCGCATAATTCCTAAAACCTGCGACAGATCGGCCGTCCCCTGAAAATCAGGGGGTTTTTGTGTCGCATGTCTTTGTCGCAAGTGGTAATTGTCCTTGCGACATAACTTGCGAGGAAACCCGCCACGATGATGATTGGCTATGCCCGGGTCTACACCCAGGGCCAGGACCTCGACCAGCAGCACGCGGCGCTTGGCGCGGCCGGCTGCATTCGCCTCTTTGAGGAAAAGGTTTCCGGGGGAAAGCGAGACAGGCCCGAGCTTGTGAAGCTCCTCGACCATTTGCGCCCCGGCGACGTGGTGACGGTCACCAGGCTAGACCGCCTCGCCCGATCGACGCGCGACCTTCTCGATATTGCCGAGCGGATCAGCGAGGCCGAGGCCGGCTTGCGATCTTTGGCCGAGCCATGGGCCGACACGACGACGCCGGCCGGCCGCATGGTGTTGACCGTGTTCGCCGGCGTTGCGGATTTCGAGCGATCCTTGATCGTGGAGCGCACCAGCGGGCAGGATCGCGGCCAGGGCACGTGGAGTGCGGTTCGGTCCTTCCCCTGCCCTATCGGCCGACCAGGTCACGCACGCCCGTCAGCTCATCGCCCAAGACAAGCCAGTGACTGAGGTTGCACGGCTCCTGAAGGTGCATCGAGCAACCCTTTATCGGGCGCTAAATAGTGTGGAGGGATGGCCAGCCGCCTTTGTCGAGTGAATGAAGTACGGCGGGACTTCAGCATTGGTTTTATGATGATAGGTTTCCGACCTGCAAGAAAGGAGAGAAAATGTTCCGTTATCTAGCGCGCCGTTATGATCGTAAGCACGTTCTGAGATCATTAGAACGCCAGAGGCGTATTCATGATAAGGCGATTCCATTTTCTCGCGATGGCTCTGACGCATTGGTCTTCAATGAAATTTCCAAGGGCGAGATGTTTTTCGCGACGATATTTCCAGCTGTTCCGTTAAGGGAAGAATCGGATAGTGTTATCTTCCAATCTGATATTTCAACTGAAGATCAGGCGAACAATACGTTCGAATGCGTTGTTACCGACAGTGGATTTAAACAACATGCGCTTGTTGTGTTTCATCATTGGTATGCTCGGAACCGGTATCCGCGATTTTCCAAATACTTCGCTAGAAAGGGCATAACGGTTATTGAAGCTACACTTCCGTATCATTTTGGGCGAGCTTCGAATGACTATTCGGAGGAAAAACTTTTCAACGCGAATTTAGGGCGCACCGTCCAGTCGATGAGACAGGCTGTCCTAGATGGTCGTAAGATTGTTCGTTGGCTTTATAGTCAGGGGTATCAGAAAATCTCGGTTGTAGGGATGTGTTTGGGTGGCACTGTTGCGGGTCTCGTTGCTGCCCAAGAGCAGAAGGTTGATAAGGCGGTTCTCATGGTATCGCCGGGAAGCCCTGCTGATCTCGTCTGGACTGCGGAGACCATGACGGCCTTACGTGGTCGTATTGAATCGTCCATGTCACTGGAAGGGCTAAGAACCGCTTGGGGTCTCATCGATTTAGAGAAGCATCTTTTCGGCCTTACACGTCCTCGTCTGGATTTGATGTTCTTGCTCGGTAAGGACGATACGGTTGCGCGCCCAGGAGGCTCTGAGCGTCTCATTGAGTTGCTGGCGAAGTGCAATCTTCCACCTGAGGTCGTGCGGCTGAATTGTGGGCACTCATCTATTGGAATGTTCCCCTTCAATTTGATCGCGGCTCGGAAGGTTCTTCGTTTTTTGAAAGAAACCCCGACCCTGTCAGAGCTTTGGGAGGTTCGCGGGTTTCGCTACGACTTTAGCGAAGTTTGAGCTATTTGATGGCTCCGCGCCGGATCGCGGCCAGGGCGCGCGGGATGTGGTTCGGTCCCTCCCCCAACCAGGTCGCGCATGCGCGACAGCTCGTCAACGACGATTTCAAGCCGGCCGAGGTCGCCCGGCTCCTGAAGGTGCATGGCGCGACCTCAGCCCTCTCAGTTCGGCCGAGAGTACAAGAGCATCTTTGGCAACTCCCCGAATGCTGATCTGCAGCTCTGAACTGTACCGGGCCCATTTGTGACAATGAACGACCACCTTGCTTAAAGAGTAGTCATTCGCCGCGGCCTGCGACGCCGACGGGATAACGCAGCCGGCCCCACGGCGCTTCCCTACTGCTTCAGCCGTGTCGACTGAGATTCGCGCGCTGCAAGACGTTCAGTTTCGGCCTCTTGTCTGGACGCGACTTCACCCGATCGGGCTGCGGAATAGAGAGCCGCGGCCTCACCCAACCTGACCTGATCGGATTTCCGCACGGATGGATGTTCAAACGATTTGCCCGAGGCTGTCGCACGAGCGATTTCGCGTGCGCCGTCTTCACCGAAACGGACTTCAATCGATTTCTTGAAGGTGGCGATCTCCCGTCTGACCTCCTGATCGGCTGACACCGCCTTGAAGGCTTCGGCCCGCTCGCGATCATCCTTGGCCATTGCAATTTTTTCCAGGGCAGCTTTCGCCCGATCAGAAACATCTCTCACCTCAACCGCGTCAGCCTTGAGCTGCTTTTCGACCTGGGTGCGATAGGATCGTTCGGCTCGGTTCTCGAACTCGGCGGTCCGGACAATGTTCGGGCCAATCGCGGCGGCAGCCTGTTCAGCGGCGGTCCGCTCTTCCCGCGCCCTGGCACCGGCGAAGAACCCTTCCCTGCCTCGCAGCTCGCCGACCAAGCTGGTGTCCGCCGATATCCGTTGTGCAGCACTTGTCGGACCGTCTCGAGCAATGATCTCGTCGAGACGCTGCGCCGCCGATTTCGGATCACGGTAGGCGGTCTCCAGATAGATTGAGCGAGCCTCGCGCTCGCGCTGTACATCCGCATCGCGACTGACAGCAGCGGCGATGCTTTTTTCGTCGATCGATCGCCCAAGGCTGTCGCGGCGCACGCCACCAGCAGCCACATCCTGGAACGCAGCTATCAGTACCCTGACGTCCGCTGGCCGGCCGGCTGCGGTGCTGCGCGACCGCTCTTCATTTCTGCCATTTGGAACAGCCTGCCGATCTTCGGTTCCGCTTGCTACGACCCGATCATCGGCTGACCCGGGACGATCGCTGCCTCCTGCCTCTTTTGACTTCTGCGCCACGACGGGCTCAGGCGTCCCGCCTCGATGCTCAGGCCGACGCTGGCCCTCCGCGTCCTTGGCAATGGCGCCGGACTGCATCTCCGGTGTGCGCGGATCAGCCTGACGCATGTCCACCCGTGCTTCTTCAACAACTGAAGCCATCGGCTGCTCCTCTTGTTCCCTGCTTTGGTGAGCTTTCCCAACTTGCGACACTGGCCGGGCGTTCTCCGCCGCCCGTTCCTCGTCCAGCTTCGCCCGTTGTTCCGCGCTGAACTCGTCGCGTGTTGCATAAGCCACTGACGCCGACTTGATCTCGTTGCGACCGAGCTGCCGGGCGAGCTGCCGCAAATCCCGGGCGGTCTGCGTCGCTACGAAGATCGTCGCGCTCTCACGCTGCCTAGTCAGCGCGACATAGCTCGAGGCGGCGCGCCAGTGATGCGTGTGCATGAGATAGGTGTGGTCAAGCGTCTTGCCCTGGCCCTTGTAGACCGATCAGACTTTGCCTGGTCCGCCATTTTGAACGCAGCCGACATGGCCATCTTTTATGCCGGGGTTGTCGGCTTTCTCGCGACCACGGCCGGCGTCAGGATGCTGATGGGAAAATCGCTGCACGCCCAAAGCGTCAAGCCGGTTGAGCGTGCCTCCTCTGACATCTTTGGCCACGCGGACTGGATGGACATTCGCGAGTCACAAAACCTGTTCGGTGGTTCGGCCAAGTCGACAGCCAATCCGCGCTGCGGCGTCGTCATCGGCGAAGCCTACCGCGTCGATCAGGATGCGCCGGCCCGGCGCGGACAAAAGTTTGATCCGCGCGATCCAAAAACATGGGGCAAGGGTGGCAAGTCGCCTTTACTCACCTTTGATCTCTCCTGGGGCGGCACCCACGGCCTCGTCTTCGCCGGTTCGGGCGCCTACAAAACCGTCTCCGTCTGCGTGCCGACGCTGCTCACCTGGCGCGCCTCAATTGTCACCCTCGATCCCTCCTCCGAGCTGGCGCCGATGCTGACGGGCGCACGCACGGCGATGGGCCGGCGTGTCATCTCAATTGATCCGATGACGGGCAGCGGAGCCTTCAACGCGCTCGACTGGCTGACAAAAAGTTCGCCGCTCATCGATGGCGACATCCGCTCGGTCGTCGACTGGATCTGCGGCGAGAAACACACCGCCACCCGTGATGCGCCGCACGGCGCCTCGGGCAAGGCCTTCTTCGAGGGCCGTGGCAAGGCCATCGTCGAGACCCTGCTTTCCGACATCGTCTTCGACAAAAATCTGTCCGACGACAAACGCAATCTCGTCACTCTGGCGCAACGGCTCGCCTTGCCGGAGGCAAAAATGCGGAACGAGCTAGCACGCATTTTTGAACACTCCTCCTCGCATCGCGCCCGCCATCTCGCAGGCCAGTTGATGGGGCTGGTCGCCGAGACGTTCTCCGGCGTCTACGGCAACATGAGCGAGCAAACCGAATGGCTCGCCAATCCCGCCTACGCAAAACTGGTGTCGGGTAACAGTTTTCGCACTGCTGATCTGGTCGCCGGCAAGCTCGACCTCTTTATCAACATCCCGATGAAGGTGCTGGAATCGACGCCGGCGCTCGCCCGTGTCGTTGTCGGATCCCTGCTCAATGCCGTCTATGAGGCCGACGGCGTCTTGCCGGGCGGGCGTATCGTCTTCCTACTCGATGAGGTCGCCCGCCTCGGTTACATGACCTCACTGGCCCGCGCCCGCGATGCCGGCCGCAAATACGGCATTACGCTGGTCATGCTCTATCAGTCCGAAGGCCAGCTGCGCGAACAATGGGGCGATGGCGGCAAGAGCGCCTGGTTCGAAAGCGCTTCCTGGCGATCCTACGCCGCGATCGGCTCGCTCGAACAGGCCCGCGCTGTCTCCGAAGCGCTGGGCGAACATGGCGTCGTGCTGAACTCCGAGACAAAAAACCGGGGAAAAAGCGCAAAGCCGCTCGAGATCGGCACCGCCTCGACCGGCGCCTCGGAACAGCGCTCCGAGCGTGGCAGACGGTTGGCGACCGTCTCCGAAATTCTTGCCGATGCCAGAGCCGACGAGCAGTTCGTCTTCGTCCAGGGCCGAAAGCCGTTGCGCTGCGGCAGAGCGATTTATTTCCGCAGGCCGGAAATGGTCGCCAAGGTCGAGCGGAACCGTTTCGCGCCCCAAGCCGCGTCGGGTTGAGGCGGCAAGAGATGCAGCGCATTCTGGCCCCGATTATCCCTGGCCTTGCCGTCCTGATCGTCGTGCTCGCCCTGCTGGAAACCTATTCCGGCGTCATTCTTATCGTCGCGGTTATCGTCATGGGCTGGCGGCTGGCGCATGCTGCAAAGCATGGCGTGCCGGTATCGCCGAAATTCTCGAAGGGTGAATGGGACGCGCAAGCAGGCGTTGAACGGAAACCGGCTCTGCCGATCCGTGCAGCAAGACATCGGCCGCTCGATGACGTGCTGGCCGAACTCGACGCCATGACCGGGTGGCGCTCCGTCAAGGATGAGGTCAAGAAGCTGGTCGCGGTGCTGCAGGCCGAGCAGGAACGTCGGCGCCACGGCATCAACGCCGCACCCCCAAGCCTGCACCTGATCTTCCTCGGCAATCCAGGGACCGGAAAAACAACGGCGGCGCGTCTTATGGGCGAGATTCTTTTCGCACTCGGCCTGCTCAGATCCGGCCATGTCGTCGAGGTCGACCGCAGCCAGCTTGTCGCCGGCTATATCGGACAGACCGCAATCAAGACACGGGAGGCGGTCGAGGCGTCGCTCGACGGCGTGCTGTTCGTTGACGAAGCATATGCATTGGCCCCCGAGGGCCAAAATAACGATTTTGGCCGCGAGGCGATCGACACGCTGCTGAAGCTGATGGAGGATCATCGGGATCGATTGTGTGTCATCGCCGCCGGCTATACCGGTGAAATGCGCCGCTTCCTCGAAGCAAATCCCGGCCTGCGCTCCCGCTTCACCAGGACAATAATGTTCGAGGACTATTCGGCTGAAGAGCTGGCGGGGATTTTTCGCAACCTCGCCAACCGTGAAGGCTTTGTGCTCGACGCCCCGGCCGAGAACTCGGCTAACCTTGCCTGCGTCCGCATCCAACCAGAGCGTGGAGACGATTTCGGCAATGCCCGCGCAATCCGCACGCTTTGGGAAAGCACGCGCGAGGCGCAAGCCATGCGTCTTGCTACCCACGGCATCGGCAGTGCTGGCCGCGACGCCATCATGACCATCGAGCCAGGTGACATTGCGGCGGCGATAGCATCACACGAGCGGCAGGGATCAACTACATGACGGCTCAAACCCTCCTCTCATCTGTGCGAGCCACGCTGGTGCGCTGGCTCCAACTTGTTCCCGCCCTGTTCCGGCGCGATCCGCTGTTCCGCTATGCCACGATCGCCGCCGTTCTGGCTTTGATCTTTCTGGCTATTAGTATTGTTCGGGATGTCGCCGGCAATCGCGACGGCCCCGTTGCCGGCGCTGGAAAGAACGCCGGCACGCCGACGTCGACTTCGGAAAAATTCGAACAGGGCAATGCATCTACAGCCGCAGGGTCGCGGACCCAACCGCCCGCGCCTGGATCAACCTCGGAGCCGGCTCAAGACCATACGCCTGCTGTCGCTCCAGGCCGGCCGCTGCAAGGAATAAAGGTGGCGCCCGCGCCGCACGACGATTTTGGAACCGTACCGTAGGAAGGATCATCCCCATGATGCAAAGAAAAAGCGTGGGCAGGCTGGCGCTCGGCATTGCAATCGCAGCGTTGAGTTTCGTTGAGGGCTCCGGCTTTGCCTTGGCGCAAGACCAGCAGGCAAACCAGCAGCAATTGGACCGCATCGAGCAAAAACTCGATCGAATTATCGAGCATCTCGGCATCCCCGGACAGGACGGTGCGTCGGCAAAGAGCAACGGCAGCTTGCCCGCCACCGGAAACGATGGCGCGAAGAAGCAGGCTTCCTCCGAAGCCGGTGCCAGCCAAGGTTACCAGCGGGGCGCGCTCGCCATCGCCCGGGTTGCGCCGGCCAAAAAAGACGATCTTCCAGAGATCCCTGCCGACAGCGTCGGCAGCTTTGTCTATATCGGCGGCGCCATTCCCCTCAATGAACTGTCGCGCAAAGGTGTGCTCTACACCGGCCTCACCTCAGTCGAACTCCAGGGCTGGCTGAAGGTCGCAGAACCCGGCCGCACGCAACTCGCCGTCGAATACCGCGCCACCACCGGATCCAACGTTTTTGTCAATGCCGGCTGCATAGCCTCGCTGTGGCTCGAAGATCGCTCGATCGGCTCCCAGCATGGTGAAATTCCGATGCCGGCCAGAGAGCAAAAAAGCGTCTCCTTCATCTTTGGCGCCGATCTTCACCCCGGTCTTTACAAGCTTCGCGCCTGGCTGGCCTGCACCGAGCCGCGTGACCTGCATGTTCTCAATGCCCAACTGCTCATCAAGACCCCCGCCGACATGAACCTGCGCATGATCGACAGCGGCGAATTGCTGCACCAGGGGTAGCAAAAGGTCATGGCGAGAACCAAAAAGCACCACAGCCGCCGTCAATCAGGGTCCGTCGAAACGGATGAACGAGGTTTTGAAAAGCCGATGTTCCGCAGGCCTGGCTTCAACGGGTTGTGTCTTTCGGTGAAATGGAAAAGAAGCTCAGCAAGCAAACGCCCAAAAGCCGCGAGATGCGCGGGCTCGCCGCGAACAGCTTGCCGCCATGCTGGGTCTGTCGACGGGCGTTCTCGCAATTCCGCGATCGCGGAAATCTCGGTTAAGCGCTCCCGCCCGTCTGCCTGTCGACCGTCCGCACCGGCCGATAGGCATTGGTCTTCAGCCACGCTTTGCATAAGAAAAGGGCGGCGCCGGCGCGAGCCGGCGCCCGGCGTTTGGGGGCGTGGGCCGGGGCCGGCGGACTTGTGCGGGGGGGGGTTTACACCTCTGCCGCTGCCGCCCCGCGTTAGAGGGGATGT
>NZ_JAMYKV010000021.1:0-100011 GCF_040317535.1 Mesorhizobium sp. M1409
TCGAAATTGTCACTTCAAACGAATGCCGAAATTACTTCCTCGAGGCCGGCTATGACCGAACCTAAAATCATCCCGCTCTAGAGCATGATGCCGAAAAGTGCGAAGCGGCTTTTCGGACGACATCATGGTCTATCCCTTTGATTTAGAGGCGGATTTAGATCTCAGATCGATTCGACCGGAGATCTGGATCTGGCGCTAGGGTCACCGCGCCAGCAGGATGGTCGGGGTATCATGGTAGGTGATCTGCACCACTTCCCGGTAACCGCACTTCGCCGCGACCCTCAGCGAAGCGGCGTTTTCCGGATCAATGATGCAGACGGTCTTCGCCCGCCCGAACGCCTCGTCGCTCCATGCGAGCACGCGGCCTACCACCTCGGTGGCGAAGCCTGCTCCGTGAACAGTTGGAACCAGCGCCCAGCCGGCCTCGGGAATGCCTTCGATCGACGGCTCCATATCGCGCTTCAGATCGTGAAAGCCGGCTTCGCCGATGAAACGGCCCGTAGCCTTCTCCTCGATCGCCCAGAAACCATAGCCGAGCAGCGACCACAGGCCGGCGTGACGCAGGAAGCGCATCCAGCTCTCTTCGCGCGTGCGCGGCTTGCCGCCGATGAAACGGGTGACGACCGGATCGGTCCACATCGCGGCATAGGTGTCGAAATCGCCCAGCCGGTGTGCCCGCAGGGTGGTTCGCTTCGTCTCGATGACAGGAGCGCCGGTCGTTTGTGGATTGTTCATGAGATCTGCCTCGCACGGATCGTCAGCGCTTAGCAAATCGCCGACGCGGTGCAAGGGCCAGGGCGATAGGGCCTATCATCCAGGCGCCGCTATGGGAATTTTGCGCGACGGTGTTATTTTCACGACAGGCTGATTCAGCACCTGCAACCGCACCCCCTTTTCAGGTGCGGGCCGGACCGTCAAACCCAGGGGAACGAACATGGACACCACCGACCTTGTGCTTGCCATTGTCCATCATGTGCTGGTGTTTTCACTGGCGGGGATCATCGGCGCCGAATTCGTTCTGATCCGCGGCGATCTGGCCGCTGCCACGCTCAAGCGGCTCGCCGGCATCGACCGCCACTATGGCATCATCGCCGCGCTGATCATCATCGTTGGCATCGGCCGCGTCTTCTATGGCCTCAAGGGTTGGGAATTCTACGTCTACAACTGGGTGTTCTGGGCCAAGATGGCGGCGTTTGGCATGGTCGGGCTGCTGTCGATCATCCCGACGGTGCGCTTCATTTCCTGGAAAAGGCAGGCGAGCGCCAATCCCTCGTTCCTGGTGCCGGCGACCGAGCTTGCGTCGGTGAAGACCTACAGCCGCGCCGAGGCCTTCATCTTCCTGATGATCCCAGTCTTCGCGGCGGCGATGGCGCGCGGCTACGGCTACTGATTTTTAGGCGGTGGCCGCTTCAAGCGGTGCGAGCTCGACCAGTGGTGCCGGCACATCGGTCGTCTTCACCTCTGCCTTGCAGATGTCGGCGATGACGCAGGCCGGGCAATCCGGTTTGCGCGCCTTGCAGACATAGCGGCCATGCAGGATCAGCCAGTGATGCGCGTGGCGCATATATTCATCAGGGATGATCTTGAGCAGCCCCTGCTCGACCTGTTCCGGCGTCTTGCCGGGCGCCAGCCCGAGCCGGTTGCCGATGCGCAAAATATGGGTGTCGACCGCCATCGTGTGCTGGCCGAAGGCCATGTTGAGCACGACATTGGCGGTCTTGCGCCCGACGCCCGGCAGCTTGACCAATTCATCGCGGTCGTCGGGCACCTCGCCGTCATGGTCGCGGATCAGCGCTTGCGACAGCGCAATGACATTCTTGGCCTTGTTGCGCCAAAGCCCGATGGTGCGGATGTACTCGCCGACCTTGGCTTCGCCCAGCGCCAGCATCTTGCGCGGCGTATCGGCGGCCTTGAACAGCACCCGTGTCGCTTTGTTGACACCGGCATCGGTTGCTTGCGCCGACAGCACCACCGCGACCAGCAGCGTGAAGGCGTTGACATGTTCGAGTTCACCCTTCGGTTCCGGCCTCTGGACGGAAAACCGCCGGAAGATCTCGTGCACTTCGGCCGGGCTGTAGCGCGAAGTGCGCCGCACCGGCCGCGGGCGCGGCTTGGCGTTCGATCCATCACGCCGGCCGGGCAGCAGCTCTTTTTTGGAGATGGAAGAATCTTTGGACTTGGGGCTCGTCATTTCCCTCCTATAATATCCCGCCATGAGCGACACAAACGCCTCGTTTCAGGCCGACGAACCATTCTTTCGCGCCCTGCTGACCCCGCACCGGTCGCTGGGCCGGACAGGCTTCTTCATCCTGATGAGCGCGCTGCTGTTCGGCTGGCTGGTGACAGGCGCGTTTTTCCTGTCGCGCGGTGCCTGGCCGGTGTTTGGCTTCTTCGGCCTCGACGTGGCCGCCGTCTATATCGCCTTCCGTGTCAACTATCGGGCCGCCCGTGCCCGCGAGGAAGTGTCGGTTTCGCGCACCAGCCTCGACATCCGCAAGACGGCGCCATCCGGTAAATCGGAAGCGCATCGCTTCAATCCGTTCTGGGCGCGGTTTTCGGTCGCCCGTCATGCCGAGATCGGCATCACACGGATGACGGTCGAAGGCCAGGGCCAGAACGTGCCGATCGGATCCTTCCTGGACCCAGACTCCCGAGAAAGCTTTGCCACGGCTTTTTCACGGGCGCTGGCGACCGCCAAGGCGCGCTGAAGCAATTCCAGGAAAAGGGTGAAGCGGTTTTCGCGGGAAAGCGCGCCGAACAGAGAGGACGCTTCAGAACCGATAGCGCAAAAGCCTGCCGACCTTACGCAATGCGGGAATGTATGTCCAAAGGCGAACGAACAGTTTCGCGGACCAGCCCATGCGGGCGGCGTGTTCGGGCTTGTAGGCCGAGATGTCCTCGACGAATCGCAGCTTCGGGACGGCTCGCTCCAGTTCGTGCGGATCGTCGATCGCCCAATGAACCTCGGCGCCTGTCGCCTTGATGGTCGGATTGAGACGAAGCAGCTTCAGGCCGAAATGGCTGTAGGCGTCGAACACCAGTTCGCCGCTGGCAAGATGCG
Source organism: Mesorhizobium sp. M1409 (assembly GCF_040317535.1). Taxonomy (NCBI): domain Bacteria; kingdom Pseudomonadati; phylum Pseudomonadota; class Alphaproteobacteria; order Hyphomicrobiales; family Phyllobacteriaceae; genus Mesorhizobium; species Mesorhizobium sp. M1409. The sequence continues at coordinate 3,062 of NZ_JAMYKV010000021.1, forward strand.
AGACAAGCCGCGCAAACAGGCGTGGCCCTTCATCGGCAGGGAGATATGGCGTCAGCCCTTCCGCCACCACGATGGCCGGGCGATTGCGGGGCACTTCAGTTAGCCAGCCGGGTTCGGTCACCGACGAGGCGACCAGATGGTAATGCTGCCGGGAAGGGTAAAGCTTGCGCCTGAGCTCGATGACTTCGGGGTAGTCGACATCGAACCAGTCCACGCCTGGTGGCGGATCAACACGGAAGATGCGCGTATCGAGCCCGCAACCGAGGTGCAGCACGATGGCATCAGGATTTCTGGCGAGAAAGTCCTCGACGCGGACGTCCAGCGTCTTTGCCCTGATCGCCAGGCCGACACCGAGATTGCCGTCGACCTTGAGCCTGGAGAAATCATAGTCGATCCTGCGCACCGCCCTGTCGGCGAAACGGTCCCCGAGCAGCGAATCCGGCAACCGGCTCTCCGGTGCCTTGCCGTAGAGCGTCATCAGCAAGGTCTCCTTTGCCCCGGTGAGATCTGCTTTTTCGCAGCCATGGGCGACTCCTGGGCTCGAGATCGGAGTCTATCTGGGCATGCGCGGCCAGAAGGCAAGTTTCGGGTGGCGATCGACGCCCCAAGGGGCGATATTCCGGCTCAAGGAGACAGTTCCATGAGCACACACACAGCGATCCTCGAAAAGGACATCACGCCGCAAGGCAGCGACTATGAGATCGTGCGCCGTGCCATCGAGAAGATTAGCCTCGACTATCGCGATCAGCCTTCCCTCGAAGAACTGGCCGAGGAGGTCGGCGAGACGCCGACCGGCCTGCAAAAACTCTTCACCCGCTGGGCCGGCCTGTCGCCCAAAGCCTTCCTGCAGGCGGTAACACTGGATCATGCGCGCAGGCTGCTCGATTCGGGCATGCCGCTGCTTGAAACCTCGTTCGAACTGGGCATGTCCGGCCCCGGCCGGCTGCATGACCTTTTCGTCACCCATGAAGCGATGTCGCCGGGCGACTACAAAACACGCGGCGCCGGGCTCACCATCCGCTACGGCTATCATCCCTCGCCATTCGGCACTGCCCTGATCATGGCCACGGACCGCGGGCTTGCCGGCCTCGCCTTCAGCGACCCCGGCGAGGAACGCGCCGCCTTCGCCGACATGTCCAGCCGCTGGCCGAACGCCATCTATGTCGAGGACATGACTGCTACAGGCCCCTATGCCGCGCGCATCTTCGACCCGACGCTGTGGCGCTCCGATCAGCCACTGCATGTCGTCATGATCGGCACCGACTTCCAGGTTCGGGTCTGGGAGGCGCTGCTCAAGATCCCGATGGGCAAGGCCCGAACCTATTCGTCGATCGCCGCCAGCATCGGCGCGCCGTCCGCCAGCCGCGCGGTCGGTGCCGCCAACGGCGCCAATCCGCTCTCTTTCGTGGTGCCCTGCCACCGCGCCATCGGCAAGTCCGGCGACCTCACCGGCTATCACTGGGGCCTGACCCGCAAGCGCGCCATTCTGGGCTGGGAAGCCGGGCAGGTATCGTGAATATCGATATTATCAAGTATAATTAGGATTTCTTGTCTAATTTTGCTTGCTTGCAACCGAATGCAACCTCCGGTTATCATGTTTATTATTTTCAGTTATTATTTTAGTTAACTCTAAATTAACCACGATAAAGTGATGATGACCCATATTAATTCGGGCGATCCGGCTTGATAGGAGGTCTCGATGACGTTGTGTCGCGCCGCCTTCGGCGCAGTTCTGCTGGTTGCCTGTTTTGACCAGACCGCATTGGCCACGACGCAAAATGTCATTTTCAACGGCACGATCACGCCGACCTGCACGCTTGTCATTGCCACCAATGGCACGATGACGGTCAGCCCCGATCTGCAGTCCCTCAGTTCCCACAACAGCGGCGGTTCTGCCGGAACCGTGACGCTGACGACAACCGGAGGTGTGTCACTCAGCGTCGATCCGGTCACCACGACGACGGTGCCTTCGGCCGACGTAACGTCGACGACCTGGACACCGACCTACTCCGCCGCGGGCACGCATTCTATCGTTGAGACTGGCTCGGCCACCAGCATCGGAACCTCCGGCGCCGACCTCGTCTCGGTCAATCTCGCTGGCACCAAGGGTGGCAGCAACCGCTTCGCCTCCGGCAACTATCAGGCAACGGTAACGCTGCGCTGCGAATGACGCCGTAGCGAAGGAGGGATCCTTGAAACATGCTCGAATCCTGGCGACGGCAGTGGCCGTCGGATTGGCACCCATTGCCGTCAAGGCGCAGTCGATGTCGCCGATGCGTGGCGAGGTCAACAGCTTCACCGACGTCTTCGCTGTCCGCGTTTTCCCCGCCAATCCCTACGACCGGAAGATCCAGGTCGAAATCCACGTCTACGATCAGGATTTTCAGCCAGTAGCCGCCAGAATCTCTCCGAGTGTCTTCCAATTGGCTTCCCAGGCTTCCCGTCCTGTCCTTGTGGTCGTGCCCTTCGACGGCGCCGCCGAGCGTAAGGTGCGTATCTGTACCGAAAGCATCCCCTTTCCCAACCAACAGACGCAGATAAGGGCACAGATATGCGGAAAGTTCTTTGGGCGCCGCAAATCCTGACATTCGCGCTCGCGGCTGCGACGGCTTGTATTTCGCCGGTTCTGGCTGAGGATGTCTATAATCTCAACCAGAACGAGAGCGGCTTCAACCTGCCCGGCGTCACCTTGCCCCAAGGCCAGGACGAGGTCCATGCCGCGGACGGCACCACTTGCCGTTCCGCGGTCTCCGGCACCGGCGCCTATGTCGATCTCGGCGTCATCAGAGGCAACAGCCAGTCGGACAACAGCGTTGCCACCTATGGCCGGGTGGTGATCCCGATCGGGCGTACGCCGAAACGCATCGACTGCAGCCGCCTCTACGAGCTTGAGGTCGACCGCCTGCAGCTGGAACTGAAACTCCTCAAGATGGGCCTCGGCGCCGACGGCCAGACGGCGAGCGTGGCCGCCAGCGCTCCCGCGGCCGCATCACCCGGATGGGCCAACGAAGGCTGGAGCATCAGGACCGGAACCGGCGATGGCAAGAAAAAGAAGAAGAAATAACCGCGCGCTGCTTGCGATGGCAGCACTTGCCGGCTTCTGCTTTCCGCTGCAAGCGGCGATCATTGGCACCTGCACCATCATGGTCGGGACGTCGGGAACAATGACTGCAAATCCCACCATCGGCATACTGGGTTCCAAACAGGCAGGCGGATCGAGCGCGAGCGCCACTGTCGTGGCAAGCTCGCAGCTGTGTTCCTTGTTCAATTTGCTGGATTGCTATTCGGTTTCGGCGCCGGCGCCAGCCGCATTCTCGTCCGCGCCGAGCGGCGGCGACACCAACGTGATCTTCGCCTCGGTCTTCCGCCTCGATGGCTCGGGGGTCGACATCAACGGAAGTGTGCCGCAGCGGGTTGTCAACGGCACCCACACCGTGCAGGTCGACCTCACCGCCACCAAATCGAGCGGTATCTTTCCCGCCGGCACCTATCAGGGCACGGTCACCGTGCGCTGTGAATAAGCCACGATGCCTCAAATCGAGGCAAACCCGTCGCGCGGTCTGGCAAGCTGCCGCCTTACAGGTTAGCTTCCCGCACGACTGTAAACGACCTGCGCCCGCGCGGACCAACGAGGACGCTCCGACACTTTGAATTTGTACTGCCAGGAGGCCTTGCTTGATTATCGTCATCGGCTCGATCAACCTCGACCTTATCGCCAATGTCGACCGCCTGCCGAGCCCCGGCGAGACGGTGGCCGGCTCGGCTTTCACCACCGCGCCCGGCGGCAAGGGCGCCAACCAGGCGCTGGCCGCCGCGCGCGCCGGCGCCTTGGTGCGCATGGTGGGCGCGGTTGGCAAGGACAGCTTCGCCGCCGACGCGCTGGCGCTGCTGCGCGACGGCAAGGTCGACCTGTCCGGCGTCGCCGAGACCCACGCCTCGACTGGCACGGCGCTGATCATGGTCGGCGACGACGGCGAGAACATCATCGCCGTGATACCGGGCGCCAACGCGTCTGTGGTGCCCGGCGATCTCTCCAAGGCCTTTTTCAAACAGGGCGATGTCGTGCTGCTGCAGCATGAGATTCCGCTGGCGACCGTCGAAGCCGCCCTCGACCAGGCAAGATCGGCCGGGGCTATCACCGTGCTCAACACAGCACCCTTCCAGGGCGCAGCAGCCGGCTTTCTCGGCAAAGCGGACTATGCCGTCGCCAATGAGACTGAATTCGATCTCTATGGCGAAGCTCTGTCACTGCAAGGCCGCGATCGGGCGGCGCGCATGCGCGACTTTGCTGGGAAGACCGGCCACACCATCGTCGTCACGCTCGGCGGCGACGGCGTGGTGGCGGCGACGCCCACCGATTTCCACACCGTTCCGGCACGGAAGATCACGCCTGTCGACACGGTCGGCGCCGGCGATACGTTCTGCGGCTATTTCGCCGCCGGTCTGTCGTCCGGCCTTACGCTCGAACAGGCGCTGGCGCGCGCCGGCGCGGCTGGTTCCCTGGCTTGCCTCAAGCCGGGCGCCCAGCCGGCGATACCGCTGGCCCGGGATGTCGACCAGGCGTTGCAGGAAACCCGTTGAGATGCTGTGCCCTCGGACAAAGCATGCCGTGACGCCGGCCGGTGACATCTGCCGCCTGTCCGCCATCGAACTCGCTGACGCGATCCGCCGGAAGACACTTTCGGTACGCGAGGTGGTCACGGCATTCCTCGACCGCATCGAGGCGGTCAACCCGCTGGTCAACGCCATCGTCTCCTTGCGCGACCGCGGCGACATCCTGCGCGAAGCCGACGCGGCCGATGCCAATCCGGTGCGAGCGGAAGCCGGCCCCCTCTTCGGCCTGCCGATCGCCATCAAGGACCTCGCCTCGACCACAGGCATCAGGACCTCCTTCGGCTCGCCGATCTTCGCCGATTTCGTGCCCCCGGAAGACGATTTCTTCGTCGAGCGCATCCGCGACGCCGGCGCCATCATTATCGGCAAGACCAACGTCCCCGAATTCGGGCTTGGCTCCAACACCTACAACACCGTTTTCGGGCCGACGCTCAACGCCTTCGATCCGGCCCTGACAGCCGGCGGCTCGAGCGGCGGCGCGGCGGTGGCGCTGGCGCTCGACATGGTGCCGGTCGCCGATGGCAGCGACTTTGGCGGCTCGCTGCGCAACCCGGCCGCTTGGAACAATGTCTATGGCTTCCGCCCGTCACAGGGGCTTGTTCCCGGCGGACCGGATCTCGAGGTCTTTCATGCGCAGATGGGCGTCGACGGGCCGATGGGTCGCAATGTCGCCGACATGGCACTCCTGCTCGATGTGCAGGCGGGTTATCATCCGTACGCGCCATTGTCCTATGAGAAACCGGGTTCGTTCCTCGAAGGGCTTGCAACAAAAGCGACTGGCGGCCGGATCGCCTGGCTCAGTGACCTCGGCGGCGAGCTGCCGGTTGAGACAGGTATTCTCGGCTTGTGCGAGGCAGCACTTGGCCGGTTCGCGGAGGCATCTTTCTTGACCGAACCCTTGCTGCCGGGTTTCGATTTCGAAGCGCTCTGGCAGGCCTTCGTGACGCTGCGGCAGGCCAGCAGCGGCTGTGCTCTCAAGACCCACTATGACGACCCCGGGAAACGCCGCCTGCTCAAGCCGGAAGCCATCTGGGAAGTGGAGAACGCGATGCGGCTGACGGCGCCGCGGATCCGCGCCGCCTCGGTCATCCGCACGTGCTGGCATCGCACGTTGCTGTCGCTCTTCGACCGCTATGATCTCATCGCGCTGCCGACCGCGCAGGTCTTCCCCTTCGACGTAAGCACGCATTGGCCTCGTGAGATCGCCGGACGCGCGATGGACAGCTACCACCGCTGGATGCAGGTTTCCGCGTTCGCCACGCTGGGCGGCTGCCCGGCGGTCAACGTGCCGGTCGGCTTCGACGACAAGGGGCGGCCGATGGGCATGCAGCTGATTGGCCGGCCGCGCGGCGACCTTGGCGTGCTGAAGGCGGCGGCTGCCTACGAGGCAACGCTGCCCTGGCCGGCGGGCGCCTGAGCCGCATGCACTGGCGTGTCGCGGCACGTCGCGCACCGGCTTGCATCGCTATCGCCGCCATGCATTGATTGTCCTCAGCTGCGCCGCATCGGCGGCATTCCCAGGGAAAAATCATGTCGCTCGAACTCTACGCCACCTATGTCCTTGCTTGCATCGTCATCATCCTGGTGCCCGGACCGACGGTCACGCTGATCATCGCCAACAGCATTCGCCATGGCTCCCGCGCCGGCCTCGCCAATGTCGCCGGCACGCAGGCCGGGCTTGCCGTGATGATCGCCATCGTCGGCATCGGCCTCAACACGCTGATTTCGGGCATGGGCCACTGGTTCGAATGGGTGCGGCTCATCGGTGCCGCCTATCTGATCTGGATGGGCGTCCAGATGTTCCGTTCCAAGGGCACGCTGAACGCCGATGGAACCGCCAGGAAGCCGCGCGGCGGCTTCTTCCTGCAGGGCCTGCTGGTGGCGCTCAGCAACCCCAAGACGCTGATTTTCTTCGGCGCGTTCTTTCCGCAGTTCATTTCGCCACAAGGCAATTACTCGCTGCAAATCGCCGTCATGGGCCTCACCGCCATGATCTTCGCTGCCATGTCGGATTCGACATACGCGCTGGCCGCCGGGCGCGCCGGGCGCCTGCTGTCCGCCAGCCGCATCAAGCTTTTGTCGAGGATCAGCGGCAGCTTCATGGTCGGTGGCGGCCTGTGGCTGGCGTTTTCACGGTCGAAGTAGTTCGCCTTTGCCTTCTCCCCTTGTGGGAGAAGGCAAAGAGGGCCCTAAAGCCGCCCCAACCTCTCCACCAGCAGAGCGAAAAACCCGTCATGGTCGATGTCGCGCATCACCATGGCGTTCTTCGGCCGCTTGGTAACGCCCCACCAGTCGATCACGGTCATGCCCATGGTCAGTTCCGAGGCGGTTTCCACGATGACGTTGCAGTTGCGACCCTTGAAGAGTTCAGGCTTCAGCAGATAAGCGATGACGCAAGGGTCGTGCAGCGGCCCGCCGTCGGTGCCGTATTTCTCCTCGTCGAAACGCTCGAAGAATTCCAGCATCTCCGCGGTTGCGGTGCCGACCTTGGTGCCGAGCGCGCGGAAAGTCTGCGTGCGCTTGGCGGTGGTCAGCGCCTTGTGGGTGACGTCGAGTGGCATCATCACGATCGGAATGCCGGATTTGAGTACGACATCGGCGGCATGCGGATCGACATAGATGTTGAATTCGGCGGTCGGCGTGACGTTGCCGCCTTCGAAGAAGCCGCCCCCCATCAGCACGATTTCCTTGATGCGCGGTGCGATGCGCGGCTCGCGGATCAGCGCCAGCGCAATGTTGGTGAGCGGCCCGAGCGGGCAAAGCGTGATGGTGCCGCTTTCTTCCGTCATCAGCGTCTCGACGATGAAATCGACCGCGTACTGCTCCTGCAGCTTCATCTTTGGTTCGGGCAATTGCGGCCCGTTGAGACCGGTCTTGCCATGCACTTCCTCGGCGGTGACCAGTTCGCGCATCAGGGGCCGGATAGCGCCGGCATAGACCTTGATGTCCGGGCGGCCAGCCAGCTCGCAGATCTTGCGGGCATTCTTTTCGGTAAGCTTCAGCGGCACGTTGCCGGCAACGGCGGTGATGCCGACGATCTCCAACTCGGAGCTGCCGAGCGCCAGCAAAATGGCGACGGCATCATCCTGGCCGGGATCCGTGTCGATGATGATCTTGCGTGTATGGGGCATTTCAATTCCTTGTTTGGCGAGGCCATGGACTTGAACGAATCTGACCGAAACATCCAAATGACGCCGAAGCGGCCGCGAGCTGCCATGTTGAACCGCTCGACCTGGGAAGACGATCCCGGCCTGCGCGCTTCTCGTTGCATCTGTTCGCCGTTTCAAGCGCCATGCCGATCATTCCTGTGAGTCCACGATCTGGTCTTTTTGGGCGGGTCTATTGACGGCTTGAACTTGGTCGCGGGGCGGACCATATCAAGACCATCGGGAAAAATGCCATCTGGGTTTTTCCACTTTATGTCGCTCTTGAGAGGACAGTGTAACATGAGCCGAATGACGCCCTTTTCCAGCCCGCTTCTCCTTGGTTTCGACGCCATGGAAAAGACCCTGGAACGCCTGGCGAAATCCGGTGACAGCTACCCTCCCTACAACATCGAACGCCTCAGCGGCGCCGACGGCAACACCGAAAGGTTGCGCATCACATTGGCGGTCGCCGGTTTCGCCGAAAGCGATCTCGATGTCACCACGGAGGAAAACCAGCTGGTCGTGCGCGGTCGTCAGACCGACGACACCGAGCGCGAATTTCTTCATCGCGGCATCGCCGCGCGCCAGTTCCAGCGCTGTTTCGTGCTGGCCGACGGCATGCGGGTGATCGCGGCGGAACTGAAGAACGGCCTTTTGTCGATCGATCTCGATCGGCCGGAGTCCGAACGGCTGGTACGGAAAATAAACATATCGGTGAAAGACTGATCTTTACCGATGGCTCTCATGCGGGATGGCCTTGAGCGGCGTCCTCGCGCCAAGGAGGCTTTGAAATGACCAGAACTGAAACTATCACCATGACCAATGGCGAATTCGCTCATCTCGGCGAGGGCTCGGTCGCTTACCTCAGAAAGGTCTCGAGCGACGAATTGCTCGGCCGTTTCCCCAACCTCGGCGAAATCGCGCCCGGCATGGAACTGTGGGCGCTGTTTGCCGCCAACGGCCAGCCGATCCTGCTTTCGGACGCGCGTGACCGCGCACTGGCTGGCGCCATGGAAAACGACCTGATCACGGTCGCCATTCACTAAGAGCAATTCCAGGAAAAGTGTGAAACGGTTTTCCGCCCGGAATTGCGTCGCTCTAAGAATAATACCCTTTTGAAACGACCAGGGCCGCCCGTGGCGGCCCTTGCGACGGTCTCGTCCTGAAAATTCAGGCCGCGTGCGAGGCCTGGGTGTCCGACAAAAGCGCGTGAATTGCCGCGGCGTCGCGCGTGCCCCTGATCTTGGCCACCGTGTCGGCATCGCGCAACACGCGCGCGATGCGCGACAGGGCCTTGAGGTGGTCGGCGCCAGCCCCTTCCGGCGCCAGCAGCAGAAACACCAGATCGACCGGCTGATCGTCCAGGGATTCGAAATCGACCGGCGTCTCCAGCCGGGCGAAAACCCCGGCGATGCGCTTCACGCCGGCCAGCTTGCCGTGCGGAATGGCGATGCCGTTGCCGACGCCGGTCGAGCCCAGCCGCTCACGCTGCAGGATGGTGTCGAACACCTCCCGTTCCGGAATGCCGGAAATCGCCGCTGCCCGTTCGGACAGCAGTTGCAGCAGCTGCTTCTTCGAGTTCGCCTTCAACGCCGGCAATATTGCCGGAACGTTGATAAGATCGCTCAGATCCATGCTTGAAATCCCTTGTTCGCCTGCCGTCACCGGTCCCCACCCCTCGTGCGGCCGGTTCTTATCCCAGTGCGACGGTGGTCGTCACGCTTGTGCGACCTTGGTCGTGAACGGGTCGATCCAGCCGATGTTTCCGTCGGGCCGGCGATAGACGATGTTGAGATGGTCGTTTCCGGCATTGCGGAAGACGAAGACCGGGCTGTCCTTGTTGTCGAGCTCGATGACCGCCGACGCCACCGACATGGTCTTCAGCGTCATGGTCGATTCGGCGACGATGGCCGGTGCGAAATTCTCCGGAATATCCTCGTCGTCGTCCGCAAGCGGCGCCATCACGGTGTAGGCAATGTCGGTCAGCTCGCCATTCGCGGCACCCGAACTGTGCGACTTCAGCCGCCGCTTGTAGCGCCTGAGGCGGGTCTCCAGACGATCCGCCGCGGCCTCGAAGGCCAATGTCGGATCCTGGGCATCGCCGGTAGCCTGCAGAGAAGCGCCGGAATCCAGCCGGATCATGCAATCCGCCGAATAGCGCGAGCCCGATTTGATGACCGTGACGTGTCCGGCAAAGCCGCGATCGAAATATTTGCCGATCGCCTCGCCGACACGGTCATTGATGCGTGTGCGAAACGCATCGCCGATATCCATGTGTTTTCCCGATATGCGCAGATTCATCTGAAAACTGACCTTCCTTGCTCAGGCTTCAAACTGGCCCGAGTTTATACTCGTGATCCGTGCGCACAAGCTTTGCGGCGTCACTTGCGCCGATTTTAAATCCGAACTTTCCGGTTGATCACAAGCCGCCTTTTGACCGTCCCGAGGCCAACGTCGTGACGGACCATCCGCATGCAGGCATCTAGCCCGTCTCATGCGGGCGGGCTTCTAGCCACTTCACCGCGGCTTGTCAATGAAGTGCTGGCCTGTGGAAAATCGAACCGCGTCAGCGCCCGGCGCTGGCCATTGCCCGTTTCTCGCGCCGGCGCTGCACCGAGGAGGGAATATTCATGCCTTCCCGGTACTTGGCGACCGTGCGCCTGGCAATGTCGACGCCACTCTCCCGCAACATGTCGACGATCGCATCGTCGGAAAGCACGTCGGCGGGTTTTTCCTCATCGATCAATTGCTTGATGCGATCGCGCACGGCTTCCGAGGAATGCGCATCGCCGCCGCCCGACGCCGCGATCGAGGCGGTGAAGAAGTAACGCAGTTCGAACACGCCGCGCGGCGTCAGCATGTATTTGTTAGCGGTCACCCGGCTGACCGTCGATTCGTGCATGCCGATGGCATCGGCCACCGTGCGCAGGTTGAGCGGCTTCAGCTGGCGCACGCCATGGACGAGGAAAGCATCCTGCTGGCGAACGATTTCCGAGGCGACCTTGAGGATCGTCTTTGCCCGCTGGTCGAGGCTGCGCGTCAACCAGTTGGCGTTTTGCAGGCATTCGGTCAGGAAATCCTTTTCCGCCTGGTTCTTCGTCTGCGGCGAGACCTGGGCGAAATAGATATGGTCGACCAGCACGCGCGGCAGCGTTTCAGCATTGAGTTCGACCGTCCAGCTGCCGTCACTGGCCGCACGCACCTCGACATCGGCAACGATCGCGTCGCTGGCGCCACCCGAAAACGCCATACCAGGCCGGGGATCGAGCGCCCGGATCTCGGCCAGCATGTCGAGCAGATCCTCCTCGTCGACGCCGCAAATCCGCTTCAGCGCGTGGAAATCACGCCGCGCCAGGAGTTCGAGATTGGCGATCAGCGCCTTCATCGCGGGATCGAGCCGGTCCCGCATGGCAAGCTGCAGCGACAGGCACTCGGCAAGGTCACGGGCAAACAAGCCGGCCGGCTCGAAGGCCTGGCACACCGCCAGCACCTTTCGTACCACGGCAATGTCGGTGCCGAGACGGGCGGCGATCTCGGCGATGTCGGCGCGCAAATAGCCGGTCTCGTCGAGGCCGTCGGCAAGGTCGGCGGCGATCAGCCTGGTGGCCGGATCGGCGAAGGCAAGCGCGACCTGTTCGCTGACATGGTCGCGCAGCGTGATCGCCGCGGCCGCCATGTCGCCCGCGTCAAAACCCTCGGATGAGGAACCGGCACCGTTGCCGGAAGCCGATTTCCATTGCGCCGTCAGGTCGGGGCCGAGCCGCTCGCTGGTGCCCGGGTCGTCGGGAAACAGGTTTTCCAGCGATGTGTCGAGCTTGTCCGAGATCGCCTCGGCGCTCCACTGCGTCTCGTTTTCGAACCAGTCGCCTTCAGCGGTGGCTTGCGGCTCCGCCTCGATCTTCTGCGCTTGGTCGCTGACGGCATCGTCCTGCGGCTCGGCGCGCTCCAGCAGCGGGTTGCGCTCGATCTCCTCGTCGATGAAATGCTCGAGCTCGAGATGGGTGAACTGCAGCAGCCGAATCGACTGCATCAGCTGCGGCGTCATCACCAGCGACTGCGATTGTCGTAGCTGTAGTTTGGCCGCCAACGCCATGGTTTGGTTTCAAACGCCTCGTCTACGCATCCGGACTTCCGGAGAACAATTTTTGCAGCCGGTCATAGAAACTGGCCCGGCTTTTGCTTGTCAAGGCAATTGCTAGCAAAACCCACTTACCGGAGCGTTATCGCGGAGCAAAATCGAGGAAAAAGAGCTCCGCGAGCGCAAAAAATCGTGTCAGGAAACAAATTTCACGCTCAGAGCGTAAAACCCTCGCCGAGGTAAAGCCGCCGCACATCGGCGTTTGCCACCACTTCGTCGGCCCGGCCATGGGTCAGCACCTGGCCGGCATGAATGATATAGGCGCGGTCGATCAGGCCAAGCGTTTCACGCACATTGTGATCGGTGATAAGCACGCCGATGCCGCGCGCCGTCAGGTGGCGTACCAATTGCTGGATATCGGCGACGGCGATCGGATCGATGCCGGCAAAAGGCTCGTCGAGCAGCATGTAGGCCGGACGGGTCGCCAGCGCACGCGCGATTTCCAGACGCCGCCGCTCGCCGCCGGAGAGCGACATGGACGGCGACTTGCGCAGATGGCTGATGTGGAATTCCTCGAGCAACTCGTCGAGATTGCGCTCGCGCACTTTGCGGTCTTTTTCGACCACTTCCAGCACGGCGCGGATGTTCTGCTCGACATTGAGGCCGCGGAAGATCGAGGCCTCTTGCGGCAGATAGCCGATGCCGAGGCGCGCACGGCGGTACATCGGCATCGAGGTCACGTCGAAGCCATCGATCTCGATCGTGCCTTCATCCACAGGCACCAGGCCCGTGACCATGTAGAAACAGGTCGTCTTGCCGGCGCCATTGGGGCCAAGCAACCCGACAGCCTCGCCGGCACGCACGCCGATGGTGACGCCGCTGACGACCTTGCGGCCCTTGTAGCTCTTGGTCAGACCCTTGGCGATCAGGGTTCCCTTGAACTTTCCCGCATCGACGGTCACCGTGGCCGGCGCCGAAAGCTTGCCGGCGGCCCGTCCCGGAAGACGCGCCGTCAGCGACGACAGGCTGGCCATCAGGGGTTCGTCGCTCCCGATTTCGGCGGCGGGGTGATCGACATCTGGACGCGTTGCCCAGCGCACGGATCAACCTGGGCCAGCCCACTTTTCATCTGCACGGTCAGCTTGCAGCCAACCAGGACGTTGTCGTTTTGCGACAGAACGACCTTTTTGCCCGAAAGCACCAGAACCTGGCTCTTCATATCGAAGCTGCCTTGATCGCCGGTCGCGATCTGCGCATCCGATTTGATGTAGACCTTGTCGGAAATCTCCAGGTGGTCGATGTTGGCCGAGCCAGTCATCGCCGCCGCGCCAGCCGCTTCCGTGCCCTTGGCGCCGGCGTTGGGATCCTTGACGTAGTAGACCATCATCTTGCCGGCCTTCATCAATGTCGGCCCCTGGACGACGCTGACATTGCCGGTGAAGATGGCGAGGCTGTCGGCCTGACGGACTTCCAGCTTGTCGCTTTCGATCTGGATCGGCTTGTCGCCGGACAATTTGAGGCCTGATTGGCTGGTGGTCTGCGCCAATGACGGCACCAGCCCGAGCAGCAGCAACGCTGAAGTTGCAGCCGCGAGCCGCGTCGAACTACTGAGCCGCATTGGTTTCTCCGCTGTTTCCCTCTGCCGTCTTCAAGGCGGCGGAATCGATGTTGACGCGCACTTTGTTCTCGAAGACCAGAATCCTGCCATTGTCCTGGACCGACATCGTATCCGCTGTGATCCGCGATCCGCCCCGGCTGACATCGACGGGATCTCCCGTCTTCATAGTGCCTTTGCCCATGTCGAGGAAGACCGATTTGAACTTGGCCTGCATGCCGTCGGTTGTGGTGATCGTCACGTCGCTGGTCAGGTTCATCGTATTGCCGTCGCGATCGTAGGTGCCACGCGAGGCCTTGATCGCCGCCACATTGTCGGACGCGACCGGCACCTTGGCGTCGATGCCTTCCAGTTCGATGATGCCTTGCGTGCCGACATCCTGGATGGCGCGCAGGGCCGTCATCGAATAGGGCTGCTTTTGCTTGGTGAACCCGTTGAGCTTGGGATTGGCCATCACCAGCTTGCCGTTGGAAAAGGCCGTGCCTTCCGCCTGGACCGAGACGGAGACGGGCGCGGCGAGATAGGAATAGACCGGGAAAGCGATGGCGATCAGTGCCGCGGCCACAGGCACGGCAAATTTGAGAACGCGCACGCGGCGCGAATGGCGCTGCGCGCGGTCGAAAGCGTCGCCACGCGTCCGGCCATCCGCCGGGGGAACCAACTCCATCTCGGCGTTGGTCGGTTCAGTCGGTCGCGCTAACATTCATTGCTTTCTTCTAAACCCCCTGCCCACCCCGGAGCACCGCCTATAGGTGGGACGCCGGCGCCTTCAAGCAAGCACAAGCCCACGAAAACCGCAAAAATGTGACAGCCGCTCTTGTACAGATGAAAACGAGATCCGCACAACCGCACGTTCTCCATAGCAGAAACAGACACTCGGCGTAAGATTTATCAGTTGTCTGTCTCGCCGCCCGACCTCGCGGTGATTGCGCAAATACGCCAGGGGAGATGTCGGATGCCCCGCCTGGCCGGCCCGGTCGATGGTGTATGCGGCGTTGCCGATCACGTCGGCGAGGCGCTTTTGCCCTTAGATCCGGTCGGCGTCAGGCCACCTTCCGCTGTATGAGACCAACCAGAACGGTGCGCATTCCCGAATATGATTGGCTGCCAATTTTCACTTCCCAATCAGTGTTGCGTTTCCGAGGGTGCTTCGCGTTACGCAACGCTTCGCGGAATGTGTTCGGGTCGACGCCGACAGTTCGAGCCATATCTTCGGCGGTTGTGTGTTTGGCGATCATGACGTCTCCTATGCCTTTTTCCGGTATATAGGGCGTTTGCACAACTCGGCCAAAGGATTAGGCGTTTCCGCAAATTTCAAACTGAGACACTGCCGGGAAAGAGAATTGCTTCCCGATAGGAGGATCATGGTCTAAAAGCGTCTCCTCCCGCCGACTGAAAGGCTGACCATGGCAATGAGAGCCGACGACCTGATCGACCGCCGCCGCTTGCGGCGCAAGCTGACATTCTGGCGCGTTGCCGCGATCGGCATCGTAGCCCTCGGGGTGATTGCGCTTTCAGCCTGGTTCTATCGCGACGATTTCGGCGGCTCGGTGGTCGACCATATCGCCAAGGTCAAGATCGAAGGCACGATCACCGAGGACGAGGAACTGATCAAGCGACTGGAAACCATTCGTCTGTCGTCGAAGGTGAAAGGCGTGATCCTGTCGATCGATTCGCCTGGCGGCACCACGGTCGGCGGTGAATCGATCTATGACGAGGTGCGCAAGCTGGCCGCCGACAAGCCTGTCGTGGCCGAGGTCGGCACGCTCGCCGCATCGGCGGGCTATATGATCGCCAGTGCCGCCGATCATATCGTTGCCCGCAAGACCTCGATCGTCGGCTCGATCGGCGTCCTGATTCAGTATCCCGACGTCAGCGGCCTGATGGACAAGCTCGGCGTCAAACTGGAGGAAGTGAAATCCTCGCCGCTGAAAGCCGCGCCCTCCCCCTTCAAGCCGACCAATGACGACGAGCGCGCCATGGTCCGCAAGCTCATCCTCGACAGCTACGACTGGTTCGTCGGCATCGTTGCCGAGCGCCGCAAGATGACCCGCGAACAAGCGCTGGCGCTTGCCGACGGCTCGATCTTCACCGGTCGCCAGGGTGTCGCCAACGGACTGATCGACGCTGTCGGCGGCGAGACCGAAGCCGTCAACTGGCTGGCGACCAAGGGCGTCGATGCCAAACTCGAGGTCGTCGAATGGAAGGACACTGAACGGCGCGGCGGCTTCCTGTTCTCCAAGGCGATGGCGCAAACGATCGGCAGCGCGCTCGGCCTGCCGGCCTCCAGCGGCGACATAATCCATGATCTCGGCGCCGACCGCTTGTTTCTTGACGGTCTCGTTTCCGTCTGGCACCCTTGAGATGCGTTTGGGGCAAGTGAAAAAAGCAAATAAAATCATCCTCATAATTTTGACCGCACTGCTTTCACGGGGATCCGTCTCATGATCAAGTCCGAACTTGTGCAGATTATTGCGACGCGCAATCCGCATCTTTTCCTGCGCGACGTCGAAAACATCGTCGGCGCGATCTTCGATGAAATCACCGACGCCCTTGCCGAAGGCAACCGGGTCGAACTGCGCGGTTTCGGCGCTTTTTCGGTGAAAAACCGTCCCGCCCGCACCGGCCGCAATCCGCGCACCGGCGAATCCGTCGAGGTCGAGGAGAAATGGGTGCCGTTCTTCAAGACCGGCAAGGAACTGCGTGAAAGGCTGAACGGCGGCAAGTAGGCGCGGGCGTCAGCGCCAGACGGCCTCTCGGAGAGGCCAGCTTCCGACGGAAAACATCATGTTCAATCGCTTCATGCTCATCGTGATCTTCGTGCCCTTGGCGATTATCCTGATCGCACTCGCCGTTGCCAACCGCGAATTGGTCGCCTTCACGCTGGATCCGTTCAACCCCGGCAATCCTAAGCTGACGCTGACTTTGCCGCTGTTCATCTTCCTGTTCCTGGCGCTCGCCATCGGCATGATCGTCGGCAGCCTGGCAACCTGGGTCAAGCAGGGCCGCTACCGCAAGCTGGCGCGCCAGCGCGGCGTCGAGGCCGAGAACCTGCGCCAGGCGGTCAGCCGCGCGCCCCCAGCACCGCAAGGCCCGGTCCAAGGATCGGCCCAAGGGTCTGCCCAGGGGTCTGCATTGCCGAAGCCGACCGCTTGAACCGCCCGTCGGCAGTTTTGTCCCCACGGAGTTTTTCATGCTGACCATTTCGGCCCCAGAGGTCGACCATGCGCTGACCTTTC
Organism: Mesorhizobium sp. M1409; assembly: GCF_040317535.1. Classification (NCBI taxonomy): domain Bacteria; kingdom Pseudomonadati; phylum Pseudomonadota; class Alphaproteobacteria; order Hyphomicrobiales; family Phyllobacteriaceae; genus Mesorhizobium; species Mesorhizobium sp. M1409. The sequence goes on from NZ_JAMYKV010000021.1 coordinate 19,754, forward strand.
CCGGACTGGTCGAGACGCTGCGCACGGCGTTTCGCGACGGCGCGGTGCAGCCGGTCAGGCACCATCATACGATCGAGCGGCCCGATGGCGCGGCCTCCACCCTGCTCTTGATGCCGGCCTGGACCGATCTCAACGCGGCAGGCACATCGGCCGGTGGTCACGTCGGCGTCAAGATCGTCACTGTCTCGCCCGACAACAACGCCATCGGCAAGCCCGCGGTGATGGGGCTCTACCTCCTGCTCAATGGCGCCACCGGTGAACCCGAAGCCTTGATCGACGGCCAGCGCCTGACCCAGTGGCGCACCGCCTGCGCTTCGGCGCTGGCAGCTTCCTATCTCGCCCGCGACGATGCCTCGCGGCTGCTGGTGGTCGGCGCCGGCGCGCTGTCGCCGTTCCTCGCCAAGGCGCACTCAGCCGTACGGCCGATCAAGTCCATCCGCATCTGGAACCGCACCCCGGCCAATGCCGAGAAGGTCGCGGCCGATCTGCGTGCCGAAGGCTTCGCGGCCAGCGCCGCGACCGACCTCGATGCCGAGCTTGGGCAGGCCGACATCGTCTCCTCGGCGACGATCACGACGACACCATTGATCAAGGGCGCCTTGTTGCGGCCGGGAACCCATGTCGACCTGGTCGGCGGCTTTACGCCCACGATGCGCGAAAGCGATGACGACGCGATCGCGATCGCCCGCGTCTATGTCGACACCCGCGCCGGCGCCACCAAGGAAGCCGGCGACATCGTCCAGCCGCTGGCCTCCGGCGTCCTGAAGCCGGAAGCCATCGTCGCCGATCTGCACGAATTGGCGCGTGGCCAAAAGAAGGGCCGCGAAAGCGCCGGTGAGATCACGCTGTTCAAGTCGGTCGGCGCCGCGCTCGAGGATCTTGCCGCCGGCATTGCGGTCTATAACGCGCTCAAGACCTAGTTCACCGGTATAGGCATTTTGGCGCCCATTGCCTCGGCGATGACACGAAAATCGTGATCCCCGATTTCGAAGAGGCCAAAGCGAAGCTGATAGCCCCAGTTCGGCTTGCCGGCCGTGAAATCCAGCCTGTCGAGCAACGGCTTGATCGGGATTTCCTCGGCCTTCGCCCATTCGACATCGCGACGGAATGGCGTGAAGCCGCCGCCCATATCACCCTGATAGGGTTCGCCTGCCCGCACCGTGCCGATGGCCGTGAAGGCCTGCAGGCCATCTTTCTCGCCCAAAATGGTGGTCGGCGAATAATAGATGATGCCATCGCCGGGCCTGACGCGGCGCAGCGGTGCTGCCTTGCCGTGGTTGACCTGCATGAAGCCGCTCTGCCGGCCGCGCCGGACATGTTCGGCCGAGGCTACCGCGATCCAGTACGCACTCATTTCTGTTCCCCATTGGCCTGTTCCCCATCGGACAGCCAGTAGACGCGCAGGCGATGATTATCGGGATCGAGCGCGACGAAGGTGCGGCCGAAATCCATGTCGGTCGGCGTCTGCAGGATTGTCATCCCGCGCCCGGACCAGTCGGCATGGGCGGCATCGACCGCATCGGGCGTATCCAGCGCAAAGACGATTTCGGCGCCGCCACCTGCCGCGGCGGCTGCCGGCTCGACCGTGTGGCGCGACCAGAGGCCGAGCTTGAAACCAGCATCCAGAACGAACAGCACGAAGGTCGGTGAGCTTTCGACCGGTTCGCGACCGAACAGCGCACTGTAGAAGGCGCCGCTCCGCCGCGGCTGGTCGACATAGAGGATAACGAAATTCGGGGTGGCCATGTCTTGCTCTCCAAGGTTCAGCGTTTCGACCTGGCGAACATAGGATAGGCTACTGTCAGATTCTGGCAGTAGCCGTCACGAACCGCGCGGCTTGTCGAACGTCGCCCGCCATTCCTTCAGCAGCGCCTGGCGTCGGCGCGGATAGCGCGCATCGGTGGCCTTGAGCTCGGCGATGCGATCGGCGCGAAAATGCCGGAAATCCTGGCGCATCTCGCACCACGCCACCACCACCCGCACCTTGTCGAAGAAGCCGAGCGCGAACGGCCAGACCACGCGCTCGGACGCGGCGCCGCCCGCGTCACGGTAGAGAAAGCCGAGCTTGCGCTCGTTGCGGATGGCCTGCCGCACCAAACCGAGATCGATGCCCTCGATGGCCGCGGCGGGCGGCCCGACCAGCAGCGTGCTCGCGTCGAGATCCTCGCGCAGATCGTCCGGCAGCACGGCGGCGATCTTGGCCAGCGCGTTGGCGGCGGCGGCCGAGAGACGCTGGTCCGGCTGCTTGGCGACCCAGCGCGAGCCAAGCACGATGGCCTCGATCTCCTCGTCGCTGAACATCAGCGGCGGCAGCATGAAGCCGGGCTTGAGCACATAGCCCAACCCCGCCTCACCCTCGATCGGCGCGCCCTGGCCCTGCAGCGTCGCGATGTCGCGGTAGAGCGTGCGGATCGAAATCCCGAGCTCATCGGCCAGAGCCTGCCCGCTCACCGGCCGGCGGTGCCGACGCAGCGTCTGGATCAGGTCGAGCAGGCGTTCGGAGCGGGACATCCAGCAGATTTGCCCGTTTCTTTGACATTGGTCCATCGCCGGCCGACATAAACCGGCAAGGCCGGCGAGTCGGACTTGGTTGCGAAGCCGGTTGCCCTATGTCAAAAGCGGCCACGCCGCTCGGAGTTGCCCCCGCTTGAAGTCTTTTCGCGACAAACGCCGCGACAACCGTCCGCATCCGTCCACGAAGGGTGCGGCGGACGTGTCACGTCCGCGTACCGGCCAGGTTCCTGCCAGACCGGAAGCGCAGCCGCGCGAGCGGCAGGAGGCGAAGCCGGACAGCCGTTCCGAGCCGAAATCCGCGCCACGCGTCCTTGCCCGCCGCGACGGCGACCTGCCCATCGAGCATCTTCCCGTGATCCTCGAAGTGGCGCCGAATGCCGATTATGCGCTGCTCGACAGCGGCGCCGGCCAGAAACTCGAACAATACGGCCCCTACCGGATCGTGCGGCCCGAAGGCCAGGCAATCTGGCAAAAGGCCTTGCCGGCAAAAGACTGGGAGCGCGCCGACGCCGTCTTTACCGGTGACACCGACGAGGAAGGCATCGGCCGCTGGCGTTTCCCTAAGGTGCCGCTCGGCGAGACCTGGCCGATGAAGCATGACGGCATCGACTATCTCGGCCGTTTCACCTCGTTTCGCCATGTCGGCGTCTTTCCCGAGCAGGCCTCCCACTGGGATCACATGGCCGTTCTGATCGCCGCGGCGAAGCGACCGGTCAAGGTGCTGAACCTGTTTGGCTATACCGGCCTCGCCTCGCTGGTCGCGGCCCGCGCCGGCGCCGAGGTCACCCATGTCGATGCCTCGAAGAAGGCGATCGGCTGGGCCCGCGAGAACCAGGAGATGGCCGGCCTTGGCAGCAAGCCGATCCGCTGGATCGTCGACGATGCGGTGAAGTTCGCCGAGCGCGAGGAGCGCCGCGGCAGCCGCTACGACATCATCCTGTTCGACCCGCCGGCCTATGGCCGTGGCCCCAAGGGCGAAGTCTGGCAATTGTTCGAGGACCTGCCTGATCTGACCGACCTTTGCCGCGCCATCCTGACGCCGAAACCGCTCGCCGTGGTGCTGACCGCCTATTCGATCCGCGCCTCCTTCTTCGCCATCCATGCCTTGATGCGCGACACCTTTGCCGGCATGGGCGGCAAGGTCGAATCGGGTGAGCTGATCATCCGCGAAAAGTCCGCCAGCCGGGCGCTTTCGACCTCGCTGTTTTCGCGTTGGGTGGCCTGAATGAACGAGCGGCACGCAGGCGCACCTGGGCAGGTGAAGGAAGTCACCAGCCTCGCCAATCCGCTGGTCAAGGACATCAAGGCGCTCGCCCAGAAGAAATTCCGCGACCAGCAGAACGCCTTCATGGCCGAGGGACTGAAGCTGGTCATCGATGCGCTCGATCTCGGCTGGCAGATCAGGACATTGGTTTTCGCCAAGGCCGGGCGTGGCAACGCGGCGGTGGAGAAGGTCGCCGCACGCACGGTTGCCGCCGGCGGCATGGTGCTCGAAGTGTCGGAAAAGGTGCTCGTCGCCATCACCCGCCGCGACAATCCGCAAATGGTGGTCGGCGTCTTTTCGCAAAAATTCCTGGCCCTGAAGGATGTCCGCGCCGACGATGGCGATGTCTGGGTGGCGCTCGACCGGGTGCGCGATCCCGGCAATCTCGGCACCGTCATCCGTACCGTCGATGCCGTCGGAGCCAAGGGCGTCATCCTGGTCGGCGACACCACAGATCCTTTTTCCGTGGAGACGGTGCGCGCCACCATGGGTTCGATCTTTGCCGTGCCGGTGGCCAAGGCAACCACCGAAGCTTTCCTCGCTTGGCGAGGTGGCTTCTCAGGCCTCGTCGCCGGCACCCACCTGAAAGGCGCCGTCGACTACCGCTCGGTCGATTTTTCCCGCGGGCCCGTGCTGCTGATGATGGGCAACGAGCAGCAGGGGCTGCCCGAAAGCCTGGCCGCGAGTTGCGACAGGCTGCTCAGGATTCCGCAAGCGGGCCGCGCCGATTCGCTCAACCTGGCCGTTGCGACCGGCATCATGCTGTTCGAGATCCGGCGCGGCGTGCTGAAGCTCGAACCAATCGTGGACCAGCAATGAAGGTTGCCCACCCGTGAGATCATGGTCTCCCTACGCGTTGCTCGTCGTCGCGGCCATAGCGCTCGACCAGTGGATAAAACACTTGGTCGAGACCGGTCTCGCCTTTCAGGAGAAGCTTGATCTGGTGCCCTTCCTGGCGCTGTTTCGCACCTACAACACCGGCATCGCCTTCTCGATGTTCTCGTCCTTCGGCGACACCGGGCTGATCGTCATTTCGCTTGCGGTCGTTGCGTTCGTGCTGTTCCTGGCGACGCGGATAGCGCCGTCCCAGATCCTTGCCCGCGCCGGCTTTGCGCTGATCGTCGGCGGCGCGCTCGGCAATCTGATCGACCGCGCCGTCTACGGCCATGTCATCGACTACATCCTCTTCCACACGCCGGTCTGGTCCTTCGCCGTCTTCAATCTTGCCGACGCCTTCATCTCTGTGGGCGCGGCATTGGTCGTCTTGGACGAACTGTTCGGCTGGCGGCGCGAGCCCAGGTCTTCAAACGCCAAGCCTTCCAAAGATTGACCCCGTGCGGCCGGCGCCGCACAGTTCATGTCGCCAAACAGATCGCGGAGAAAGAGGAGAAAGAGATGCCAGAAACCTTCAAAGCCATCCTCGTTTCGCGCGACGCCGAGAAAAAGCAGGCGGTAGCCGTGACCGATCTCACCGAAGCCGACCTGATGGAAGGCGATGTCACCATCGCGGTCGAGGCAACGACGGTGAACTACAAGGATGGCCTGGCGATCACAGGCAAGGCGCCGGTGATCCGCCGCTGGCCGCTGGTGCCGGGCATCGATTTCGCCGGCACCGTCATCTCGTCCTCCCATTCCGACTGGCGCGCCGGAGACAAGGTCATCCTGAACGGCTGGGGCGTCGGCGAAACCCATTTCGGTGCCTATGCCGGCCGCGCCCGTGTCAAGGGCGACTGGCTGGTGCCTCTGCCGCAAGGCATCAGCCCGCATGACGCGATGGCCGTCGGCACCGCCGGCTACACCGCCATGCTCTGCGTCATGGCGCTGGAGCGGCACGGCATCCTGCCCGATCGCGGCCCGGTGGTGGTGACGGGGGCGGCCGGCGGCGTCGGCTCGGTCGCGGTCTCGATCCTGTCCAGCCTCGGCTACCATGTCATTGCTTCCACCGGTCGCAACGCCGAAAGCCCCTATTTGATCAACCTTGGCGCCGCCGAAGTGATATCGCGCGACGAGCTTGCCCAGCCGGCCAAGCCGCTGGCCAAGGAGCGCTGGGCCGGTGGCGTCGACGCCGTCGGCAGCCACACGCTGGCCAATGTGCTGTCGATGACATCCTATGGCGGCGCGGTCGCCGCCTGCGGCCTGGCCGGCGGCATGGACCTGCCGGCCAGCGTCGCTCCCTTCATCCTGCGTGGTGTGTCGCTGCTCGGCATCGATTCGGTGATGGCGCCGAAGGCGGTCCGCCTCGAAGCATGGCGGCGTATCGGCACCGACCTCGATCTGAAGAAGCTCGCCAGCCTGTCCAGGACCATCGGATTCGACGGCATCATCGATGCCGCGCGCGACATCGTCGACGGCAAGATACGCGGCCGCGTCGTCGTGGACATGTGAACCCGCTCGACTGCCGGAGAAGGCGGGCGGAATTGCCGCGCACGATGGCAAATCCGTTGCGGCCACGGCAAAAGCGCCCATCCGCTAAAATTCGAACGATCCGCCGCAATTTTCCATAATCTCTGTCTGGCAAGGATTTCGCATGATCGCGGAATCCGGCAGCCAAAGGGCGGACACTGGCGACGACGTGGACGCAACGTCGTCGCGGCGCTTTGTCGCCGCGCCGCCATTGGTGCCCGAGCCCGAGCCCGCCAGGCGCGAAGGGCTTCCGTTCCTGGCCTTCGTCGCCATCATCGTGCTGGCAGGCCTGGCGCACCTGACCGGGGCACCGGTCTTCATCAGCATCGCATTGCTGGCAACCGGCCTTGCCGGCCTTGCCATGCATCTGCGCGCCATGCGGAGCGAGCACCGCACCGCGGCCCTTCTTGACGAAACCACTGCCCGCAGCCGCGCCGAGATCGAGACGCTAGCCGATCGCATGTGGGAAATGCAGGAGAGCGATGAGCGCTTTCGCGGCCTGATCGATGCGCTCGGCGACCTCGTCATTCACCGCAACCGCGACGGCTACATCGTCTATGCCAACAAGGTTTTCGCCGATCTCGTCGAAACCGATCAGCGCGACCTTGCCGGCAAGACCCTGGCGGAACTTGGCATCGAGGTCGGCATCGTTCCCGATGCCGCCTTTTCCGACCATGAATGCCTGAGTTCCACCGATGTCGCCATCAATACGCCTAGCGGCCCGCGTTGGTTCTCGTGGATCGAACTGTCGGTGCGTGACAAGGACAGCGGCGCCGTTTCGCATCGCGCCATCGCCCGCGACATCACCGCCCGCAAACGCGCCGAATCCTCGCTGATCACCGCACGCGAACGAGCCGAGTACGCCAGCCAGGCCAAATCGCGTTTCCTCGCCACCGTCAGCCATGAAATTCGCACGCCGATGAACGGCATCATGGGCATGGCCAGGCTACTGGCCGACACCAGCCTGTCGCCGGAACAGCAGACCTATGTCGGCGCCGTCTCAACCTCGGCCAGCGCATTGCTTGCCCTGATCGAGGATCTGCTCGACTACTCCAAGATCGAAGCCGGGCGCTTCGACCCGGAGCCGCAGCCGATGTCGGTGCGCGAGATCGCCGACAACATCGTCGAATTGCTGGCCGCGCGCGCCTTCGCCAAGGATATCGGGCTGGGCTGCCATGTCGAACCCGACGTGCCGCAATTGATCACCGCCGATCCGGGCAAGGTCAGGCAGGTGCTGCTCAACCTTATCGGCAACGCCATCAAGTTCACCGACAGCGGCGGCGTGCTGGTGAGCATTGCGCGAGCGCGCACCGAAACCACCGACCGCATATGCTTCACCATCGCCGATACCGGTTCGGGCCTGCATGATGAGGACCTGGACCGTATTTTCGAGGAGTTCGAGCAAGCCGACGGCACGTCGACGCGTACGCATGGCGGGGCCGGCCTCGGCCTTGCCATCTCCAAACGCCTGGTGGCCGCCATGGGCGGCACGATCTCGGTATCCAGCCGGCTCGGCCAGGGATCCGAGTTCGTCTTCGAGATCCCGGCGATAGCGGCCACAGAAGCGCCGCAGGGCCGGCAGAACGCACTCTCTGGCAGACGCGCGGTGATCCTGTCGAAAAACGCCGTCGAGGCCGACGCCATCGCCCGCACCATCCGCGCCAATGGCGGCACGGTCGACATCGCCACCACCGCCGCGCAGGCCGCGCCCTTCGCCGCTGGCTGTGATGCGCTTCTGATCGATGCGGCCATGGAAGAAAGCGACGGCAGGTTGCTCAAGCGCCTGCGCCAGAGCGGTTTTTCCGACTGCGAGGCCATCACGCTGATCGCGCCGACCGATCGCGGCATGCTTGGCGAGTTCCGCGCCGGCGGCTACGCAACCTTCCTGGCCAGGCCGGTACGTGGCGGAACGCTTCTGCGTGTGCTGTTGAGCAGCCATGCTCCCAGCCTCGTCCAGCCGCAGCCGGAAAAGCGTGGCGCGCCGGCGCTTCGCGCCGTCGGCAACCGCCAGCGCGGCCTGTCGGTGCTGATCGCCGAGGACAATGACATCAATGCCATGCTGGCCCGCGCCACGCTGCTGAAGGCCGGGCATCGCGTCAAGGTGGTCGGCAACGGCAAGGCCGCCGTCGAGGCTGTCACCGGCGCCGGGCACAACCACCGCTTCGACGTGATTTTGATGGATTTGCACATGCCGGTCATGGACGGACTGGACGCGATTGCCGCCATCCGCCGCCATGAGGAAGAAACCGCCGTGCCGCCGGTGCCGATCATGGTGCTGTCGGCCGACAGCCAGGAAAAGACCCGCCATGCGGTGTTGGCTCATGGCGCCAGCGGCTTTGTCACCAAGCCGCTCGACCCCGAGGCGCTGGTCAATGCCGTCGAGGGACAGGTCGTCGCGGCCTGAGTTTTCCACCCGCCCATTTCAGGCCGCGCGCTCACGTAAAGGAGCCGGTTGATCCTATTCGCCAGCCGACGAAGTATTGCCCACGACGTCGTATCACGGTACTGTCACAATCCTGTTGCACCTACACCGTATCCCCGTGCCAAGAGGGATGGCTCGAAGGAGAATCACTCGTGCATACAGTTATGCCGGAATGTGACACTCGGCCGAACGCCAGCAGCGCCTTGCTTGCCGGATGTAAAGTCGATTCCGTCATAAAGGGCGCGGCACTGGGCCGTATAGGCAATCTTGAAGTGCGGCTCGCTCGCAACGAGGCCGAGATCGCGGCCGCGCAGGAAGTGCGCTACCGGGTGTTCTACGACGAACTTGGCGCCAGGAAGGATCTGTTCCAGGCCCACGACCGCCGTGATGCCGACCGCTTCGACCCGCTCTGCGACCATCTGCTGGTTTTGGACACGACGCTTTCCGGCCCCGAACATCGCCGCATCGTCGGCACCTATCGGTTGCTGCGGCAAGAAATCGCGGCCACGGCCGGAGGGTTCTATTCCGAAGGTGAATTCGAGCTGACCAAGCTCATCGCCCGTCACCCCGGCCAGCGCTTTCTCGAACTGGGCCGCTCCTGCGTTTTGCCGGAATACCGCTCGAAGCGCACCATCGAGGCGCTGTGGCAAGGCATCTGGGCTTACATCAACCACTACGAAATCGGTGTGATGACCGGTTGCGCTTCCTTCCACGGCACGGTGCCGGCGGCGCATGCCGAGGCACTCACCTACCTCGCCCACCACTGCCGGACGAATTCGGCCTGGGATGTGCGCGCGGTGTCCGGGCGTTACTGCTCGATGGACCTGATGCCGATCGAGGCGGTCAACACCAAGGCGGCGATCGCGGCGATGCCGCCCTTGGTCAAGGGTTATCTGCGCGTTGGCGCGCGCATCGGCGATGGCTGCGTCATCGACCGCGAATTCTCGACGGTCGACGTCTTCGTCGTCATGCCGGTCAAGGAAATCGGCGCCCGCTACGTCAATTATTATGGCGGGGAAGCTCAACGCTTCGCTGCGTAAAGTGGTGAATGGTGAATGGTGAATGGTGAATGGTGGGAGTTACACCCCGTTCTAATTGCCATTCACTATTCACCATTCACCATTCACTTCTCTCACGGAATATCTTCCGGCCGCCGGCCGGGTCGGCTTTTGTAGGACGGAAACGACCAGCCGAATTTGAGTGCGCCGCCACGCACAAGGAACGCCGCCGCAAAACCGGCGAGGTCCGAGGCGAGCGGCGGCAGTCCGGCAAGATCGCCAAGTGTATAGAGGCCGGCACCCGCAAGGGCTGCCGTGACGTAGATTTCGGGCCTGAGCAGAACCGATGGCTCGCCGGCCAGGAGATCGCGCAGAATGCCGCCGAAAGTGGCGGTGAGCACGCCGGTGATGACGGAGACGACAGGCGAACCGGTAATCGCCAGTCCCTTGGCGGCGCCCATCACCGAAAAGGCGGCGAGCCCGATGGCGTCAAGCCAGAGCAGCCATTTCCAGCGCGATTCGACACGATGCGCGCTGAAGAAGACCAGCACCGCAACCACGGCGCAGATCAGCACATAGCTGGAGTTGGCGACCCAGAAAACTGGCAGGTTGAGGATGACGTCGCGAAGCGTGCCGCCGCCTATTCCGGTGACGCTGGCCAGGAACAGGAAACCGATAATGTCGAGTTGCTTGCGCGAAGCCGCAAGCGCCCCGGTCGCGGCGAAGACGGCGACACCGGCATAGTCGAGAAGCGCGATGAGGTTCATGGGCGTGAGGCAGTAGGAATTAGGAATTAGGCAGTATGAATAGCACGAAGCCGCTCGATTGATACGACTGCCCCAGTTTCCCTATTGCCTACTGCCTACTGCCTATTCCCTATTCCCTACCTCACGCATCCTTCTCGGCCTGTTCGTTCACCGGCCCCGGCTCGACCGGCGCTTCAGCGGCGGCTAGCTTCGGGCCGCCCTTGGCGACGCCGACCATGGCCGGTCGCAGCACCCGATCGCCGATCGAATAGCCCGGCTGCACGACCTGGACCACCGTGTTGGCCGGAACATCTGGATTGGGCACTTCGAACATCGCCTGATGGAAATTGGGATCGAACTTCTCGCCTTCAGGCGCGAGCTTCTTGACCCCGTGCCGTTCCAGCGCCGACAGCATGGCGCGCTCGGTCAAGTCGACGCCTTCGATCAACGCCTTGAAGCCGGCGTCACCCGACGCCTTGGCCTCGGCCGGAATCGCATCCAGCGCACGGCGCAGATTGTCCGACACCGACAGCATGTCGCGAGCGAAATTCGCGACCGCGTAGGTACGCGCGTCGTGCATGTCGCGCGCCGTGCGGCGACGCAGGTTCTCCATTTCGGCCGCCACGCGCAGCGCGCGGTCCTTCAATTCTTCATTTTCCTTCAGCAGCCGCACAAGGGCTTCATAGTCGCCGTTGACGCTGCCTTCCGTGCGCTCGGCATTGGCCTCGGTCGCCTCGACTTCATCGGGCGCGCGTTCGTCTTTTGCCTGGTCGCTCATCGCCGTTTCCCGTCAATCTCGAATGATGTGGATTTTGAGCCCGATATCGAGGTTTGGCGGCCAAAAATCAAGGGGTAAGCGATTGTGAAGGCTGTCGACCAACGCCGGACAACGACGGCAGGCATTTCGATTTTAATTCAAATTTTACCCTAACCGGCGGCTTTGCTTGCCACAAAGGCGTGATGCGGGAACCATTCCCTTGCTGGAGAAGTTTCGAAGCCGACACAGGATTTTGAGATGATGACCCGCAAAAGGACCGAAAAGGCAGAACGGCTGGCCACCGAGGTCAGACGCCAGCTCGGCGCGGAGGCGGTCACCCGCTTTATGCGCACCTTACCCGCCTTCCGCACGGAAGCCGACATTCCTGACCGATTCAGAAAACTGCTCGACCGCCTCGACGGAGCGGAGAAGAGTGACGTCGGCTGGCGCCGGCGGTAGAGAACGACCAATCTTGGCGGCAACCCTCGGGTTCCCGAATGATCTTGAAAGCCCGCCGCTCCGGGGGAAAACCATCAAACGGGTGAAGTGCGGTTGGCTCGACCCACAGGCCACGCGACAATTACGCGCAGTAATTTTGCGTGATCTTTGCTTGCGGTGGCGGGACACCCCGCCTATGCTTCGTGATGAACATGATTTCCCCTGAGGCGGTCGCCAACAGCAAGCGCGCCTGGCTGAAAATTCTGGCGCGCTACAAGAAGCCTGACAGGCGGCGCAGCGCCGTCGAACTCGCCATCACACTCATTCCGTTTGCCGTGCTCTGGGGACTGTCCTCGGCGTCCTATGCCTATGGCCATTGGTGGGGACTGATCCTGATCCTTCCCGCGGCCGGGTTTCTGGTGCGCATCTTCATGATCCAGCACGATTGCGGTCACGGCTCCTTCTTTGCCAATCGCTATGCGGACGACTGGATCGGCCGCGGGCTCGGCATCCTGACGCTGACACCCTACGACTGCTGGCGGCGCGCTCACGCGACGCATCATGCCAGCGCCGGCAATCTTGACGAACGCGGCATGGGCGACATCAGGACGCTGACCGTTGCCGAATACCGGCGGATGTCATGGCGAGGCCGCCTTGCCTATCGTCTCTATCGCCACCCGCTGGTGATGTTCGGGCTCGGGCCGATCTGGCTGTTTATCTTCGAGCAAAGGCTGCCCGTCGGCATGATGCGGGGCGGCCTGACGCCCTGGGTGTCGTCGATGACCACCAATCTTGGCATCGCGATTGCGGCAGCCATCCTCATCTGGTTCGTCGGCCCTGGCGCGTTCCTGGTGGTCCATCTGCCGATCGTCATCCTCGCCGGTTCGGCGGGCATCTGGCTGTTCTACGTCCAGCATCAGTTCGAGGAAACGGAATGGGCGAAGGACGCCGACTGGGAATTCCAGCACGCCGCCCTGCATGGCTCCTCCTACTACGACCTGCCGCCGGTACTGAACTGGCTCACCGGCAATATCGGCGTCCATCACGTCCACCACCTCTCGGCCAGGGTTCCGTGCTACCGGCTGCAGGAAGTTCTGCGGGACTATCCGGAACTGCGCACCATCGGTCGCGTCACGCTGCTCGAAAGCCTGCGATGCGTCAAACTGGCGCTGTGGGACGAGAATCGCCGGAAACTGGTGTCTTTCCGCGAGGCGTGGGCGGCCGCCTAAGCAATTCCAGGAAAAGTGTGAAACGGTTTTCCCAGGAAAGCGCGCAGCGCTTTCCCTAATGCATGTCGCCAAAAAGTGACCTCGATTTTGGGAGAACGACATGCATAAAAACAAAGACCTAAAGCGCGTCGCCTGAATCCGTTCAAACGCGACGCGCTTTAGAGAATTGCGTCAAAACAGGAAAATAGAAAGGCCGTCGCGCTACAGGCTCGGCGGCCTTAAAAAATCCCGGATCAGGCCGCCTGGCGCTCGTCGCGCATCAGGATCTCGCCATGGCGGATCTCCGTGCCCAGCACCTTCAAGCATTCGCGGATGAAATTGGACAGGCCCGGCCAGCCCTTGGCCGAAACGAGATTGCCGTCGACATGGGCGCCGGTCGGCGCGACATCGATATAGATACCGCCAGCGAGCGTCACCTCAGGCTCGCAATAATGCAGCGCGGCGACTTCCCGGCCCCGCACCACCCCGTCGACAGCGATCAGGATCTGCACGCCATGGCAGATGGTGAAGATCGGCTTCCCGGCCTCGTGGAAATGCCGCACCAGGGCCTGCACGCGCTTGTCGATGCGGATGTATTCCGGGCCACGCCCGCCCGCCGCATAGACGGCATCGTATCCGGCTGGGTCCACCTCGGAGAACGTCTTGTTGAGGATATAATCGTGGCCGGGCTTCTCGGTATAGGTCTGGTGACCTTCGAAGTCGTGTAGCGATGTTTTCAATATATCGCCCGCCTTCTTGTCTGGACAGACGACATGGACCGTGTGTCCAACCGCATGCATGGCCTGCTCAAAGACGAAAATCTCATATTCCTCGCTGAACTCGCCAACGAGCATCAGTATCTTCTTGCCAGCCATTCCCGGTTCCTCCCTTGTGGCTATATTTATTTCGGGTCACGAAATAATGGACCTATCCTAAGAGCAGGATGGCAAAAGGGAAAGCGTAAATCGCACAATTGGTAAGACCAGTCGATGTGGATCGTGATCAGCATCGCCGCAGTACCGTTCGCAGGAAGCGAAAACGGCACTATTGGTTCGACCAGAATTTCTATCCGTACGGATAGTCCCGGAGAAGGCCCGATCAGAGCCGATGTAAAGATGTCGGAAATTACCGCCGCGTCAGCTGTCGCGAACGCGCCGCCAGGAATATTTCGGCCCCTTGGGCTCCGATACGGCGGCCGGCTGGGAATAGAGCCCCAACCCGCCGGTACGTCCCTCCTCCAGCCGCTTCAACAGCACGGGGTTAGAAATCTCGAACTCGTCGAAGCCAAGCCGCAGCATATGCGGCAACTGGTCGACCAGAACCTGCCCGGTGGCGCGCACCGTACCTTCGAAATCGTAGCGGCTGCGCAGCAACTCACCCTTGGAGAAGGAGCGGCCATCGCTGAAGGCCGGGAAGGCCAGCGCCACCAGCGAGAGCTGGTCGAGCAGGTCGGCGATCTTCTCGAGTTGATCGCCCGGCTGCAGCACGACGCCGAGGCGTTCCTTCGCCGAGCGGCGCACCTCCGGATCGAGATCGAGGAACGCCTGCAACGGCAGGATGAAGCGGCCGTTTCCGGAAAGCGCCTCGGCGCTTTCGGCATGGGCCCACTCATCCTCGCGAAAACCCTCAGGGGTCCAGAGCCGGATCTCCGGTGTCGTCGGTTCGGTCATTAAAAATTCCTAAAAACTCAAAGAAGCCGAGGGTGCGTTGAGATTCAATCAGGCCGCGCCGAAAATGGTGGCTTCCGAGAACCGGATCGGAGCGTCCTTGAAATACGTGACCACCGAAAGCGCAGGAAACCGCCGTTTGCAGGCCGGCCTTACCTGAATATCAACATACCCTAAAGTGATGCGTCGGTCAGCGACTTCTCCAGTCCCGACAGGTGAATGCCGCACTCGGTCTTGGCGTGGCCGGCCCAGCGGCCGCTGCGCGCGTCCTCGCCCGGCTGCACCGGCTGCGTGCACGGGAAGCAGCCGATCGACAGATAGCCATAGGCGACCAGCGGATTTTCGCGCAGCGCATGCGCGCGCATATAGTCCGCCTGATCCGATGTCGTCCAGTGCGCCAGCGGGTTGATACGGATGCGCGGGCCCACCGCTTCGAACACTGGAAGTGCTGCCCGTGTCGAGGCCTGGAAGCGCTTGCGGCCGGTGAACCAGGCGCGGAAAGGTGCAACGCCACGCGCCAGCGGCTCGACCTTGCGCACGTCGCAGCAGGCGTCGGTATTGCTCTGATGCAGATTGCCCGTCGGATCGATCCGTTCGAGCGCCGCCTCCTCGGGCTTGATCACCCTTATATTGGTCAGCCCGAAATCGGCGGCAAGCGCGTCGCGATAGCCGAGCGTCTCCTCGAAATGCTTGCCGGTGTCGAGGAAGATGACCGGCAGCGTTCGGTCGATCTTGGAGATCATATGCAGCAGCACGGCCGAATCCGCGCCGAACGACGACACTGCGGATATCTCGTCGAGGAACAGTTCGCGGGCCGAGCGTTCGATGATCTCGAGCGGGTTCAGATGACCGTAAAGCGCATCGAGCCCCGCCGCCTTGGCGGCGATGCCGTCATCGACGTCGGCAATACGATCAAGCGGCCTTGGCTTCGCCAGCATAGAGCGCCTCCTTGAACGGCGCGGGACCGACTCGGCGGTAGGCGTCGATGAATTTCTCTTGTGGGTCGAGCCGAAGGCCGAGATAGGTCTCGACGATCTGCTCTATGGCATCGGTGATCTCTTCCGACGAGAAGCCGCGGCCGATGATCTCGCCGACAGAAGTGTTCTCGTCGGCCGAGCCGCCCAGCGTCACCTGATAGAGTTCGGAGCCCTTCTTCTCGACGCCGAGGATGCCGATGTGGCCGACATGGTGATGGCCGCAGGCATTGATGCAGCCGGAGATCTTCAGCTTCAGTTCGCCGATCTCGCGCTGACGCTCCAGCGAGGCGAAGCGGCGCGAGATTTCCTGCGCGATCGGGATCGAGCGCGCCGTGGCCAGCGCGCAATAGTCGAGGCCAGGGCAAGCGATGATGTCCGATATCAGGTTGGAATTGGCCGTCGCCAGGCCGATGCCGACCAGCGCGTCATAGACCGCCTTGAGATCGGCGCGCGCCACATGCGGCAGGATCAGGTTCTGCTCATGGCTGACACGAAGCTCGTCGAAAGCATATGTCTCGGCGATGTCGGCGACCGCTTCCATCTGGCTGTCCGAAGCGTCGCCGGGCACCTCGCCAATGCCCTTGAGCGAGATCGTCACCGCCGCGTAGTCCGGGTGGCGATGCGTCACGACATTCTGGTCGAGCCACTCCGAGAACCCCTTGGAATCCAGGCGCGCCAGCTTGACCGCCTGGTCGCCTTCTGGCCGCTCGGCAAGCTCCGGCGGTGCGAAATAGGCCTCGATGGCGCGGATATCGGCTTCCGGCAGCTTCAGCTCGGCATCCTTCAACTCCTGCCATTCGGCCTCGACCTGGCGGGTGATTTCCTCGACGCCGGTCTCGTGGACGAGGATCTTGATGCGGGCCTTGTACTTGTTGTCGCGGCGGCCATAGAGGTTGTAAACGCGCAGGATCGCCGTGCAGTAGGACAGAAGGTCGGCTTCCGGCAGGAAGTCGCGGATCTTGCGGGCCACCATCGGCGTGCGGCCCTGACCGCCGCCGATATAGACGGCAAAGCCGAGTTCGCCGGCGGCGTTCTTCTTCAGGTGCAGGCCGATATCGTGGGTCTGGATAGCAGCGCGGTCGCGCTCGGCACCCGTCACCGCGATCTTGAATTTGCGCGGCAGGAAGGAGAATTCCGGATGCACCGACGACCACTGGCGCAGGATTTCTGCATAGGGTCGCGGATCGGCGACCTCATCGGCGGCGGCACCGGCGAAATGATCGGCGGTGACGTTGCGGATGCAATTGCCGCTGGTCTGGATCGCATGCATCTCTACGCTTGCCAGATCGGCCAGGATCGCCGGAATATCCGACAGCGCCGGCCAGTTGAACTGAATGTTCTGGCGCGTGGTGAAATGGCCGTAGCCCTTGTCGTATTTGCGGGCGATGTGACCCAGCATGCGCAACTGCTTGCCGTTCAGCGTGCCATAGGGCACTGCGATGCGCAGCATGTAGGCGTGCAGCTGAAGATAGACGCCGTTCATCAGCCTGAGCGGCCGGAACTGGTCCTCGGTGATCTCGCCGGCAAGGCGACGCTGGACCTGGTCGCTGAACTCGGCGACACGGGCCTGGACAAAATCGTGGTCGAACTCATCGTAACGGTACATGCTTCGTCTTTCAGGGCGCGTCCGCCCATGCCTGGTGTCTTGTTAAGCTGCCCAAATCGCCTGCTTGGCAGCCTGCTTGCCGAGATCGTTGCGGATGGTCGGGCCGGCAGCGCGGATCTTCTCGCGCAACCGCACCGGCTCAACGACGCCGTTGACGACATCGGCATCGATCAAATTGACGTCGACCACTTCGTTGACGGCATAGGCCTTGGCACCGATCGCCTCGAGGCGATCCTCGGCCGCCTTGTCATGTGCGAGATCGGCATGGTCCACCGTCTCGGCCCAGCCGCCATCGGCGTACCAGACGGCAATGCCGTCGGTCAGGCGGTTGGCGGTCAGAATCTTCATGACTGAACTCCTTCGGCGACCGAACTGGACGCACCTTCATGCCTGAGTGCCGCGAGCGGCTCGGACCGTTCAAAGTTGGCGCCGGCAACCGCATCGCCGATGATGGTCATGACCGGACCGGAAAGATCGGCGCGCTCTTCCAGCGACGGCAGGTCGGCAAGCGTGCCGTGGAAGCGGCGGCGGTTGGCAAGGCTGGCATTCTCGACGACGGCCACCGCCGTATCCGGCGATAGCCCGGCCTCGATCAGCCGGCCGGCAATCTCGGCCGCCACCGAGCGGCCCATATAGACGGCGACGGTGGCGCCCGAAATAGCGAGCTTGGCCCAGTCGGGCAGCGAATTGCCCTTGAGGTCGTGGCCGGTGGTGAACACCATCGACGAAGAAACCCCGCGCAACGTCAGCGGCAGTTCGAAATCGGCAGCAGCGGCGAAGGCCGCAGTGACGCCCGGAACCACCTCGTAGGCGATGCCGGCATCACGCAGCGCCGCCATCTCTTCGCCAGCCCGGCCGAACACCAGCGGATCGCCCGACTTCAGCCGCACGACACGCTTGCCTTCACGGCCAAGTTCGACCAGCAGCGCATTGATCTGCGCCTGGCTCTTGGTGTGGCAGCCCTTGCGTTTTCCGACCGGCAGGCGTTCGGCATCGCGGCGACCCATGGCAACGACCGCCTCCGGCACCAGCGCGTCATGGACGATGACATCGGCCTCCATCAGCAGACGATGGGCGCGGAGGGTCAGAAGATCCTCGGCGCCCGGACCGGCGCCGACCAGCGCGATGTGGCCGCGAGCCGGCGTGTTCGAACGCAGAAGATCGACGGTGGCGTCATGCGCCTGCGAAAGCTGGCCGGCTTCAGCCGCGCGGGCAGGAGCACCCGTGAAGAAATCATTCCAGAAGCGGCGCCGGGCATTGCCTCTCGGCAGCAGCTTCTCGGCAGTCCCGCGAAACGAAGCGGCAAGCGTTGCCAGCGGCCCGAGCGACGGCGACAGCATGCGGTCGATGCGGCCGCGCAGCATCTGGGCAAGCACCGGCCCGGCGCCCTCGGTACCGATGGCGATGGCGACCGGCGCGCGGTTGACCAGCGCCGGGGTGAAGAAATCGCAGAGCTCAGGCCGATCGACGGCATTGACCGGAATGCCCAGCCGGCGCGCGTCCGCGGCCACGCGCCGATCGAGTGCCTCGTCGCCGCTGGCGGCAAACACCATGACCGCGCCGTCGAGCTGCGACGCGTCGTAAGCGGCGGCAAAATGGTTGGTGCCGGTCTGAGCGATGAAGGCCAAGAGGTCGGGCTCGGCATGTTCGGCGATGATGCGCAAGACCGCGCTCGACTGTCCGATCAGCCGCGCCTTGGCCAGCGCCTCTTCGCCGCCGCCGACGATGGCCACGGCTTGCCCCTCCACTCGCATGAAGACGGGGAAGGCGTTGAGTTTGGGAGCATTGTTCGACATGGGCGCGAGCAGAATCCTGAACAGGCTTGCAGTTCTACGCGCGAGCGCGAGAGATCAGAAGGAACGCACTCGCGCATCCCCTGTCGGGATGCAATCGCTTTTCTGAAAGCATTCCAGCCAAGAGAAAAATATTCCTCATCGGCGGGTGAGGCGGATTCAAGCTCCTGTCGCAGGCCTTGATTTACAGCTCTTTTAGCGCGCGGCGGGAAATGTCGCAAAACAGTTTTTTCTAAATTCTACCAATTTAGTAGATTAAAGCGCCCAGCCCGGATGCCCGAATGTCCAAGCTTATGGGATGCTGGCGGGAACATTACCGGTTCGAGACGCGTTCCCTAAAAAGTCCGTCGCGTCAGACCGAAACCCGGCCGCGGCATGTCACAAGACGCCGGAGCGGCCCAAAAAGGAGCCTTGTCATCATGAGCACAATCAACCTGAAGCATGGCATCTGGGTTTTAGTGGCCGACGGCGAGAAAGCGCTTTTCCTGAGGAATGCCGGCGACAACAAATATCCGAATCTCGAGGTCGTGCAGGAAATCGAACAGGACAACCCGCCCACCCGCGAGCAAGGCAGCGACAGCCCGGGCCGATACAATGATGGTCCCTCGGTGCACCGCAGCGCGGTCGAGGATACGGACTGGCACCGCATCGGCAAGGAGCGTTTCGCCGATGAGATTGCTGACCGGCTCTACAAGCTCGCGCATAGCGGCGAGTTCAAAGAGATCGTGCTTATCGCCCCACCGATGGTGCTTGGGACAATGCGCAAGAAGCTTCACAAGGAAGTCGAGGAGAAAGTGACCGCCGAAATTCCCAAGACACTGACCAACCACGCCCTATTCGAGATCGAGGCCCTGCTGCGGGCAGCCTGATCGTTGTGAGCAAATCGCGACGGACCGAGGCGGAATACCATCGAGAAATTCAAATCGGGGCCGGCGGCCGTCATTGGCAAGTCGTTGGCGGCATTCGTCATCGTCGTTGCCTTCGGCTATCCCCTGGCCACCGCGCTGATGATCTCGGCAAGCCTTGCCCAGATCGGTGAACACTGCTGAGGTATTTTGCCGGGGGCTTCCCGAGTGCCTTCTTGAACATGGTGATGAAGGCCGTGACGGATTCATAACCAAGATCGCCCGAGACTTGCTGCACGCTGGCGCCGGAGGCCAGCTCTCGTATTGCTACGATCAAGTGCAATTGCTGGCGCCAGCGCCCGAAGCTCAGCCCCGTCTCCTTGACCACGAGACGCGCGAGACTGCTCTCGCTCAGCGCAACGCGGTTGGCCCATTCTGACAAGGTGCTGCGGTCGGCAGGATCTTGCGCCAACGCTTCGGCGATCCGCCTCAAGCGCGGCTCGGATGAGATCGGCAGATGCAACTGCTGTACAGGCATGCGCGGCAGCTCGGTAAGCAGGGTCCTGGTCAAAAGCTCATCCCGCGCCTGATCGTCCTGCGCACCATCGGACAGCTCGATGATCAGTTCGCGCAGCAGCGGCGAGATCGAAAGCGTGCAGCACTGGTCCGGCAGATCGGCGGCTCCAGGCTCGATGTACACGAAGAAAATTCGAGCGTTGGCCGTCGCCATATTGCTGTGTTCCATGTTGCCGGGAATCCACACCCCGCAATGAGGCGGCACCATCCATAAGCCGCTGGGGACGTGGCATGTGACACCGCCTCCGAGCGCGAAGACGAGTTGGCCCTTGCGGTGCCGATGGGCGGGTACCTCCGCTCTGGTCTCGGTGACGTCAACGCGCACGGCAATGGCCGGCGCGGAAACCTCATCCACATCGAAATTGAGCCAGGGATAGCGAAGGGGCTGTCTCATGATTGACTGCTTTTAGCGATCAACTGCCTGGATATCTAAATTATTCAAAGAGGAAAATCGATAGGTCCCGCTTGTGAGTGAGCACGTCTGGAGTGCGGGGAGCTTGGTGAAAGGTTCTTCGATCAGCGGCGCCTGCGAACCAGAAGATCGAGGCGTAGCAGCCGCCTGAAGGCTATGCGCCCACCACGCGGCAGGAAGGTATGGCCCATGCTCGCCTTAGTCATCTCTCCCGAAAGTGCCACCAGACTGAGGCTCGTGGAGGTTGCCGAGCCTCAAGCTACCTCGAACGAAGCGCTCGTCTCGGTCCGCGCAACGTCGTTGAACCGCGGCGAATTGCGCCTGCTCGCCATCCGTCCGAACGGCTGGATACCGGGCCAGGACATCGTTGGGGTAGTCGAACGGGCGGCAGCCGATGGCTCCGGGCCAGCCGTGGGCGCCCGGGTTGCGGCTCTGGTCGACCAGGCCGGCTGGGCCGAACGGGTCGCCGTTCCAACCGACCGCCTCGCGATGCTGCCGGATGACGTCAGCTTCGTCTCCGCAGCCACGCTTCCGGTCGCGGGCACGACGGCGCTGCGGACATTGCGCCATGGCGGCGACCTGGCAGGGCAGCAGGTCCTGGTCACCGGCGCAAGCGGTGCGGTCGGTCGTTTCCAGATCCAGATCGCCCGCGCGCAGGGCGCCTCGGTGACCGCGATCGCCGCCGCCCGGCATGCCGAGGATCTCCGAGGTCTTGGAGCCGAGCAGGTTGTCGAGTCGATCGAGTTGGCCAGGGGGCCGTTTTCGCTGATCACCGAATCGGTCGGTGGCCAAAGCCTCGCCCATGCCATCGAACGCGTCGCGCCTGGCGGGACCATCGTCATGTTCGGTTCAAGCAGCGGCGAACTGACGCCCATTGGATTCCGCCAGTTCGTTCCTGATCATGAAGGGGCGAGGCTTCAGACTTTTGCGTACTACACGTCGGGTCCAGGCATTGGCGAGGACATCGCCTCGCTGCTCACGCTGGTCGCGGCTGGCCGGCTCGAAACGCGCGTGGCCTTGACCGTGCCGTGGACAGACATCGCGCAAGCGCTGGACGCACTGCGACAGCGCAGCTTCAGCGGCAAGGCTGTTCTCACCATAGCCGAATGAGCAGTCCACGGCCTGAAGCCGGCCGCTCACACGTGCTGGCCGCCATTGATGTGGATTTCCGAGCCCGTCACATAGGATGCCTGCTGCGAGCACAGGAAGAAGATGATGTCGGCGACTTCCGCCGTGGTGCCAAGGCGTCGCAGCGGGATCGTCTCGACGATCTTGTCCGTGCCCGGCGACAGGATCGCGGTGTCGATCTCGCCTGGCGCGATGGCGTTGACGCGGATGCCGTGCGGGCCGAAATCATGCGCCATCTCGCGCGTCAGCGAGCCAAGTGCGGCCTTCGATGTCGCATAGGCGGTTCCGGCAAAGGGATGCACGCGGGTGCCGGCGATCGAGGTGACGTTGACGATCGAGCCCTTGGCCGCCGCCAATTCCTTGAATAGCCCGCGCGCCAGCATGATCGGCGCGAAGAAATTGACCTGGAACACGTCGCGCCAGACATGCATCGGCGTGTCGATCGAGTCCATGCGGCTGTTGCCGTTCTTGAGCTTGGGCGAAATGCCGGCATTGTTGACCAGCGCATGCAGCTGGCCGCCATGTGCCTCGAGCCGGTGGCGGATTTCCGAAACGGCAATACCGACATCCTCCTGATCGGCAAGGTCGACCTTGATGTGGTCCTCAGGCCCAGCCGGCCACGGGCAATCCTCGGCAAAGGCCTGGCGCGAGCAGGTGATGACGCGCCAGCCCTCGCGCGAAAAACGCTTGACCGTGGCGTGGCCGATTCCGCGGCTGGCGCCGGTCAGCACGATGGTCTTTCTGGTGTCGAGTTCGGTCATTTCAGGGTCTCCGGCCGGCAGATGTAGCCGAACGCCGCCGAGGTGGCGAGAGCCGAAATGTCACCATTCGCCTCATCGCCGGAACCGGGAAGCCAACTCGCCGTTGGTTCGAGAGTTGCGGGTAAGGGGCGTGGGGTTTCAGATCGATCAATCGGGATAGAGCCATGACACAGACAGCACCCCTCGACATCGCCACCGCCTTTACCAAGGCGTGGACAAGCCACGACCTTGAAAAGGCAGCATCCTTTGTCGCCGACGACGTCGTCTTTGATGGGCCGATGCAGCAATCGACCGGTAAGAAATCCTATCTCGAGGGCCTGACCAAACTTTCGCACGACGTTACCGGAGTGCGCATTATCGCCGCCTTTGGTGATGATCGCCAGGCGCTGCTCATGTATGACTTGATGACAAGGTCGTCCGGCGCGCTGTCCTGTGCCAAGCATCTCACCGTCAGAGGCGGCAAGATTCACAGCGACAAACTGACCTTTGACAGCAAGAAGCTGGGTAGCGCCAAGCCACGGGCGAATTAGCCGGCTGGTTCAGCCGCCAAGGAGATCGAGAATCGAGGTCTGCCGCTTCTTGCGCGGACCGCCGACGTCGCCTGGCGGCACCGGGTGCTTGATCGACGCGGTGGCGCCGTCGTCCTCCGGCATGGAAGGGCCATCGGCATCGACGGTCTGGGCGGGACGCACCGCGCGGACCGGTGCCGGCGTCTGGGTGACCGGCGCGGTTGGCCGCGCCTGCTGACCGACGGACGCGGACGGAACCGGCGCCGGCGGCGTGTTGCTTGCCGACGGTATCTCATCGGGCACGACGGTGTCGGCCGGCGTCGATTTCCAGGTGCCGGGCAGCGGCCGCACCGGCACGCCCTCGTGGGCTGCGACCATGAATTCGTGCCAGGCCTGCGCCGGCAGTGCGCCGCCGGTGACCTTCTTCATCGGGCTGCCGTCATCGTTGCCGAACCACACACCGGTGGTGAGGTTGGCGGTGTAGCCGACGAACCAGGCGTCGCGCGAATTCTGGCTGGTGCCGGTCTTGCCGGCGGACGGCCAGGCGAAAGCCGCTTTCCGGGCGGTGCCGATCTCGACCGTGCCGGTCATCATCGAGTTCATCATGCCGACGATCTCGGGCTTGACGACACGCGGCGCGCTGACGCCACCGCTGTCGTAGAGCACCTTGCCCTCGGCGGTCGTCACGCGGCGGATGAAATGGATGTCCGGCTTGTAGCCGCCATTGGCGAAGGGCACATAGGCCGATGTCAGTTCCAGCGGCGTCACTTCCGAAGTGCCGAGCGCGATCGAGGTGTTGGACTGCAGGTCGGACTGGATGCCCATGCGGTGCGCCGCCTCGACAACCGCGTTCGGCCCGACCTCCATGGTCAATTGGGCGGCGACCGAATTCAGCGATTTGGCCAATGCGGTGGCCAGCGTCACCTTGCCAAAATACTTGCCGTGGTAATTGTCGGGCGTCCAGTTGCCGATCTTGATCGGCGCGTCGTTGCGCACGCTGTCGGGTGTGCGGCCGGCTTCAAGGGCTGCCATATAGACGAACGGCTTGAATGCCGAGCCCGGCTGGCGGCGTGCTTCGGATGCGCGATCGAACTGGCTGGTCGAATAGTCGTAGCCGCCGACCATGGCGCGCACCGCGCCGGAATCGTCGATGGACACCAGGACGCCCTGGCTGACGTTGAGCTTCTTGCCGCTTTCGTCGATCAGCCTGCGTATAGACTGTTCGGCGAGCTTCTGCAGGTTCAGGTCGACGGTGCTGTCGACGACGATGTCGCCGCGCACGTCACCGATCAGGTCGGGCAGTTCCTCCATGATGGTGTCGGCGACGTAGTTCTCGGAGCCGGTCCAGTAGGATGGCGCGCGCGTTGCCGGCGCGCTCATCGCCGAGGTCAGTTCCTTGGCGCTGATCTTGCCCTCGTCGCGCATGGCGGCAAGCACCAGTTGCGAGCGTTCCTCGGCGGCCCTGGGGTCACGTGCCGGCGACAACCGCGATGGCGCCTTCAACAGGCCGGCCAGCAATGCGGCCTCCGACAGGGTGACCTCGCGTGCGCTCTTGCCGAAATAGCGGCGCGAGGCCGCTTCGACGCCATAGGCGCCGGAACCGAAATAGACCCGGTTGAGGTACATTTCGAGGATCTGGTCCTTGGTGTGCTTGTGCTCCAGCCACAGCGCCAGCAGCACCTCCTGCACCTTGCGCTCCAGCGTGCGGTCGGGCGTCAGGAACAGGTTCTTGGCCAATTGCTGGGTCAGCGTCGAGCCGCCCTGCGAGAAATGCCCGCCAAGCACGTTGGTCACCATGGCGCGCGACAGACCGATCGGGTCGATGCCGAAATGCGAGTAGAAGCGGCGGTCCTCTATGGCGATGACCGCCTCTGGGATATAGGGCGACATTTCATGCAAGCCGACCGCCTCGCCGCCGCTCATGCCGCGATTGGCGAGCAATTGGCTATCGGCCGAGACGATCTTGATGTTGGGCGCGCGGTCGGGGATCGACCAGGTCGTCGCCGCCGGCATCTTGGCGCCGTAATAGACGACGATGCCGGCCACCGCGATGCCGCCCCAGATGGCGAACACGAAGCACCAGTAGAACAGCCGGCCGAGCGCGCCGAACAGGCCGCGCCGGCTTCCGCCGCGCTTGGCCCGCGATGATTTTCCTTTGGTCGGCTTGCGTTTGGCGGAGGCTTTGCGGTTGCTCGGCACGACGCGATCCTCCTCATTCACCGAAAGGCCCGCCGAGGATCGCGCCTGCGGCGGTCCGTCGAAACTGGGTTCGATGCGGTTGTCTCTGCGGTACGCCATGCGCTGTGCTTGATATCCCCGATGCCTATGGCGCTCCGGTTGAAGAGTAGATGCGGCGATTTAAGGGCGGGTTAAGTCGTGTCCGAATGCCGGCACCTGGGGATTGATCAGCGACGCCAGTGCGAAAAAGGCCAGCGTCTGCTCTTCACAGGTCACAGCCACGACGTTGTTGGACCGATCGATATCGAGACCTTTCGGCCCGCCCTCCTCCGGGCTGGCTCTGCCACGTAGAAAGGTTTCCTCGTCGAGGACGGCAATCGAGCGCGTTGGCGCCCGATTCCCGGTCCAGTCACCGCTGCCGGCATAGACATGTACCATCCGGCTGCCCGCGTCGGCGACGAGGATGTGCCGATCGTCAGCGGTAAAGCGCACGCCGTGCGGATAGCCGGCGTTCCGCAGGACGCCGGCCGGCTCACTGTCCGGTCCAAGCGACGCGGACATCCTGTAGATCTTCACATCCTTGGTGCCGTGGCTGCTGACGGCGATCCACTGGCCATCATGGCTGAGCGCAATGCCGTCCGGTATATCAAGACCGCGCTTCAGAAGCGGCTGATTGCTTGTGGCGCGATAGCCAAGCCAGCGGTTGACCACGTGCCGGGTGACCAGATGCGTGTAGTTGTTGCAGACCAGCAAGGTGACCCGGCCGTGCGACTCGAGCCTGACCGCAATCGAGCCCGGCGAATTCAGTTTGGAAGACCGCCGGCCCTTGACCCGGCGAATGGCCGCAATCTCACGACTTTGGCCAGCCGGTTCTTCACGTGGCAGAGCAAACAGCGCAACCAGCCCATCGCGATTGGCGATCGCCAGGGTGCGGTCATCGACGAAATCGAGGCCATGGATTTCGCCCATGCTGTCGGACGTCAACTCCATGAAATCGTGAAGTGTAACTGCTGGCCCATCAACTCCCGTCTCGACGTCGATGCGCAGGATCAGGCAGCGTCTGCGCGCATATCCCGCGATTGCCAGAAGCCGGTTGTCCGGCGAAAAGCGCAAGTCCTCGGTGCGCCCAATCGCCGAAAGGGCCGGCCGTACCGCTCCGCTGGCTTTGTAAGCGATCCTGGATATCATCGGAAATGCCTGAATCGCGGACCGAAATCCACGTTTTCAATTCTGTTGGATCGAAATACCCTTGTCGTCGATCTTGAGCTCGACGCCCTTCGGCTTGGTCTGCTCGCGGTAGACATAAATGCCGAGCGCGATAACCACGACGACGAGCGCGCCAATGACGAGATAGAGCGTATTCTGTTTCATGGCGCGCTCTTTGCGTTGTCGAGCCTCAGGCTCGTTTCAGGACCTTGACCAGCACCAGCAGGATGATGGCGCCGATGGTGGCGTGGATGATGGAAGCGAGAATGCCGCCGCCGATGGAGAAGCCGAGCCGCGGGAACAGCCAACCGGCGATAAACGCGCCGACGATGCCGACAATGATGTTGCCGATCAGGCCGAAGCCGAAGCCGGAAACGATGAGACCGGCAAGCCAGCCGGCGATGGCACCGATGATGATGAAGACGAGCAGGCTTTCGACACCCATAGAGATTTCCTCCGAGCAAGAGGACGACGGCGGAACGGAAGGCTCCGAATCGCCTCGATTAACGGCTTCAGGCTATTCGAAAGCAGCCGGCCTCGCCAGCGGCCGCTCACCAGAGCAATTCTAGGAAAAGTGTGAAGCGGTTTCCCGGGAAAGGCGCGTAGCGCTTTCCCTGGAGGATTGCGTCAAACAAGGAGTTAGAGCAGCACGCCGTTTCCGTGAAACGGTGAACTGCTCTAATCGTCGTCGTCGCTGGCAGTGGGTCGCCAGCTGGTCGGTTCGACCTTCTTTTGTGTGTCACTGTCTGTGTAGACCCACCAGCCACCGTCGCGATATTGCGCGATGGATTCATTGATGACGCCGTCGCTGTCTTTCCAGGTGACGGAGACCTTGGAGCCGTCGGTCGGCGCGGTCGCTATCGGCTTTCTGTCCGTCATGTCATCCCCTTTGAACCGACGAAGCTGAGCCGACAGAACGCGGCTGCCCGCATCCGGTTCCAAACCCGGCCATTGGAAGGAAACCGCCGCGACGACGGTCAGCTATGGGCGAAGATATCCTCTTCGTCCCAGCCCATCAGATCGAGTTTGGCACGCGTCGGCAGGAAGCGAAAGCAGGCATCGGCCTCCTTTGTCCGCCCATCTCGTGCCAGCCGCCCGGCCAACACATCGCGCAAGCGGTGCAGATAGAGCACGTCGGAAGCCGCATATTCGAGCTGTTCGGGCGACAGGGTTTCGACCGCCCAGTCCGACGATTGCTGCGCCTTGGACAGGCCGACACCGAGAAGCTCGAAGCATATGTCCTTCAGCCCGTGCCGGTCGGTGTAGGTGCGGGTCAGCCGCGAGGCGATCTTGGTGCAAAACACCGGCTCCGGCATCACGCCGAACGCATTGTAGAGCACCGCAAGGTCGAAGCGTCCGTAATGGAACAGCTTGGTCACGCCGCGGTTTCTCAACAGGCTGACGAGGTTCGGCGCTTTTTTTTGCCCCGGCGCGATCTGGATGACATCGGCCGTACCGTCGCCAGGCGAGATCTGCACCACGCACAGCCGGTCACGATGCGGGTTCAGCCCCAGCGTCTCGGTGTCGATGGCCACTGCCCCGACATTGTAATGCGAAAGATCGGGCAGATCATGCTTGTGGAAACGGATGTCGGCCATTGTCTTCTCCGGTCGCGCGTCCCTTGACCCGCAAGGGACGCTGTAGAGCTTTTTGTCTTGTGACCCGTCCTCGCCGCGATCCGCTGAAAAATCAACAGGAAAACTAGAGTCCCGCCGCTCAGCGCGTCAGCGCATCGAGAATCCGCGCCCACGAGCGCTGGCCCTTGTGGAAGGAGCTGAGCTCGTATTTCTCGTTGGGCGAGTGGATGCGGTCGTCGTCGAGGCCGAACCCGACCAACAGCGATTCCATGCCGAGATAGGTCTGGAAATCGCCGACCACAGGGATCGACCCGCCGCTGCCCGTCGTCACCGCCGGCTTCGGCCATTCGTCGGACAGCGCATTCTTGGCCTTGGCCAGGAATGGCGAATCATAGGAAAGCTGGATTGCCGGCGAGCCGCCATGCGGGTGGAATTCGACCGAACAGTCGGCCGGGATGCGCTCCTTGACGAATTTCTGGAACGCGTCGCGGATTTTCTTCGGGTCCTGTTTATGGACGAGGCGAAACGACACCTTCGCCGAGGCTTCCGCCGCGATCACCGTCTTGAAGCCCTTGCCGGTGTAGCCGCCGATAATGCCGTTGAACTCGGCCGTCGGCCGCGCCCAGGTCAATTCCAGCACCGAGCGGCCCTTTTCCCCCGACGGGATCGACAGGCCGACAGGACCGAGGAAAGTCTCGGCCGTCTCGCCAAGCGTTTCCCATGATTTCAGGATTTGCGACGGCGTTTCCTCGACGCCGTCATAGAAGCCGGGAATGGCAATATGGCCATCCTTGTCATGGATATCGGCCAGCACCTTGGCCAATATGCGGATCGGATTGGCGGCAGCGCCGCCATAGAGGCCGGAATGCAGGTCGCGATCGGCGGCCTTTACCGTGATCTCCTCACCGACCAGGCCGCGCAACCCGACGCAGATCGACGGTGTGTCGCGGTCCCACATGCCGGTATCGCAGACCAGCGCGAAATCGGCCTTGAGCTCGTCGGCATTGGCCTCGAGGAACGGCTTCAGCGACGGCGAGCCGGATTCCTCCTCGCCTTCGAACAGGATGGTGATGCGGCAGGGCAAATTGCCGTGCACCTGCTTCCAGGCGCGGCAAGCCTCGACAAAGGTCATCAGCTGGCCCTTGTCGTCGGCCGAGCCGCGTCCGGTGATCACCTTGTGATCCGGGCCGACCTCCTTGACCGCGGGGGCGAACGGGTCGCTTTCCCACAATTCGATCGGGTCTACCGGCTGCACGTCGTAGTGGCCGTAAAACAGCACATGCGGCGAACCGGCCGGACCGTCGTGATGCGCAACCACCATCGGGTGTCCGCGCGTGTCGCGAACGCTGGCATCGAAGCCGATCAGCTTGAGCTCCGCCACCAGCCATTCCGCCGCCTCGCGGCAGTCGGCGGCATAGGCCGGATCGGTGGAGATCGACCTGATCCTGAGCAGGCCGAACAGGCGTTCGAGGCTCTGGTCGAGATTCTTGTCGAGACGGTCGAGAACGGGTGAAACTGCGGACATGTGTGAAGCCTTTCGATTCAGAACCGGAACCGTAAAGGCAGGACAGGAAAACGAAAAGCCCGCGATCATTGGACCACGGGCTGCAGACGTCCGTCCGAGATAAAAAAGACCGCCGTGGTGGAGGGGGAACCGCGGCGGCCTTCTACTCGAAACGATGCGGCAGCCCGGAGAGGGGGGATAGGCTGCCGCAGGTGTCCGGGATAGGCGGGGGACGGGCCTTGCTCCGGACTCGGCGAAAATTGCCGATGCCATGTATTTGTGTCTTTGAACGTGGCGATTCAAGGGCACGAAGATTACACTTTTGTAACATGACCGTGAGCGGGTCGGTGCCGGTCTGTCAGGGTGTCGCCGGAACCGATATTTGAGGCCGCCTTTGGCATGGACCAAGCCGCCGCGCCGCGCTATCCCTGCCGACATGAAAAAAGGCGATCATCTCTTCCTTGTCGACGGCTCCGGCTATATCTTTCGTGCCTATCACGCGCTGCCGCCGCTGACCCGCAAATCCGATGGCCTGCCGGTCGGCGCCGTTTCCGGTTTCTGCAACATGCTGTGGAAGCTGGTGCTCGACGCCCGCAACACCGATGTAGGCATTGTGCCGACGCATTTCGCCGTCATTTTCGACTATTCGTCGAAAACCTTTCGCAACGACCTCTACCCGGAATACAAGGCCAACCGCTCGGCGCCTCCAGAAGACCTGATCCCACAATTCGGCTTGATCCGCCAGGCAACCAGGGCGTTCAACCTGCCTTGCATAGAAGTCGAAGGCTATGAGGCCGACGATCTGATCGCCACCTATGCCAGGCTCGCCTGCGAGGCCGGCGGCGACACCACCATCATCTCCTCCGACAAGGACCTGATGCAGCTGGTCGGCGACACGGTCGGCATGTACGACCCGATGAAGGACCGCCAGATCGGCATTCCCGAGGTCATCGAGAAATGGGGCGTGCCGCCAGAGAAAATGGTCGACTTGCAGGCGCTGACGGGTGACTCGGTCGACAATGTGCCTGGGGTGCCCGGCATCGGGCCGAAGACGGCGGCACAACTGCTCGAGCAGTTCGGCGACCTCGACACGCTGCTGGCCCGCGCCGGCGAGATCAGGCAGGACAAGAGGCGCGAATCGATCATCGCCAACGCCGACAAGGCGCGCGTTTCGCGTCAGTTGGTGACGCTGATGAACGACGTGCCGGTGGCCGAGGGGCTGGATGACTTCGTGCTGCACCCGCCGGACGGCCCAAAACTGATCGGCTTCCTCAAGACCATGGAATTCACCTCGCTCACCCGCCGCGTGGCGGAAGCGACCGGCACCGAGGCAGGTGATGTCCAGGCCGTCGCGGTGACGGTCGAACGCGCCGATCATGCCCATGGCCCGGATGTCGGGGCCGGAGTGCCAGCTGTTGCCCGAGCCGAGTCCGGCGCCGAGCCTGGCCAGGCCAGCGGAGCGGCAACGACGGAAACGTCAAAACAAGGCGACACCCCTTCCCTGCTCGCCGCGCTGAGGCTGGAGAGTGCGGCCACCCGCAAGATCGATACATCTGCCTATCACTGCGTCCGCGATATCGCGACCTTGAAAGCCTGGGTCGCCGAGGCAACCGGGACCGGCCTTGCCGCTTTCGACGTCAGGGCGACGTCGGCCGATCCGATGCAAGCCGAGTTGATCGGCATATCCATCGCCACGGCGCCCGGCCGCGCCGCCTACATTCCTTTTACCCACAAAAGCGGCAACGGTGACCTGCTCGGCGGCGGCGTGGTTGAAAACCAGATTCCTCTGCGCGAGGCGCTGGCCTTGCTGAAACCGCTGCTGGAAGACAAGTCGGTTCTCAAGATCGCGCAGAACCTGAAATACGATCTCGTCGTCATGAGCCGTTACGGCATCGATGTCGCGCCCTTTGACGACACCATGCTGATCTCCTATGTGCTCGACGCCGGTACCCCCCATGGTCACGGCCTAGACTCGCTTGCCGAGAAATGGCTGGGTCATACCCCTCTCTCGCTCAAGGACGTGACCGGCTCCGGCAAAAGCTCCGTCGGTTTCGATCAGGTCGGCATCGACAAGGCGACCGCTCATGCCGCCGAAGACGCCGATATGACGCTGCGGCTCTGGTTGGTGCTGAAACCGCGCCTTGCCGCCAAGGGTCTGGTGTCGGTCTATGAGCGGCTGGAACGGCCGCTGGTGCCGGTGCTGGCGCGCATGGAACAGCGCGGCATCTCTGTCGATCGGCAGATCCTGTCGCGGCTGTCGGGCGAACTGGCGCAGGGCGCCGCCCGGCTGGAAGAAGAAATCTATCAGCTCATCGGCGAACGCATCAACATCGGCTCGCCAAAACAGCTCGGCGACATCCTGTTCGGGCGCATGGGTCTGCCCGGCGGGTCCAAGACCAAGACCGGCCAGTGGTCGACCTCGGCGCAGCTTCTCGAAGACCTTGCCGCCGAGGGACATGAACTGCCGCGCAAGATCGTCGACTGGCGACAGCTGACCAAGCTGAAATCGACCTATACCGATGCGCTGCCCGGCTTCATCCACCCCGAAACCAAGCGCGTCCACACCTCCTACGCGCTGGCCGCGACAACGACGGGGCGCCTGTCATCATCCGACCCGAACCTGCAGAACATCCCGGTGCGCACCGCCGAAGGCCGCAAGATCAGGACCGCCTTCATCACCGACAAGAGCCATCGGCTGGTCTCGGCCGACTACAGCCAGATCGAGCTGCGGGTGCTCGCCCATGTCGCTGAGATCCCACAGCTCAAGCAGGCCTTCGCTGATGGCGCCGATATCCACGCCATCACGGCGTCGGAAATGTTCAACGTGCCTGTCGAGGGCATGCCTTCGGAAGTCCGCCGCCGCGCCAAGGCGATCAATTTCGGCATCATCTACGGCATTTCGGCCTTCGGCCTCGCCAACCAGCTGTCGATCCCGCGCGAGGAGGCAAGCAACTACATCAAGAAATATTTCGAGCGCTTCCCCGGCATTCGCGACTACATCGAAGAGACCAAGGCCTATGCCCGCGAGCACGGCTTTGTCGAAACGATCTTCGGCCGCCGCATCCACTATCCGGACATCCGATCCTCGAACCCGTCGCTGCGCGCCTTCAACGAGCGCGCCTCGATCAACGCCCGCCTGCAAGGCACCGCAGCCGACATCATCCGCCGTGCCATGATCCGCATGGAGGAGGCGCTGGAAAAAGCTGGTCTTTCAGCACGCATGCTGCTGCAGGTGCATGACGAATTGATCTTCGAGACCGTCGAGGCCGAAGTCGAGGCGACGATCCCGGTCGTGCGTCACGTCATGGAGAACGCGGCGATGCCGGCGGTATCGATGTCGGTGCCGCTGCATGTCGACGCCCGCGCCGCCAACAACTGGGACGAGGCGCATTGACGCTCCGCCACTTCGTCATCCTAGGGCGAAGCAAGGAGCGAAGCGACGCGGCGCAGACCCGAGGATCCTGCCGTGACGCCAGAGCGCTGCGGCTGTGGAGATTTGATTTATTCTGCACCGCTGCAATCGTCGGAAATGTAACGGAATGGATCACTCCGCCCTAGGATGACGAAGATAAGGTCTTAGGCCGCTTCCGCCAGGCACTTGGCACACGTCCCGCGAAATTCGATCACCGCCTTCTTGGCGGCGAAGCCTGTCGAGCGCACCCATTCGTCCAGCCGGTGGTCGACATCGTGGTCGGACATCTCGGTCACTTGCCCGCAAGTGTCGCAGATCGCGAAGGCGGTCATCGAGTGACTGTGATCGTGTGGCTCGACGCAAGCGACGAAGGAGTTGATGCTTTCGAGCCGATGCACGAAACCGGACTTCACCAGCGTGTCGAGCGCCCGATAGACCTGCAGTGGCGCGCGGAAACCACGCTCGCGCAGCTGGTCAAGCAAGGTGTAGGCGCTGAGCGGGCCGCTGGCGGCCTCAAGCTTCTCAAGCACGCACAGCTGGTTCTTCGTCAGCACATCCCTTGCCGCCATGGTCCTTGATCCAACTCGCCTTGTGTCGCTCGCGCATCATTGCCGCGCACAAACGATCCCTGTCACTCCAGATAGCGACGAACCGGCATTTTTGCTACTGTTTCCACCATCTCTGCCGGGAAGGCTATCGAGAACGTCGGCCGGAGCGGGTAACAGGCAGATTGCTCTCCGGTGCAACATTCAAAATACTGACAAAATCTTCGGCAAGAGTTGCCGCGCTTGGAAATTCGATCGGGCTTGGGGAAGCAATCATGATCAAATTGACGCGGCGGACGCTGCTGGTCGGCACGTCCGCGCTGACGATGGCCGGCATGGTGCCGATCCGGACCATGGCCGCGTCGCGCACCTACCATGCGCTGCTGGTCGCCTGCACCGAATATCCTGCTCTGCCGCAGAGGAACTGGCTGATCGGTCCGAAGAACGACGCCGGCCTCGTCCACGAATATCTCCTGAAGAACGTGCCCGACCCGGTGCGGTTCGCGCCGGAGAACGTCACGCTGCTCGCCAAGGATGTCCCCGGCGCCAGTGGCCTGCCGACCCATGCGGCGATCAAGGCCGCACTGGCCAACCTCGCCGCCAAGGTTCAGCGCGACGATTTCGTCTATCTGCACCTGTCCGGGCATGGCGCCCAGCAGCCGCAGATGGTCAAGGGCGACGAGACCGACGGGGTCGACGAGATCTTCCTGCCCGTCGACATCGACAAATGGATCAACCGCGATGCCGGCGTGCCGAACGCGCTGATCGACAACGAGATCGGCGCGGCGCTCGACGCTATCCGCGACAAGGGCGCCTTCGTCTGGGTGGTGTTCGACTGCTGCCATTCCGGCACGGCGACACGTGCCGTCGAGGTCGACGACGAGCTGGAGCGCAAGGTCGAGTTCGCCGACCTGGTCGGCGGCAGCGAGGCCGAGCGGGCCGCTGCCATCAAGGCCTATGATAAGGTGACATCGGCCGCCGGCTCGCGCGGCATCGACAACAACGGCGCGCGCAAGCCCGCCTTCAGCCTGACCCCGGCCGGCGGCGAACCGATCGCCAAGGGCAAGCTGGTCGCGTTCTATGCCGCACAGACGGTGGAGACGACGCCGGAAATGCCGCTGCCGAAGGGCACGACGGACGCCCCGCGCTTCGGCCTGTTCACCTTCACCATCCTGTCGAAGCTGGCCGAGAATCCCAACGTCACCTACCGCCAGCTTGGTCAGGCCGTGCTGCAGCAATATTCGGCCGACAGCCGCACCCGGCCGACGCCGCTGTTCGAGGGCGAACTGGATGCCCGTGTGTTCGGCACCGACAAGACAGACGCGGTCATGCAGTGGCCCGTCGTCATCAAGGACGGCGAAGCGACGATCGGTGCCGGTCTGCTGCACCGCCTCACTCCCGGCAGCAAGCTCGCCATCCTGCCTTCGGCGCTATCGCCGCTTTCCGACGCGGTCGGATTTTTGGAAGTGCAGTCGGCAAGGAACCTGGAAAGCCGCGTCAAGCCGGTCGAGTTCGACAAGAAGCAGGCACTCAAAGTAGCCGACATTCCGGCCAATGCCTATGCGCGGGTGGCGGAGATCGCCGTCGACTACAAGCTCATCGTTGCGCGGCCGGCCGCCGCCAAGGGATTTGAGAAGGAAACCGCTCTGGTTAATTCGGTTCTCGATGAACTGGCGACGGCCAAGGAGACCGGCTTCAACATCGAGCTGGTCGAGCCCGGCAAGAGCGCTGAGCTCCGCTTCGCGGTGATGCACGAGAATGCCATTGCCGGCGCGGCCGAGGATGCGACCGACAAGCCGGCGCTATGGTTCCTGCCGGCATCGGGCGACGTGACCCTGAAGGACCGCAGCAGGCCGCCTCTGATCATCATCCACATGGATGACCGGCACAAACTGGTCGATGCAACGACCAGGAACCTGCGCACCATCTTCCGCGCCACCGGGCTTTCGCGGCTGGCGGCGGCCTCCGACTACAAGCCCGAGGACGTCGACGTCCAGTTCCAGGTCAAACGCAGTGACAAGGACGGCCTCGAACCCTTGCAGGCTTCCGTGGTGCCGCGCGTTTCACCGGGCGACGAGGTGCATGTCCTGGCCAAGAACGGTTCGGACCTTCTGGTAGACATCAACGTGCTCTATGTCGGCAGCGACTATTCGATCACCCACATCGTTGCCGAGCGCCTCGCCCCTCAGGCCACGCTGGAGGAGGGGCTGCTGGCCTTCACCGACACCAGCTTCGGCATGGAAAGGATGATCGCGGTTCTGACCGAGGCGCCGCCCGAGAGCGAGAAGCAGGACCTGAGTTTCCTGGCGCAGGACGGCGTTGCCTCGGCGACACGCGGTGTGGGCTCCGCCAGCTTCTCCGACATGCTGACCGATCTCGGCATGGCGACGGCAACCCGCTCGGTGATGCGGCTTGCCGACAAAAGTGGGCCGAAGGGCGCGGTGTTGATCTTCCCGATGGAGACGGTGCCGCGCGCCTGAGCGGATACCGGCGCCAAAGCCTCACGCCTCTGTTGCGCCGGCTCTTGCGCGATCGGCGCGATAGGAGAACATTCCCGGCCGCGGCCTTGGCGCATGACGGCCGGATGAAACTGATAGGATCGACTGTGAAGAACTCTGTGTTTTCCTGGCGTGGAACGGTGGCCGGCTTTGCCGGCGGCCTGTTGCTGATCGCCAATGCTTCGGCGGACGAGGCCTGCGGCCTGTGCGTCAAGCAGATCGTCACCAATTCGGAGCTGGCGACGTGTTTTCTCGATCAGTATGACCAGATCGCCAAAAGCGCCGCCGGTGCCATTGTCGTCGATCTCAGCAACTGCGCCTCGCGCGGTGTCGTCGAAGCTTTGCCCTCACCGAACAAGGGAGCGGTGGAGCCCGACTTGCAGTTCATGATTTCGCGCCTGCAGCTGGAATGCCTGAAAACGAAGCTGGAGGCGCCAGGCATCGTGCTGGATCCCTCCGCCACCATCGAACTGGACAGCTGCGGATGAAGAAACCGGCGGGCAACACCAGGCAAACAGCAGCGCCCGCAAAGGCGCCGCCCGCGAAACCGCCTCTGCCGGAAACCACAGAAGGTTTCCCGTGGCCGAGCAGCCATGAGATCAAGAAGGAGAGCAACCCCTTCACCGACCGCGACTGGCGCATGCTGGCCTATGCCTGGTCGGGCATGGCGGTGCGTCTCGCCATCATCTTCACCTTGATGTTCTCGGTCTATCAGTTCCTGGCCAACCAGGAGCAGAAGCGCGTCGAGCAGACCATGTCGCTGGTCGAACTTTGGGAAAACAAGGACTACCAGCAGGCGCAGCGCGCCCTGAAAGATCGTCTGACGGCCCTCAACGCCAAATATGACAATCTGCTCAGCGCCAATCCCTCGCCTACCGAGGAGCAGGTGTTCCGGCAGCGGATCGGCATCGAGGCCATGACCGCCGGTGGTGGCGACATGCCGCTCGCCGATTTCAACGAGAATTTCGACCGGATCGTCTATTTTCTCAATCGCCTGTCCTTCTGCGTCGATGGCGACCTGTGTTCGCGCAAAGTCACCGATGCCTATTTCCACGACTACGCCGTGTCCTTCTGGAGTTATTTTGCCGGCTACATAGACAAGCAGCGCAAGGCGGGTTCACCCACTTTCGCCTCGGCGATCGAGACCTATGTGCGCAATGCGCCGCCTGCGGCCGAAGCCAAATAGCAATGGGAAAATCCAGTCTCCGTATCATGCGCGCCTGCCGCTGGCTGGCTCTGGGCGGAGCATTGATCGGGACTTCGGTTGCCCGTGCTGAGGACGCACTGGATTTCCACCTCGACCTGGACACTGGCGGCCATAGTGCACAGGTCACCGATCTCGCCTTCACACCCGATGGCGAAGACATCGTCTCGGCATCGAACGACAAGACCATCCGCATCTGGGACTGGCAGAGCGGGGCGACGCTGCGCACCATCCGCGGCTATCTCGGCAATGGCAGCGACGGCAAGATCTTCGCGGTCTCGATCTCGCCCGACGGCAAGACGATCGCCGCCGGCGGCTATTTCGGCGCCAGTCTTGGCGACAAGCCGCCCTATGGCGACATCAGGCTGTTCGACTTTGCCACCGGCAAGATCAGGGCTGTGCTCAAGGCCGCCGATTACGCGACCTACGATCTGGCCTTCTCTCCCGATGGCAAGACACTGGCTGCCGGTGGCGCCGACGGCGTCGTCTATCTCTGGCGGCTGGACGACAAATCCGCGATCGGCTGGACACTAGACAAGAAGCTCGACGCCGATTCCTGGCACATCGACAAGCTCGCCTTCGCCGCCGGTGGCACCCGTCTGGCCGCGACGACCACCGACAACGGTATCCGGCTGTGGGACGTCGTGAAGGGGGAGGAGATCGCCTTGCCTGACGAAGCCGAGCCGCTGCGGGACATCAGTGTCATCGCACTGGCCGTGTCGCAGGACGGCAGCCTGTTTGCCACCGGCAGCAAGGACGGGCAGGTGCAGCTCTGGCGCGCGGCCGACGGCACACTGGCACGCGCCATGCCGACGCAGGACTTCCTCATCGGCTCGCTGACCTTTGCCAAGGATGCGCGGCTCATCGCCTCCTGCGGCTACCGCTGCGCCGACATGCACCGCTCCATCGTCTGGAACACCGACACCGGCGAAAAGACGCTCGACTACACCGGCCATGATGGCACGGTCCATGCCAGCACTGCCAGTGCCGGTGGCGCGCTGGTGGCGACCGCCGGCGGCACGCGCAACGCCATCGAGGTCTGGGACCCCGCGACCGGCGAACGCAAGGCGCTGCTGCAGGGCGCGGGCGAACCCGTGACCGCCGTCGGTATCGATGCGGCGAACGAGGTCATCGCCTGGGGCAACGCGAATCCTTGCCCCGAGCGCGTCTCCTGCCCTGAAGAACAAGGCGTGTTGGATAATAGTTTGGACCTGCCCACCGCCGGGCGTTTCTTCGAGGGCCCGCAACCGCTGATCGAGCCGAGCTCGTTCGCCCGTGCCGCGCTGGCCGATGGCCAGTGGTCGCTGCACGCCGCGCCTGGAGGCAAGGACGCACAGGAAAATGCCGTGCTGGAGATCGCCAATGGCGGCAAAATGGTAGGCGGCATCGAGAACGATGCCACCAACGGTTTTGTCCATTCAGCCTACACACTGATCGACAAGGGCCTTGGCCTGATCACCGGCGGCAATGATGGCACGCTGATCGAATACAGAACCGCGACCGCGAAAGTGTCGGGCGAATTCACCGGTCATGCCGGGGAGATCAACGCCATGGTCGCCTCGGAGGAGGCCGGCCTGCTGGTCACCGGCAGTGCCGACCAGACGCTGAAACTGTGGAACCTGAAGACGCACGAGCTGATCGTGTCGATGTTCTTTGCCGGCTCGCAATGGATCGTCTGGATGCCGCAGGGCTACTATTATTCCTCCGACGACGGCGACAAGCTGATCGGCTGGCAGGTCAACGAGGGCCGCGACCATGAAGGTCGCTTTATCCGCGCCGGCCAGTTGAAGAAATATCTCTGGAGCCCGGAAATGGTTCGCCGGGCAATCATCCTGCGCAGCGCCAAACAGGCGGTCGAGGAGATGCGGCCCGGCGTCGACAACGAGTTGCAGAAGCTTTTGCAGCGCAAGCCGCCGGAGTTCGGCATCCGCGTCGCCGAAGACCAGAGCAAGGTCCGCGACGGTTATGTCGCCGTCGAGATATCAGGCGCCAAGGAAGCCGGAACGGATGTCGCCGGCTTTTCGATCCTGTCGAACAGCCGCAATGTCGGCGATGTCACGGCCCACTCGGTGGACGGCGACAGCACCATAGTGGAGATACCGGTCGAGAATGGCGAGAACACCATCCGCGTCACCGGCACCAACGAATATGGTTATCTGACCGAGCGCAGCGTGACGGCGCTGGCGAGAAAGACCGAGAAGGCCGAGGCCAAGGGCAAGCTCTATGTCGCGGTCATTGGCGTCGACAAATATCCGTTCCTGACCGACGCCTGTTCGGGCCGCGCCTGCGACCTTCGCTACCCCGTCGATGACGCCACCGAGTTCCTTAAGGTGATCTCGCAGAAATCGGCACCGCTGTTCTCGTCGATGGAGACGCTGGTGCTGGTCAACCGCGAAGCGCTCGACGAGAGCCCCGACAAGGCCAAGCAAACCTACGCCGTCGCCAGCGCCGACACAATCTTGGAGCCCGACTCCGACACGATCGACGACCAGCTCGCCGATTTCCTCGACAGGCCGGTCGAGCGCGACACCACCATCATCTTCGTCGCGGGCCACGGCATCAATATCGA
This sequence comes from Mesorhizobium sp. M1409, assembly GCF_040317535.1. NCBI lineage: Bacteria > Pseudomonadati > Pseudomonadota > Alphaproteobacteria > Hyphomicrobiales > Phyllobacteriaceae > Mesorhizobium > Mesorhizobium sp. M1409. Next base: position 59,471 of record NZ_JAMYKV010000021.1, read on the forward strand.
CGAGGACTATTATTTCATCCCGACCGACGGCCGCAAACAGGATGCCGAACGCTGGAAACGCTCTTCGCTTGTCGACTGGTCGGACATCCAGAAATCGGTCGAGCGTGCCAAGGGCATGCGCTTCATGCTGCTCGACACCTGCCATGCCGCCAATGCCTTCAACCCGCGCCTGGAAAAGGACGCGCAGGACGCGCGCATCGTCGTGTTCTCGGCCACCGCCGCCAACAACACCGCCGCCGAACTGCCCGAACTCGGCCACGGCGTCTTCACCTATTCGATCCTCGAAGGCCTGCGCGGCAAAGCCAGGACGTCGGACGGCGGCGTGACACTGTTCGGCCTTGCCGACTATATTTCGCGCGAAGTGGTGCGGCTGACGTCGTCGAAGCAGAAGCCGTTCTACTATGTCGGCGGCGTGGAAAACATCGTGCTCGCCGAGCCATGAGGAAGCGAGGTTCGCGCCCAGGCACCCCCCTCTGTCCTGCCGGACATCTCCCCCGCAAGGGGGGAGATCGGCTGTCATGGCTGCTTACGCTCATCTGCAGGGCTGCAAGAAAACTCGCGAGGCAGAAGCTGCCAATCTCCCCCCTTGCGGGGGAGATGTCCGGTAGGACAGAGGGGGGTGCCTGGGCGCAGACCAGCATCCTGCTGATCTTCGCCATCACTCTCCTGCCCCTCCCCACCTTCGCCGCCCCCATAGTCTGCCCGCCCGGCACCGACAACTTCCCGCCCTTCTACGACGACGCCACTTTGTTCAAGGATGCCATCGCCAACGTTGCCGATGTCCCACCATCCAACCAGCGGCTGACCGGCATCACCGTGCCACATCATCTGCTGGCGGCCGACCTGGTGGCGCTGGGGTTCCGGGCGGCGTCCGGTTTCCGCTACAAACGGATCATCATCCTGTCGCCGGACCATTTTCACAAGACGCACAAGCTCTACGCCACCACGCTGCGCGGCTTCGACACCGTGCTTGGCCCGATCGCGGCCGACACCGATGCCGTACGCCGTCTCGAGACGAACGGCGATATGGTCGAGGAGTCGTGCCTGTTCGACAAGGAGCATGGCGTGCGCGCCATGCTGCCGTTCCTGCATCACTATTTCCCGGAGGCGAGAATCGTGCCCGTGGCAATGTCGGTGAAGGCACGCCGCGGCGACTGGGACCGGCTGGCCGAGGCGCTGAAGCCGATCGTCGACCAGGACACGCTGATCGTCGAATCCACCGACTTCTCGCACTATCTGCCGCAGCACGACGCGCTACGATTCGACCAGCAGTCGCTGAACATGCTGGCCGCCGGGTCGCTCGACGGCATAGCAGCACTTCACCAGCCCGATCATGCCGATTCCGTCGGCGCGCTCTATATTCAGACGAGGCTGCAGCGCGAGCTGTTCGGCGCCCAACCGCTGGTCGTCGCCAACGAAAACTCGCAGGAACACACGTCGGACTATGTCGAGCGGACCACCAGCTATGTCGTTGCGCTGTTCGGCGCCTTCGGCCCCGGCTTCAACAACCCGGCACGGCCAAAGGACAGGATCTATTACCTCGCCGGCGACGTGAATTTCGGCCGCGCCATGAAGAAGATCCTTGTTCGTGACGGCGTTGCCGACCGGATCGTCGGCAGCGTTCTGGCCCTGACCGGATCGCGGCCGCTGATCATCAACCTCGAAGGCGTCATCCTGCCCAACGTGCCGGAAGCGATCGACGACATGACGCTGGCGATGCCGGAGGATCTAGGGGTCGACATGCTGAAGAGGCTGCATGTCGCCGGCGTCGGCCTCGCCAACAATCACGCCTATGATCTCGGCCCGTCAGGCTACGCCGAGACGCTGCGCGCCCTGGATGACGCCGGCATCCCGCATTTCGGCCAGGGCGAGACGCTGGCGCTTGCCGATCTCGACCTTGTCGGCCTGACCGACATCGACACCAACGGTTCGAAGAACACCGACCTGCTCATCCCTGCCCTGCTCGACCGGCTGCTGCACGAGGATGCCGGGCGGCCAGTGGTCGCCTTCGTCCACTGGGGCCGCGAATACAAGACAGCACCATCGGCGCGGGAAGACATGCTTGCCGACCAGATGCGCCTGCGCGGTGTCTCGGCCATCGTCGGCGGTCACCCACATGTATCGAGTGAGGCGATCGTCCCGCTTGCCGGCGGCGATGTGGCGGAGGTCTATTCGCTCGGCAATTTCCTGTTCGATCAGAGCGCCGAGCGCTCGTCCGGTTCTTTGCTGGAACTGCGCGTCTTCGCCCAGGGCACGATCTTCACCCGGCTCATCCCGCTGCCCAACTATTTCGAGATGGGCCGCAAATAGCTAACCGCAGCCGACCATATCGCGCGGCAGATAGCATGCCGCCGGCTCGGTCTTGGTCTCGAACAGCGACTGTTTCGGCCGGAAATAGAAGAAGGTTACCGGCTTGCTCTCGCGCACGCTGCCGTCGGCGAAGTGCGCGGCGATGCTGAAACTATGGATCGACGACATCGACGACCACATCTTCAGCCGCGCCGTGTAGGCGCTGATCTTCTTGTTGCCGCGCACCGGCATGGCAATGGTGTAGTCATGCTTGCCGATCGGGAACTCGATGTTCTGGTAGCGCATCGCTTCCGGCGTGCCGCCGCCGCCATCGCCGCATTCGGCCATCGCTTCCGGCGTCTCCAGGACCGCCATGGTGATGGAGGTGCGGAACGGCTCGCTCTGCTGGTAGAGATGACCCTCGTCATCCGACCAGGAATAGTCGAACTTGCCGATCGCATTCAGCGTCATCGCCTGTTGCATGGTGCCGAGATAATCGGCGACCTCGCCGAACTTGATCTTGTTGGTCAGCTGGCTGCGGCAGACATTGAGACCGTCCACCGAGGGACAGGGAAAGCGCCCCGTCTCCAGGCTGGCCGTATCGACGCCGGCTTCCGAGAGCACGCTCTTGACCGACACGTCGACGCCGTCGCCGAAACTGCCGACGTCCTTTGTGAACCTGCGGCTGGGATCACCGGTCGGATTGCCTTCATCATCGACCGCGGTGAACTGGATCGAGATCTTCATGTCCTTGGCGTCGCCCCAGCCATTGTTGACGATCGAGAAATCCGGCCTGAAGCCGACGCAGCCGAAATGCTCCGATATCGACAGCATCGGCTTGCGATAGGCATCGCTGGCGGCGACCTTCATCTCCAGGCTGTCGAGCTTGACCTTGGACTGGTCCGACGTCTTGAGCTCTACTTCGGCAAAGGCCGGCGAGTCCTCCCAGTCCATGCCTTCATAGACATTGCCGGTGGCGACCTGGCCGGTGCCGTTCCAGCTGTCATTGTACTGATCGGACTGCGGATAGATCGCGATGTCTTCGTCGCGCACCAGATGCTGATACTGCATGTCGGACTGCTGGGTCATGCGCTGGTCGACCGCGACGCCGATCTCGATCTTGTCGGCGTCACCACCGCCGGTCTGTGCCTTGATGAGCCCACCGACCCTGGCATCGGCCAGCACGTCGGGGCGCGAGCCGCCGACCTCCTCGCCCATCGCCCATTGCGACGTGTAGACCGTGCCGCCGGCCAGCCGCGTGCGGCCCTTGCCGTTCTTCAACCCGTCGACGAATGAGCCGGCAAAAATCTCCCCGGTCTTTGACAGCAGCCGCCCCTCGCCATTCGGCACGCCGGCAACGAACCGACCCTCGTAGCGGTTGCCGTCGGCGTCGACATGGATGCCCTTTCCGCTGAGTTCTCCGGCAAGCCAATGCCCGTCGAAAACCTCGCCCGAACGCAGCTCGAGCCGGCCTTGCCCGTCGGGGCGGCCTTCCCTGATGTCACCGAAATAGCTGGAATAGATGGTTTTGGGATCATAGCTTGCCGAGCCGCGCACCCGCCACGCCAGCCTGCCCTTGCCGTTGATGGTGCCGTCTTCGCCAATCGTCCGGTCAGGCGCCTGGCCCGCCGCCGGCTCCCACACGAAGTCGAGGCCCTTTTCCGGATGGAAGTCCCACACCCGGACCGTCCTGCGCAGCACCGAGCGGGTGTCTGCCCGGTAGAGGATCTGCACCCGTTCCGCCCAGGCACCATCAGTGGGTGCGGCGGCCGTATCGGCGAAGGCCGGCGAAAACATCAGCGCGGCCAGCATCGATGCGGCCGCGATCCCGAACATTGCCCCTGCCCGCGCCATCCCAAAACCCCTTTGGATGCCCAACCCCTTGGCCGTTCAAGCGTAGTCGGCGAGTCGGCCTCGTGCAAGAGAAGCAGCACTGCAAGCATCGGTACGAAAAAGGCGGCGGGATTGCCCGCCGCCTTCGTCTTCGCCGCGAATACGCAGCGATTATTTATACAGGCTGTTGATCCACTGGACGTTGGCAGCGTTCAAGCGCACGGCGGTGTTCGCGTCGGGGCTTTCCGCCACGTTGACGCCGGTGATGATGCGCTGCTTGGAGTTGTTGTCATAGGCATAGACCGAGCTGCCGCTCGATCCCGGGAACGTATCGCAGTCATACTGGAAATATTCCGGGGCGATGTTCTCGGCGTGCACTTCGCAGTTTGCCTTCCACATCGTGCCCATCGGCTTGTCACCGGGATAGCCGACGAGGTTGGCGGTGAAGTCGCCGAGATCGTCATAGTTGGCGTAGCCCAACCAGCCGAGGTTGGTGCCGACGTCCTGCTTCAGCGTGACGATGCCGAGATCCCACAGGAGGACCGAACCATAATAGCCCTGGTAGTTGTCGATGAAGCCTTGCAGCACATAGGCGCTTTCAAAGGTGAAGGCGCCGAACGGTGCGTCATCGGCGGTGCTGCCATTGAGACCCGGCACGAACAGATAGTCGGAGAGCCAGTCCTTGTCCTCATGGCTGTAGAGGCAGTGCGCCGCGGTGAGCACCGTGCGCGGACCGATCAGCGTTGCCGAACAGCTGCCAAAGCTGCCCGTCTTCGCCGACTTGGCTTCGAGATAGCCTATTGCAGAGAACGGATAGGTCTTGGTGTTCTTGACCTGCTCGCGATCGTCGGCGCCGAAAACCTGGCGGCCGGCTTCGCCTTCGCCGAGGTCCGGATCCTCGGTCTTCCGCTCAGCCCCGTCTTTTCCATTGGCCGGAGCATTCAGTTCCTTGATGATAAGGTCCCGCAGCGCTTCGCTGGGCTCGATCTTGATTTCCTTGCCATCGGCGGACCGTCCGACGATGCCGTAGGATTTGACAGCCGTTGCCTCGTCGGCAAGCGGCGCGGCGCGGCTGTCTTCGTCGGTTAGCTTCGGCGGCGCGATTGGCTTTGCCCGCCCTGGCTTGTAGTCGCCTGCAGTCACGTCCCGCATGCTTTCGCCATTGCCGGGACTGGCGGAGCCAGGGTCGGCGGCGAAAACCGGGACCGCCCACATTGCAGTGGAAAGCAATGCGGACGCAATAAGTGCGTTTGTCAGTTTTATCATGGTGAGACTCTCCCAAAAGTCAGCAAGGACTGGATCAAGATATAGAAATATTGTCGAGATCGTGGTGAAGCCGAAAAATGAGTTTGGTTACCGGCGCCTGAACCTGCTCATCACCCCATACGGTCTATCGAAGGCCCCGCCAAAGACACCCGCACACATATATTGCCTAAATTAATACAACATTGGAATGACAAATCGCTTTCACGTAGCCCGTGGGGGGCTATAGGGTTTTGATTGGGTTCCGCGCGGGAACGCGATCCGCGAAGCAACGCCTGCTTGCCGGGACTGTTTCGTTGACCACGCACCGGGGCTGGCTCGTTCGGGAACGTTTCTCAGGAGGATTTCAGGTGCATATCATCCATCGGTTCAAGCCGATCGTCGCCGCGTCGTTGCTCGGCATCGCTGCCGCGCTTGCGGCCGCCAACTCCACCCATGCGGACGAAGCTGCCGCCAAGCCCGAAGCGGCGGTTTCGCCGATGAAGCGGGTGACCGATGCAAGAGCGAAGGCCGCCACGGAGAACCCCGACGGCGCCGACCGCGTCTATGGCGGCAACCAGGCCGAAAAGGGCGCCTATCCGTTCCAGGTGGCGCTGCTCACCACCGACAGGCTGGACGAGAACCCGGCCTCGCAGGCCAATGCCCAATTCTGCGGCGGCAGCCTGATCGCACCGCAATGGGTGCTGACGGCGGCACACTGTCTCAACGACGAGGGCCGGCCGATTTCGCCCGGCAGCGTCACCGTGCTGACCGGCGCCACCGACCTCAGCGAGGGTAAACGCCACAAGGTGGTGGAGGTTATCGTCAACGAAGGCTACAGCGAGCAGACCCTCGACAACGACCTCGGCCTGCTCCGGCTTGCCGAACCGGCCGATGCGCCGACCATCAAGGTCACCCATGACTCAACGCCCGATACCGGCAAGACGACGGTCACCGGTTGGGGCAAGATGCAGGATGGCACCTTCCCGACGACGCTGATGGTTGCCGACCTCGACCTGGAGCCGAACACTGCCTGCAACAGCGGCATCAAGGCCATCTATGCGCATGACCTGAAGGCAGCACTTGGCGATTTGTCCCGCCGTATGCGCTATTCGGAAAAAGGCATCGACGCGGCCGCCAATGCGATTGCCGCCGACATGGCCGATCCGCTGACCGGCAACATGATCTGCGCCGGCACCACCAGCGGCGTGCGCGATGCCTGCAACGGCGACAGCGGCGGCCCCCTGTTCATGACCGGCACCGGCGGCCCGGTCCAGGTCGGCGTCGTCAGCTGGGGCGAAGGCCCGGCGGACGGCAGTGCGGCCTGCGGCCACAAGGACGCTTATGGCATCTACACCCGGCTGGCCAATTACACCGGCTGGATCGAGGCGAAGATGAAAACTTCCGCTCCGGCGCCTGCAAAACCTAAGGCGGGACTGGGCACGGCTCAGAAGCCGAAGACGCCCTGAAAACGGCTACCTCGCCTTCACATGAAAAACGGCGGGAGTTCCCGCCGTTTTTGTTTTGCCGGCTTATCGAGCGGGCCTATTTCCTCGGCGGACCTTTGCGCTCGGCCGAAGCCGCCCACAGATTGATGTCGGACTCGCGCGCATAGGTATCGATCTCGGCGAGTTCGGCATCGCTGAAGTCGAGCACCTTAAGTGCGCCGACACAGTCCTCAACCTGCTCCGGCCGGCTGGCGCCGATCAGCGCCGATGTCACTTTGCCCTTGCGCAACACCCAGGCCAGCGCCATCTGCGCCAGCGTCTGCCCGCGCTTGCCGGCGATGGCGTCGAGCGCTTTGATATTGGCGATGGTCTTGTCGTTGATGAAGGCAGTCTTCAGCGACTTGCCCTGGGAAGCGCGGCTGCCGTCGGGGATGCCGCCGAGATACTTGTCGGTCAGCATGCCTTGCGCCAGCGGCGAGAACACGATGGAGCCAACGCCGAGCCCTTCGAGCGTGTCGAGCAGGCCGTCTTCCTCCACCCAGCGATTCAGCATCGAATAGCTCGGCTGGTGGATGACGCAAGGCGTGCCAAGCTGCTTCAAGATATCGGCGGCCTCGCGCGTGCGCTGCGAATTGTAGGACGAGACACCGGCATAGAGCGCCTTGCCCGAGCGCACGGCATGGTCGAGCGCGCCCATCGTTTCTTCCAGCGGCGTATCGGGGTCGAAGCGATGCGAATAGAAGATGTCGACATAATCGAGCCCCATCCGCTTCAGGCTCTGGTCGAGGCTGGCCAGCACATATTTGCGCCCGCCCCATTCGCCGTAAGGGCCGGCCCACATCTCGTAGCCGGCCTTGGTCGAGATGATCAGCTCGTCGCGGTAAGCGGCGAAGTCGGTGCGCAGTATCTCGCCGAAAGCGGTCTCGGCCGAGCCGGGCGGCGGGCCGTAATTGTTAGCCAGGTCGAAATGCGTGATGCCGAGGTCGAAGGCCTTGCGCGCGATCGCCTGCTTCGTCCGGTGCGGCGTGTCATTGCCGAAATTGTGCCATAGCCCCAGCGAGATCGCCGGCAGCTTCAGGCCGGAACGGCCACAGCGATTGTAGATCATTTTTTCATAGCGGTTTTCGGCGGGCGTGTAGGGCATGGGGAAATCCTCAATGGAAGCGAGCCAGGCATCGCGGCATCGCGGCGAGTCGGCTGTGCCCCCCACCCTTACCCTCTCCCCGTCGCAACGGGGAGAGGGTCGAGGTATGCTGCCTATTTCTTCTTCGCCAGAAGCTCCTTGGCTTGCTTGACGCCAAGTGCCGCCGGCCGCTGGCATGTCGTCTGCATGGCGACGAATTTGCCGGTCTCGCCGGAACGCAGCAGGCCGGTCATGACGTCGACGGCATGCAGTGCCAGTTCCATCGAGCAGCGATGCGGCCGGCCTTCCGCGATCGCCACCGCCATGTCGGCGAGGCCTGATGTGCGGTAATTGGCCATCATCCCTTGCGAATGCATTTCATTGGGAACACCGAACGGATGCCGCCATTTCGGCAGCTTCTTGACCGGCTTGGCCGAGTCCGTGAAGCGCACGTCGCCCCCGAAGAAATTCGGATCAGGCACGAACACCGTACCCGCCTCACCATAGAGCTCCATCGGCGCATGGCCGTGGGCCCAGACGTCCCAGCTGGTGTTGAGCGTCACCACGGCACCGTTCTCGAACTCCAGCAGGCCGTGGATGGTCGTCGGCGTATTGACCGGAATCTTTTCGCCAGCGCGCGGCTTTGAACTGATCGTGCGTTCCTTGGCCGGCGTCGTCGCGAAGGCAGCAACCTGTTTTACCGGTCCGATCAGCTGGATCAGATTGGTGATGTAATACGGTCCGATGTCGAGCACCGGACCCGCGCCTGGCTGGAAGAAAAAGTCGGGATTGGGGTGCCAGTGCTCCATGCCATGGCCCATGACGTGGCAGGTGCCGCTCGTGATCTTGCCCAGCTTGCCGGTATCGATCAGGTCGCGGACCAGCTGATGCGCACCGCCCAGGAACGTGTCGGGAGCCGAGCCGATGCGCAGGCCTTTCACCTCGGCGCGTTTCTTCAGGTCGAGCCCTTCCTTGACCGACAGCACGAAAGGCTTTTCCGAATAGACGTGCTTGCCGGCGTCGAGAATCTGCTTCGACACCTCGTAGTGCACCGCCGGAATGGTCAGGTTGACGATGATGTCGATGTCGTCGGCCTTCAGCAGCCCGTCGACGGTCTCGGCGCGCAGCTTGAACTCCTTCGCCCGCGCCTTGGCAGCCTCCATGTTGATGTCGGCGCATGCACGCATCTCGATGCCGCGAAACAGCGGCGCCAGTGAAAAATATGCCTTCGAGATGTTACCGCAGCCGATGACGCCGATCCCAAGTTTCTTTGCCATGCTGATTGCTCCTAATAGGTCTTGACGGCTGCGATGGAGCGGCGGGCGAAGCGCTCGATGTCGTTGGGGTTGTCCTGTTCCATGACGTAGTATTGGGCAGCACTCTTGGCGCGCAGCACCTTTATCAGGCCGGCCCAGTCGATGGTGCCATGGCCGACATCCGACCAGCCATCCTCATCCAGCCCCTCGCCCGGCTTGGCCATGTCCTTGACATGGACGGCGCTGATGCGCTTGCCGTGCTTCTCGATCCAGGGCAGCGGATCATCGCCGCCGCGCACCACCCAGGCGACGTCAATCTCCCAGCCGATATCAGGCGCGGAGGACAGGATGTGATCCTGCGGCACTGAGCCGTCGGCGAGCTTCTTGAACTCGAAATCATGGTTGTGCCAGGCAAAGCCGTAGCCGGCCCTCTTCGCAGCGTCGCCGACCTTGGCCAGCCGCTCGCCGAAGCCGCGCCAGCCGGCCGCATCGGATGGCCGCTGGTCGGGCATCAGGAAAGGACAGATGAGCAGCGTGATGCCGAGTGCGTCGGCGGTTCTGCGCACGCCGTCGAAATCGTTCTCGAGCGCGTCGATCGAGAAATGTCCCGTCGGCATGGCGAGCCCGTTCTTGTCGAGCTCAGCGCGAAAGGCCTTGGGATCATCATAGACGCCACCAAAACCTTCGACTTGGGTGTAGCCGAGCTTGCCGAGCGTGGCGAGCACGCCTTCCCAGGGCTGGAAATTGCGGGCGCTGTAAAGTTGGAATGACCAGTTCATCGTCTCTGTCCGTTTTGCTTGGGATTGTCGCTAGAAGGATGGTTGTCGAGAGCTAGATGCGGTTGCCGGTTGCGGCGTCGAAAAGCGAAGCGCGCATCGGATCGAAGCCGACCGTCACCGCCTCATCGTTGTTAGGCGTGCGTTCCGAGGTCACCCGGACGCTGAAATTCTGATGGGCAAGCTTCAGCCAGACCAGCGTGTCGGAGCCCATCGGTTCGACCACCTCGACATTGGCGGCGGTCGAGAACGGCCAGCCCGTGCCGCTGTTCAGGCTGACATGCTCGGGCCTGATACCGAATACGGCGGGGCCGACGGTTGGAGGACCGGCAAAGTCATAAGTGCCAAGTGGAATCTCGAGTGAGTCGGCCACGAACCGCCAACCGCCGTCAGCGTTTTCAAGGCGGCCGTCGATGAAATTCATCGCGGGCGAGCCGAGGAAGCCGGCGACGAAGCGGTTGACCGGCCTGTTGTAGATGGTCTGCGGCGCATCGAGCTGCTGGATGACACCGCCCTTCATCACCGCGATACGATCGGCCAGCGTCATCGCCTCGATCTGGTCGTGGGTGACGTAGATCATGGTGTTCTGCAACTTGCGATGCAGCAGCTTGATCTCGACGCGCAGCTCGGCGCGCAGCTTGGCATCGAGATTGGACAGCGGCTCGTCGAACAGGAAAACATCGACATCGCGCACCAGCGCCCGTCCGATCGCCACGCGCTGGCGCTGGCCGCCGGAGAGCGCCGCCGGCTTGCGCTGCAGCAGCGGCTCGATCTGCAGGATTTCGGCCGCCCGTGCAATGCGCTTGGCGATCTCGTCTTTCGGCGTGCCGGCGACACGCAGGCCGAAGGACAGGTTCTTCTCCACTGTCATCTGCGGGTAGAGCGCATAGGACTGGAAGACCATGCCGATGCCGCGGTCCTTGGGCTCCTCCCAGGTGACGTTCTTGCCCTTGATGAAGATGCGCCCTTCGGAAACGTCGAGCAGGCCGGCAATGCAGTTGAGCAAGGTCGACTTGCCGCAGCCGGACGGCCCGAGCAGCACGATGAACTCGCCCTCGGCAACATCGAGATTGAGCGTCTCCAAGACGGTCACCACACCGAAATTGAGCGACAGGTCCTGGATAGAAACGCTGGTGCCGTTGGCTGTCATCGCCGTCATCCCTTCACCGCGCCGGCGGCGATGCCCCGCACGAAAAGCTTGCCGGAAATGAAGTAGACGACGAGAGGCACAAGCCCGGTAAGAATGGTGGCGGCCATGTTGACATTGTACTCCTTCACGCCTTGCACCGAGTTGACGATGTTGTTGAGCTGCACCGTCATCGGATAGGTATCGGGGCGGGTGTAGACGACGCCAAACAGGAAGTCGTTCCAGATGCCGGTCACCTGCAGGATGATGGCCACGACGAAGATCGGCAGCGACATCGGCAGCATGATCCGCAGGAAGATGCCCCAGAAGCCTGCGCCGTCGACGCGCGCCGCCCTGAACAGCTCTTCCGGCATCGAGGCAAAATAATTGCGGAATAGCAGCGTCAGGATCGGCATGCCGAAAATGGAATGGACGATCACCAGCCCGCTGAGACTCCCATAAAGGCCGATCTCGCGCAGGATGATGACGATCGGATAGATCATCACCTGGTAAGGAATGAAGGCGCCGACGATCAGGATGACGAAAAACGTGTCAGCGCCCTTGAAGCGCCAGTTGGCCAGCGCGTAACCGTTCACCGAGGCGATGGCGATCGACAGCAGCACCGACGGCACGGTGATGCGCACCGAATTCCAGAAGCCGCGCGAAAGCCCGTCGCAGTTGAGGCCGGTGCAGGCGGTCGCCCACGCCTTGACCCAGGGCTCGAAGGTGATCTCGAGTGGCGGCGAAAAGATGTTGCCGAGCCGGATCTCCGGCATGCCCTTGAGCGAGGTGACGACCATCACATAGAGCGGCAACAGGTAGTAGGCCGCCATGACAAACAAAGTGCCGTAGAGGAAGATGTTACGGCGCGAAATCATGCGGCGGGGCTTCGGGCCGTAGGGGCCGATAGTGTCCTGGCGCGCGCCGGCGGCAACGCTTGTTTCAGCGGCGGTGGTGTTTGCCATGTTCATTTGCGCCGCCCAAATTCGAGATAGGCCCAAGGCACGATGACGATCACCACCGAAAGCAACATCATGGTCGAGGCGGCAAAACCCTGGCCGAGGTTCTGGGCGAAGAACATATAGTCATACACGTACTTGGCGGGCACTTCGGAGGCGATGCCCGGGCCGCCGCTGGTCTGGGCCACGACGAGGTCATAGACCTTCACGATGCCGGAGGCGATGATGACGAGCGTGGTGATGAAGACCGGCCGCATCATCGGGATGACGATGAACAGATAGGTTTTCCACATCGGTATCCCATCCACCCGCGCGGCTTTCCAGATGTCCTCGTCGATGCCACGCAGTCCGGCCAGCATCAGGCACATGATGAGCCCGGTGCCTTGCCACAGTGCCGCGATCGATATGCCGTAGATGACGATGCTGGAATTGTAGAGCGGGTCGAAGCTGAAGCTCTCCCAGCCAAGCCCCCGCACCACATGCTGGATGCCGAAGTCGGGGTTGAGCAGCCACTGCCAGACAAGGCCGGTGACGATGAACGAGAGCGCGAAGGGATAGAGGAAGATGGTCCGGAACGTGTCCTCGAAGCGTATCTTCTGGTCGAGAAGCGCGGCAAGGAGGAAGCCGATTACTAGCGAGAACACCAGTGAGATCGCGCCGTAGATCAACAGATTCTCGATCGAGATCAGCCAGCGCGGCGTCGCCCACAGCCGGTAATATTGGTCAAGCCCGACGAAATGCAGCCGCGGCAAGAGCTTCGAATTGGTGAAGGAGTAGAGCACCGTCCAAACGGTGCCGCCGACGAAAACCACCATCGCGGTTAGGATCATCGGGATCGAGGCGATCTTCGCATTAAGGTTGCGGAACAGCGGGTTGGGGCGTTCGCTTTTGCTCATCTCGTCAGCCGGCTGGGTAAGGACGGTCCGCTCCCGGCCCGGCGGGGCCGGGAGCGAGGTGAGTAGACTCCAACGTCAGTCCGCCGAAGCGATGAGGGCGGCGAAGCGTTTCTGCGCCTCTTCCACGGTCAGGTCCGGCTTGGCGAAAAATTCGGCGAAGAGATCTTCCTTCTGCTTCTGGGTGTCTTGTGAAAGCAGCTGGTCCGTCCATGGGATGACGGCGCCCTTGGCGAGGATTGCGAGGCCTTTCTTCATGCAGTCGTTCGCCGCATTGAGATCGACATCGCCGCGCACCGGCAGCGAACCCTTCTTGAGATTGAAGGCAACCTGCGTCTTGGGATCGAGCAGCGTTTCGGCCAGCACCTCCTGCGCCTTGGACTTGTCGGCATCCTTCAGCAGCGGGAAGTAGAACGCGTCGCCGCCTGTGGCGATGACTTCATTCAGCCCCAAGCCTGGCAGGCACGTATAGTCCTTGCCTGCGGTCTTGCCGGCAACCTGGAACTCACCTTGTGCCCAGTCGCCCATGATCTGGCCGCCGGCCTTGCCGGTGATGACGAGGTTAGTCGCCTGGTTCCAGTCCTGCACATTGGTGTTCTTCGCCATCTTGCGGGCGTCGTCCGCAGCCTTGAAGACCTTGGCTACTTCGGGCCCGGCGGCAAATGTCGCGTCCTTGTCCTTGTAGACCTTGAGGAAGGTGTCCGTGCCACCGACCGCTGCCAGGAGCACGTCGAAGGCGCCGGAGGACTGCCAGGCCTGTCCGCCGACGGCGAGCGGGATGATGCCGGCCTTTTCCAGCGCGGGTGCTGCCGCGACGAATTCATTCCAGTCCTTCGGCAATGGCACACCGGCCTTCTCGAAGGCCTCGTTCGATAGCCACAGCCACTGCCAGGAGTGGATGTTGACCGGCACGCAATAAATCTTGCCGTCGATGGTGCAGCTGTCGAGCAGGCTTTTCGGCCGCACGACTTCCGTCCACTTGCCCTTGGTGGCGACATCGGTGAGGTCGCGCATCAGGCCGGCCTGCACCAACTCTTCCGCCTGCCGGCCATGATTGAACTGGGTGGCCCCCATCGGATCGCCGCCGGTGATGCGGCTGATCATGATCGGCCGCGCCGTGCCGCCGGAGCCGGCGATGGCGCCGTCGACCCAGTGATTGCCGGTAGCGTCGAAAGCCTTCGCGAACTCGGCAACCGCTGCTGCCTCACCGCCTGACGTCCACCAATGGGTGACTTCCAGGTCCGTCGCGGCCGCCGGACCGGCGAACTGCAGTGCGGCTGTCGCGGCCAGCGCAGCGGTCAAAAGTTTATAGCGCATTTCGGTTCCTCCCAGAATCTGAAACGTTACAGATTTTCGATACGGGAATTGCGCGGACTGCGCAACCCCATGAACGAAGCGCGTTCGAGATTTTTTCGAGCTGCGAACAAATTCGTATGAACAGCCGCCCTTATGTGCACTGCAACATCGTCGCTGCAGTGCAAAACACCGAAATGGCGCGTGAAAGCCGACAAAAGGCGATGGCAAGGGCGATTTCTTATTGAATCCCAATGGGTTTCGCAAAAGACCCGTCCACCTCGCCACGAGCGGCCGGCATCTCGACATTGGCAATCTGTAACGTTTCAGTATATTGAGGCTTCGTCGGGCTGGAACGCATATCGGTATGGCAATGGCGGCGATTGCCGACCCGGCCTGCGGCTGCTATGCGCCTGACGGGCGGGACGAATGGACAGACGGCGTACGGAAAAGAACGAGGAAGCGTCGGCGCAGGGGCGACCGACGCTGAAGACGCTTGCCTTCATGACTGGCCTCGGCGTCACCACGGTTTCGCGTGCCCTGAAGGATGCCCCGGAAATCGGCGCCGAAACCAGGCGCCGTGTCCAGCTCGTCGCCAAGCAGATCGGCTACCGGCCGAACCGCGCCGGCGTGCGCCTGCGCACCGGCAGGACCAATGTCATCAGCCTCGTGCTCAATACCGATCGCGAGATCATGAGCTTCGTCTCCGACATCATCTACGGCGTTTCGGAAGTGCTCGCCGAAACGCCCTATCACCTGATCGTCACGCCCTATTCCCGGTCGCAGGATCCGATGGAGCCGATCCGCTATCTGGTCGAGACCGGCTCGGCCGACGGCGTCATCATCTCACGCACCCAGCCCAACGATCCGCGCGCCCGCTATATGCTGGAGCACGGCATGCCCTTTGCTACGCATGGCCGCACCGACATGGGCCTTGTCCACCCCTACCATGACTTCGACAACCATGCGTTCGCGAGTGCAGCCGTGCGCCGGTTGGCGAGCATGGGCCGACGCAGGCTGGCACTTCTGTCGCCGCCGCCCGGGCTGACCTACTACAGCCATACGCTGAACGGTTTTGCCGATGCGCTGAGCGAGGTCGGCGCGAGCGAAATCCCGTTCAACACCGTTTCCATCGATCATACGATCGAGCAGATCAGGATGAGGACGGCTCAGGTGATGCGCCGTGATGTCAGGCCGGACGGCTTCGTCAGCAGCGCCGCCGCGGCGACGCTGGCCATCGTCGCCGGCATCGAGGATGCCGGTCTCAAGCTCGGCCGCGATGTCGATGTCGTATCGAAGCAGTCGTCGGACCTGCTGCACCTGTTCCGAAGGGAGTTGCTGGTCGTCAACGAGAATTTCCGGCTGGCTGGCTCCGAGCTTGCCCGCTCGGTGCTCGGCTTGATTGGCGGCGCCGCACCAGGCTCTTTGCAGAGCCTTGTCGTCGCCGGCGACGTCCAGGCGTTCAGCCCGCCAGTGCTCGTCTAGATGGCTTATTGAACCGGCCTTGCTAGCCAGCCGCTCCGCTGCCCCACGGCCCGTGGAACGCGCCCGCATCGTCGATGCGTTCAAAACCATGCGCGCCGAAGAAGTCGCGCTGCGCCTGGATCAGGTTCGAGGTGCCGCGGCCTTGGCGGTAGCTGTCGAAATAGGCGAGCGCCGAAGACAGCGCCGGCACCGGCGACCCGGCTTCCGATGCCCTTGCCACGATGCGCCGCAGCGACGGGTGTGCCTCCTGCATCAACGAGATAAAGGCCGGCGCCATCAGAAGATTGGTCGAGGCGCCGCCCTTGCTGAAGGCTTCCGCCATGGTGTCGAGCATCTGCGAGCGGATGATGCAGCCGGCGCGCCAGATCCGGGCGATGGTCGGCATCGGCAGGTTCCAGTTGAACTCCTTGGAGGCGCCGCTCATCACCGCAAAACCTTGGGCGTAGGCGGCGATCTTGCCGGCGAACAGCGCCAACTCCAAATCTTTCAGAAAGGTGTCTTTGTCACCGGAAATCTTTGTCACGCCGGCGTTGCCATAGGCCTTTTCCGCCGCCAGCCGCTCGTCCTTGATCGACGACAGAACGCGCGCGGCCACCGCCGCCTCGATCGCCGTCGCCGGAATGCCGAGTTGCTGGGCTTCGATGACCGACCATTTGCCGGTGCCCTTCTGGCCGGCGCGGTCGAGGATGATGTCTACCACCGGCTTGCCGGTCTTCGGATCGTCGGCGGCCAGCACCTTGGCGGTGATCTCGATCAGGTAAGAGTTGAGCCGGCCCTTGTTCCAGTTGGAAAACACCGTACCGATGTCCTTCGGCCCCATACCGAGGCCGTCGCGCAGGATGCCATAGATTTCGGCGATCATCTGCATGTCGGCATATTCGATGCCGTTATGGATGGTCTTGACGAAATGGCCAGCGCCGTCGGTGCCGAGCCACGCCGCGCAGGGTTCGTCCTTGAACTTGGCGGAAATAGCGGTCAGCACCTTCTCGACGCGCTTCCAGGAGTCCTCCGTGCCGCCGACCATGATCGACGGTCCGTGGCGCGCACCCTCCTCGCCGCCGGACACGCCCATGCCGATGAAGGTGAGACCCGAGCCGGAAAGCTCGGAGAAGCGCCGCATCGTGTCGCGGAAATTAGCGTTGCCGGCGTCGATGACGATGTCGTTGGCCGACAGCACGCCGCGCAAGGCGGCGATCTGTTCGTCGACCGGCTTGCCGGCCAGCACCATGATGATGATCGGACGCGGAGGACGGATGGCGGCGGCAAGCTCTTCCAGGCTGAAGCAAGGCACGACCATATCCCTGAGCGCGCCGGCATTTTCGACGAAAGCGTCAGTGCGCGCTTTGGTGCGGTTGAAGACGGCGATGCGATGCCCGTGCTCGGCGATGTTGAGCGCCAGGCTGGAGCCCATCGTGCCAAGGCCGATCAGGCCGATTTCGGCTTTTTCCATCGTTTCTTCCCTGCTTTCGGATCGTTTGTTGAGACCGCGATTTGCGGGCGATGATTGACGGGCCTTGACGCCTGCGTCAACCGCCTCGCCGAATTGTGTTACCCGGATTGTCGGCCGTGCCCGTGTCGAGCTACCTGGCAGTCCAGCATTACGGTCTGATGTCGACAGGTGCCTCGATCTTCACCATCTCGAAGTCCGAGACCAGGATGTCGATGCGCACCGTCCACCGGCCGGGAACCGGGATGACGAGGTTGTCGACACGCCAGCTGCCGTCGCCAGGCTTGGTCGCCGCACGCTTCAGCGGCTCAATGCCGGAATCGGGCTTCGACAGCACCAACGTCACCTCCTTGGCGTCGAGCGGTCCGAAATCGCCGGTCATGATGATCATCGAGGCGGTAACCGGCCCGGCATGGCCGGGCGTGATGCTGAGATCGGCCATCGCTTGCAGTGCATGGACGTGGACCGAGGCCGGTTGCGCCGCGGCGATCGCCAGGGCTCGTGGCGGCGGCGTGAAGCGCCAGCCCGCGGCAACGCCGAAGATCGCCAGCACGATCACCAGTTCGACGCCGATCGAGCGGGAGAGCCTGCGTCGCACTTCCGTTGCTCCGGCCTCGGCCGACGCTGTGAGTTTCCATCGGTTGACGGCGGCGAGCGTGAACAGGAAGACCAGCAGCCCGAGCTTGATCAACAGCAGCCGTCCATAGGCGGTGTTGACCAGCGCCGCCGGTGTCTGAATCTGGATGACCGCAAGAACGATGCCGGCAGCGGCAAACACGGCCACCACGGGCAGGATCAGGCGAGAAAACCGCCGCAGGAATGGCGCGGCCTCCGCCGATTGCACCTTCAGCGCCAGACCGAGCGGGACCAACGCGCCGGCCCAGAAGGCGATGCCGACGCCGTGCAGGAACACCATTGGCCGTGTCAGCCATTGCGGCTCGGCGGCACCGGCATGGCCGCTGGCGGCAAGTGCGACACCCACCCCGGCCAGGCCGGCCAGCGCGAATGGTTTGGCGATGGCGCGGGGGCCGGCCAGCGACAGCATGCCGAGCCCCAGCGCGATCAGTGCGACCAGCACCGTCCAGCCGAAACTGGTGTCGAGCCCGGTCCGCCAGATAACCGGCTGCGCCAGATACGAGAGCGGCGCCCCGAGCGCGTCCAGCCCCTGCAAGCCGAGCGACAAAGGCGCCGCGACCAACCCGCACAGGATTGCGGCCGCAACGAAGCGCTGTCCGGCGCGGGCACCTCGGGCCAGCCAGGCAAGGGCGAAGGCGCCGCCGACGCCGAGGAAAAGGCCGATGTAGAGAAAGACCTTGCCGACCCAGATCGCTGACCGCAACGGCCGGTCGACGGCTTCGGACATCGCCGGCGGCGCACTTGGCGCGCCAACGGAAAACAACAGGGCACCACCAACCGGATGGCCGTCGGCGGAAATGACGCGCCAACTCAGCACATGCGTGCCGGGCGCGAGTGTCCGTGGATTGTCGATTTCGACCGTCTGGTCGCTGAGACGGAAGGCGGTCAGCGGAACCGGCGTGCCGTCGGGCCGCACCAGGGTCAGCACCAGCGGCGAGACCGGCTCGCTGAAGGTCAGCGAGAACTGCGCCGGCCCCTGTTCCAGCACCGCGCCGTCGCCCGGATCGGTCTTGATCAGCGCGGCATGGGCGAAGGCCTGATTTGGCATGGCCATGATGGCAAGAAACACGATCATGGCCAGCAGGCCGACGACAAGCCGGCCGGCGCGATTGCCGGTCATGGAAGCCGTTTGCGGGAAGGACGTCGTGCTCATGTCACCGCCAGGGAGAATAGCGGCGCGCTGGTCTGAGCGCGCCGACCGAAAGATCATTTCTTGGGCAGCAGTTTGATGCCGGGCGCCGGGTTTTCGAGCGCGTCTTCATCCTGGCCGGCCGCCGGGATCTCAATCCAGCGGTCGGCGGCGCCGTCGCATTCCTGCGCCACCGGGAAGTAAAGCTTCTGGCCAATCGGGAGGTCCGCCGTCAGCATCCCGCGAAAGACGAACTCGTCATAGAATTCATCCGGCAGGCTGCCGTCGCTCCAGTCGACTTCCTTGACCCCGTCGGTCACCGCCTGGCCGTAGAGCTGGTAGGATTTGTCGTACTTGCCCTTCTTGGTCCGCAGCGTCCAGCCTGGCTTCGGCATCGGCTTCACCGCTATCACCCCTTCCGGGATCTGCACACGTACGGCGTACGGCGGTCGTCGCCTTGCCGTCGCAACCATGCGGCACGCGCAGGACAGCCTTGTAGGTCGAGCCGACGGCCGCTTCCTGGGTTTCTAGCGGATATGCGCGAAAGCGGCATTTGCCCCGAGCACGAAAAATGCCGCGGCCGCCAAAAGATACTTGTTCATGATGGTCCCTCAGATCTTCAAAATTTGTCTAACGGATCAATTGGCGTGATCATCCATGGCGCCACCACCCATGCCTTCGACGGCGAAATCGACGCTGACGGAGCCGGCCTTCTCGAAGGTCAGCGTGGCGGAAAACTTTTCGCCCTGCTTGGGTTGCCGCTTCAGGCCGACGAACATCAGGTGATAGCCGCCAGGGGCCAACGCCACCTTGCCGCCGGCCGGAATTTCCAGCCCGCCGGCAACCGGCCGCATGGTCATCACGCCGTCCTTGACGCCCATCTCATGCATCTCGGCCTTTTCAGAAACATCGGAGGAAATCGACAGCAGCCGGTCCGGCGCGCTGCCATTGTTGGTGATGGAGAAATAGCCGCCGGCGACCTTGGCGCCCGCCGGCGTTGCGCGCGACCAGGGGTGGCCGATATCGAGATCGCCGACCTTGAACTCATGCGCGAACACGGTCTGGACGCCGACGAACAGCAGCGCAAAAGCCAGCACGGCAATGCCGAGACGCCCTTCGACGCTGCGTAAAATGCTGCCGAGCACAGGACGCGCGGCGATGCGGAAAAAGTGGGACATGGTTGCTCCATGAAGTGATGGTCGCGCCGTTGCCGGTCGCGGACAGTATGATTTTTGGATGGGTACGCCCACGAAAGGTTCCGTTGGGCAAAGCGTGATCACGCCGTCAGCGGCGGCGCGCGCGGGTTCGACGGCGAACGCTCACGCGCGAAGTCGAGATGGATGGCAGCCGGGAAGACAAAGGCGACCGTTTCAAAGGAAAGGCCACCCAGCGCCAGGCCGGCATCGGGCGGCGGCGCAAAGGCCGGCGAAAACATACCGCAGCCGAGCACGCAGCATGCAGGCAGATGAGACGGCGGCGGGTTGCCGCCGGGAAGCTGGGTTGCGCCCTCTCGGGTACAGATGACGTTGCCGAAAGCATCGAGTTGCGATGCATTGGTACCGGCACCGAAGGCGAATGCGCCAAGCGTCGACTGGAGCAACAGCAGGTAGGCCGCGACAAGCGCGACCGACATGCTCCATCGTCTCCTCGATACGCCCAAAGCCCTGCCTCTTCGCAGCAACGCAACATTCCTAGCATGAGGCCGGCGGGTGGAAAATCTCCAAATCGCTGCTGCGGCAACGCGGCATATCAAGGTTTTTGTGTAGACCGGCTTTCCGGGATCGAAGTCAGCAAGGTCTGGCGCGCTGACTTCAGATGCTTGCGGCAAGCGGCGTCGACCTTGCCGAGGTCGCGCGATTTCAGCGCCTCGATATAGGCCAGATGCTCACCGATCGCGACTTCGTTGCGTTCGCGCTCCTGCGCCTTGTTCCACTGGTAGTGGTAGTGGAAGATCATGGCGATGACGTCGTAGAAATCGACAATGAAGCGGTTGCGCGATGCGCGGTGGATGAGCCGGTGGAAGCGCTCGTCAAGCTCGGAGAATTCGTTGAAACGGGTGACGATCTCGCTTGCCAGCCGGCGATGGTCGTCTTCCAGACGCTCGAGATCGCTCCAGACCGCGCTGTCCTGCGGCAGAGCGGCGAAGGCCGCCGCCGAGCGCAGTTCGAACATCTCGCGGATTTCGGTCAGTTCCAGCGCGAAGGCGCGCGTAAACCCCTTAAGTACCCAATGGCTGTTGCGGCGCTTCTCGATCAGGCCGAAGCGGGAGAAGCGGATCAGGAATTCGCGCACGCTGGTGGTGCCGACGCCGATCTCGCGCGCCAGTTCAAGTTCGTTGATCTGCATGCCGGCCTCGGCGCCGCCGGCGAGCAGCCTGCGCATGAACGATCGCTCGATGATCTCGGCCAGCGTGTCGGTTTCTTCCTCGGGGAAGAAATCATCGGGACGCGGTTCGCGCAGCACCGTCTTGGCGCGCTTGTTCCAGGCGATCAGCCCGGTCTCTTCCATGCGCGCAAGGATCGTCCGCACCGTGGTACGGCTGACGCCAAGCAAGGTGCCCAGTTCCGGCTCCGAAGGCAAGCTGCGCGTTTCGTCGAGCAGCCGCAGGCAGCGGTTGTAGGCATCCTTGTAGACGTTGTTGCTCTTCGACATCCTTGACCCGTTGCACGCCGTCGCTTGCGGCGGCCGGTTTGAAGCGCGATATGACGTTCCCGTGACCCTGAAAAGCGAAATCGCTGTCCGGAACACCCAAGGACATGCGGAACTCCCCAGCGAAAAAACAATTGACGCAAAACTGTTTTTTCACGATAAAAGACATTATCTCTAAACAGGCGCGTGTCAATCCGTCCGCGCATCCCAGGATCACCCAGGAAACCGCCCGTGAACGCCTCCAACTGCATCCTCCTGTCCCCCGCCGACAATGTCGCCGTCGCCAACGGCCGCATCGAGATCGGCACCGTGCTGCCGGGCGGCGCCGTCGCCGCCGCTCTGATCGAACCTGGCCACAAGGTGGCGATCAAGCCGATCGCCGCCGGCGAGGCCGTGATCAAATACGCGCAGGCGATCGGCCGCGCGACACAGGATATTGCAGCGGGCGAGCACGTTCATTCGCATAATCTGGTTTTCGAATCCGGCCGCTTGCCGGTCGTGCCGCCGAGCGAGGCCGAGCACGCGACGGAAGCGGACCGCGCCCGCACCTTCATGGGGTATCGCCGCGCCGATGGCCGCGCCGGCACACGCAACTTCATCGGCATCGTCGCCAGCGTCAATTGCTCGGCCACCGTCTGCCATTCGATCGCCGATACCGCCAACCGAACCCTGCTGCCGAAATATCCCGGCATTGACGGCTTCGTGCCCATCGTTCACGGCCAAGGCTGCGGCATGAGCGCCACCGGCGACGGCATGATGGTGCTGCACCGCACGCTTGCCGGTTATGCCCGCCACCCGAATTTCGGCGGCGTGCTGATGGTCGGCCTCGGCTGCGAGGTCAATCAGCTCACCCTCTATGGCCAGAAGGGCGTCGCTGCCGGCAAACGCCATTTCAACATCCAGGACGCAGGCGGTTCGCGCAAATCGGTCGAAAAGGCGATGGGCGTGTTGGCCGAGATTGCCGAGGAAGTCGGCCAGCTGAAGCGTGAGCCGATCCCGGTCAGCGAGATCGTCGTCGGCCTGCAATGCGGCGGCTCCGACGGCATGTCGGGCATTACAGCCAATCCGGCGCTGGGTGCTGCCGTCGACATCCTGGCCGGCGTCGGCGGCATCGGCATCCTCTCCGAGACGACGGAGATCTACGGCGCCGAACATCTGCTCGCCTACCGCGCGGCAACGCCGGAGATCGCGCAGAAGCTCGATGGCTTCGTGAAGTGGTGGGAAGATCACGTCGCCAAGCACGGCGCCTCGATCGACAACAACCCCTCGCCCGGCAACAAGCGCGGCGGCCTCACCACCATCCTGGAGAAGTCGCTCGGCGCGGTCGCCAAGGGCGGCCAGACACCGCTCAACGGCGTCTTCGGCTATGCCGAAAAGGTCACCGGCAGTGGCTTGGTGTTCATGGACACCCCCGGCTACGACCCAGTCTCGGCGACCGGCCAGGTGGCGGGCGGCGCCAACATCATCGTCTTCACCACCGGCCGCGGCTCCTGCTTCGGCTGCCGGCCGACACCGTCGATCAAGGTCGCCACCAACTCGACCATGTACCATCAGATGGAAGAGGACATGGACGTCAACTGCGGCGTCATCGCCTCCGGAGAAAAGACAATCGCCGGCATGGGCCGCGAGATATTCGAACTGATCGTCGAGACGGCTTCCGGCCGCAAGACCAAGAGCGAGGATTTCGGCTATGGCGACAACGAGTTCGTGCCCTGGCACCTAGGTGCGACGCTTTAGTTTCCACTGATATCTGAAGATGGCCAGGCCGGACAATGGTCGGGAACGGGGGAGGTTTTCGCATGAACAAGCGCCGCATCGGTCGCACCGCACTGGAGGTCACCGAGGTCAGCTTTGGCGGCGCAGCGCTCGGCGGCCTCTACCGCGCCTGTCCTCGCGAAGCCGCGATGGAGACGCTGCAAGGCGCCTGGGAAGCCGGCCTGCGCTATTTCGACACCGCACCTTTCTACGGTTTCGGCCTGTCGGAACGACGCTTCGGGGACTTCCTGCGCTATAAGCCGCGCGATTCCTACGTGTTGTCCACCAAGGTCGGCCGCCTGTTCCGCCCGGTGCCGGATGATCATGTTCCCGATCACTCCTATGTCGATCCGCTGCCCTTCGCGCTCGACTATGACTATTCCTATGACGGCATCATGCGCTCGGTCGAGTTCAGCTATGCCCGGCTTGGCCTGAACAAGATCGACATCCTGTTCGTCCACGATATCGGCGCTTACACGCACGGCGTCGAGAAGACCAAGCTGCACTTTCGCGATCTGATGGATGGCGGCCTCAAGGCGCTCGAAGAGCTGAAGCGATCCGGCGTCATTTCCGCCTATGGGCTCGGCGTCAACGAGGTGCGGATCTGTCTCGACGTGATGCGCCGGGCACCGCTCGACTGCATCCTGCTCGCCAGCCGCTATTCCCTGCTCGATCGCAGTGCCGAACCGGAGTTGCTGCCGCTGTGCCGGGCGCAACAAACGTCCTTGGTCATCGGCGGCGTCTTCAACTCCGGCATCCTTGCGACCGGGCCGGTGCAGGGCGCGCATTTCGATTACCGCCCTGCCAGCCATGACGTGCTCGACCGCGTCGGCGCGATGGAAAGGATCGCCGCCGAGGGCGGTTATCCGCTGGCCGCCGCCGCGTTCCAGTTCCCGCTGCGTGAACCAGCGGTCGCCACCGTGCTGACCGGCACCGCCAAGCTGGCAAACCTGACGCGCAACCTCGAACTGCTCGACATCGACGTGCCGGAGGCGGAATACGCCAGATATCGCCCCTATACGCTGGTGCAGGAGCTGGCGTGAAATTCGCATCCACCCAGTGAACAATGCCCAGGGCTCACATTCTTGCGGTCCCAGGAAAGAATGAACATTCCATATTGACGAAGATGTGGAATTAATATTCCATGCATTCGCGGAACGGAAACGGAAGCGCTTGACGACGGCAAGGGAGCGCGATGGATTTGCCTCTGCCAGCCTTCGCGATGACTCGTCAAACACCGCTTGCATCGGCTGGTTCGATGCACTATCAAAACATCGCAACTGTTTTTTATTGATAAAGTTCTGTTTGGGCCACGCCTATCCGGACGGAGCTTCCGTGACGTTCACCGGGCGACTTAGGGAGGAACCACATGAAATTCGTGACCAGCATTCTCAACCGCCGCGCCGTCATGGCGCTGGCAGCAGCTTCGATGCTCGCCGGCGTCATGCATTCGGCGCCGGTTTCGGCGGCGGACGTGACCATTCCGATCATCGTCAAGGACACCACGTCCTTCTATTGGCAGATCGTTCTGGCCGGCGCCCGCAAGGCCGGCAAGGATCTCGGCGTCAATGTGCCGGAGCTCGGCGCCCAGGCTGAAACCGACGTCAACGGCCAGATCTCGATCCTCGAGAACGCCGTCGCCGGCAATCCGGCGGCCGTCGTCATCGCGCCGACCGAAGCCAAGGCGCTCGGCAAGCCGATTGACGAGGCCGCCACCAAGGTCAAGGTCATCGGCATCGACTCCGGCGCCGACTCCAAGGCCTTCACCTCGTTCCTGACCACCGACAATGTCCAGGGCGGCCGCGTCGCTGCTGACGGTCTGGCCGCAGCCATCGGCGAAGCCAATGGCGGCAAGATTGAAGGCAAGGTCGCCTTGATCACCGCACTTCCCGGCGCCGGCTCGCTCGAACAGCGCGCCCAGGGCTTCAAGGAACAGCTCAAGGCAAAATATCCTGGCCTCGAGTTGGTCGCCGACAAATATGCCGACGGCCAGGCCACGACCGGCCTCAACATCGCGACCGACCTGATCACCGCCAATCCGGATCTGAAAGGCATCTTCGCTTCCAACCTGATCATGGCGCAGGGCGTTGGACAGGCGATTGCCGAGAACAACCTTTCCGGCAAGGTCGGGTTGGTCGGCTTCGACAGTGACGAGAAGCTGATCAAGTTCCTCAATGACGGCGTCATCTCGGCTCTCGTCGTGCAGGATCCCTACCGGATGGGCTACGACGGCATCAAGACCGCGCTCGCCGCCTCGAAGGGGGAAAAGGTCGAGGCCAATGTCGACACCGGCGCCAATCTGGTGACCAAGGCCAACATGAAGGACCCGAAGATCGACGCGCTGCTCAATCCGAAGCTCTAAGCCGTCGCATTCAAATCATCTCCGGGGCGCAGGCCCCGGAGACTTCCGCTGCCGGCACAAACGGCTTGGCAATCCACAAGCCTGGGCTAGGCTGTTTTCGGGGCGTATCCTTGCCTCGCCGCGTGCCAATCGTGAGGCCGATCTGGGAGGCCAATCTGGGAGGATTGTCATGACATCGACGGCGCAGGAACTGCATCCGGCACCCGTGCTGGAACCGGGGCGGACCATCCTCGAATTGCGCGGGCTGGAGAAGCGTTATCCCGGCACCCACGCACTGAAGCCGGTCAATCTCGCCTTCAAATCCGGCGAAATCCACGCCATCGTCGGCGAGAACGGCGCCGGCAAATCCACGCTCATCAAGCTTTTGACCGGCGTCATGCCGCGCACCTCCGGAGAGGTCATCTGGGAGGGCCAGCCGGCTGCTCTGGCGACGCCGCATGAGGCCATGGCGCTCGGCATCAACGCCGTGCACCAGGAAGTCGTGCTCTGCCGGCACCTAACCGTCGCCGCCAACATGTTCCTCGGCGAGGAGAATTCCCGCTTCGGCATCCTGCAGCAACGCGCCATGGTCAAGGAAGCGCAGAAGATCATCGACGATCTCGGCTTCGACCTGCCGGCACACGTCACGCTCGGCGACCTGACCATCGGCCAGCAGCAGCTGATCGCCGCCGCCCGCGCCACAGTGCGCGGCACCAAATTCCTGATCTTCGACGAGCCTACCGCCTACCTCACCCGCAAGGAGACTGATCAGCTCTTCACCCTGATCCGTCGGCTGAAGGGCGAGGGCGTGACGATCATCTACATCAGCCACCGTATGGAAGAGGTGTTCGAACTCGCCGACCGTGTCTCGGTACTGCGCGACGGCACGCTGGTCGGCACCCGCAACATCACCGAGACCAACGACGCCGAGCTGGTCAAGATGATGATCAATCGCTCGATCGAGCAGATCTATCACAAGGAACATTTTACGCCCGGCGCGGCGATCCTCCAAGCCACGAACCTCTCCGGCAAGGGGTTCGAAAATGTGTCGATGACGGTCCGCGCCGGCGAGATCGTCGGGCTCTACGGCCTGATCGGCGCCGGGCGCAGCGAGTTCGTCACCACGCTTTACGGCCGCCACCGTAAATCGGCCGGCCAGATTCTCTGGGAAGGCAAGGGGGTTCAGGTCAATTCCGAGCATGACGCGATCAAGCTCGGCATGGCGCTGGCGCCGGAAAGCCGCCGCGACCAGGGCCTCTGCCTCAACCTGCCGGTCGGACTCAATCTCAACCTGCCGATCTACAAGCGCATTTCGAACAACCTGCTGATTTCGAGCGCGCAGGAAAAGACGCAGGCCGATCGCCAGATCGCCGATCTGCGCATCAAGACACCGACGCGCGGCGCGCTGGCGTCCAGCCTGTCGGGCGGCAACCAGCAGAAGATCGTCATCGGCAAATGGCTGGCCCACGGCGCCAAGCTGTTCATCTTCGACGAGCCGACGGTCGGCGTCGATGTCGGAACCAAGGCCGAGATCTACCGTCTGTTCGGTGCGCTGCTGTCGAAGGGCGCAGGCATCATCCTGATCTCGTCCTATCTGCCGGAAGTCTACGAACTCGCCGACACGCTGCATGTGTTCCGGCGCGGCAAACTCGTGGCGACACACGGTTTTCGCGCCGCCAGCCACGAGGACATTCTCACGCAGGCGCTCGCCGAGAAACAAGAAAAGCAGGGAGGACAGATATGAGCACCGAGGCGATTGCTGTCGAAAAGCCGAAGCGCAACTATAACGTCCTGTTTGGGCTGACGCTTTTGGCGCTGCTGGTGCTGCTGTGGATCGTGCTTTCAGTGGCGACGCCGAGCTTCGCCTCCGGCAACAACATCGCCAATCTTTTGCGCCAAGGCTCGATGATCGCCATCATGGCGGTCGGCCAGACCTTCGTCATCATCACCGGCGGCATCGACCTGTCCGTTGGCGCCGTTGTCGGCTTCGCCACCGTGGTCGTCGCCATGATGATCAACGCCGGCTTCCCGATCTGGCTCGCAATTCTGGTGACATTGCTGGTCGGTGTCGCCATCGGCATGTTTCACGGCTTCGGCATAGTCAAGATGGGCCTGCCGCCCTTCATCATCACGCTGGCGACGCTGACCTCGCTGCGCGGCATCGGCCTATTGATGACCAACGGCAATTCGATCAACATCAACAGCGACACCTTCACCGCGTTCTCGCGCAGTTCCTTCATCGGCATCCCCAACCTGTTCTGGATGGTGATCCTGGTCGGCATTCCGGCGTATATCTTCCTGCATCACAGCCGCTGGGGCCGGTACCTGTTTTCGGTCGGCTCCAACGCCGAGGCCTCGCGCCTGTCCGGCGTCAATGTCCAGCGCACCATCTACATGGCCTACACGCTGTCCGGCCTCTGCGCGGCCTTCGTCGGCGTGCTGCTTGCCGCCCGCATCGGCATTGGCAACCCGACCCAGGCCGAAGGTTGGGAGTTGCAGGCGATCGCTTCGTCGGTGATCGGCGGCACCTCGCTGTTCGGTGCCGTCGGCTCGGTTCATGGGCCGCTGCTTGGTGCCTTTATCCTGGCCACCATCAACAACGGCGCCAATCTGCTCAACGTCAACTCGTTCTGGCAGCGCATCATCACCGGCGCGCTTATCATCATCATCGTCTACTTCGACGGGCTGCGCCGTCGCGGCAAGTAGGCCGAACCCAAATCGGTCGCCGGCCCGACATGACTGCCGGGCCGGCGATTTCACTACAGACTGGAATTGCGCATGAAAGCCGTCGTCTGCCGCTCGCCCGGTGACCTTGTCCTGGAAGACCGTCCAGCGCCCGGCGCGCCACCTGCCGGCTGGGCACTGGTGGCCGTCAGCCATGTCGGCATCTGCGGCACCGACTACCATATCTTCGAGGGCAAGCACCCGTTCCTCGCCTATCCCCGCATCATGGGCCATGAAGTGGCGGGAACAATCGTCGAGACCGGTGAAGGTGTCGATCTTGCCGTTGGCGAACCGGTCGTCATCAACCCCTATCTTTCCTGCGGCAAGTGCATCGCCTGCCGGCACGGCAAGCCGAATTGCTGCGTCAGGATCGAGGTGCTCGGCGTGCATCGCGACGGCGCCATGTGCGAACGCATCCTGGTGCCGGCGCAAAATCTCTATCCCACCAATGGCCTGTCGCTGGCGGACGCCGCCGCCGTCGAGTTCCTGGCCATCGGCGCGCATGCCGTGCGGCGTGCACGCGCCGATTCCGGCGCACGCACGCTGGTCATCGGCGCCGGCCCGATTGGGCTCGGCACCGCCATCTTCGCCCGCATCGCCGGTCTCGATGCGACGCTGCTCGACATGAGCAGCGAAAGGCTCGCCTTCGCCGCGAACGAGCTTGGCTTCCAGACCCTCGACGGCTCGCGCGGCGCGGTGCCCGATCTGGTCAAGGAGGCGACATCAGGCGAAGGTTTCGATGTGGTCTTCGATGCCACCGGCAACACCCAGTCCGTGCAGTCGGCCTTCGCCCATGTCGCGCATGGCGGAACATTGGTGCTGGTCAGCGTCGTCAAGGACGACATCAGCTTTTCCGATCCGGAATTCCACAAACGCGAGATGACGCTCATCGGCAGCCGCAACGCGTTGCGCGCCGACTTCGATCACGTCGCCGCCTCGATCCGCAACGGCGCCGTGCCGCTGGCCAAGCTCGTCACCCACCGCACCACGCTGGCCGGCACGCCGCACGATCTCGCCCGCTGGGCGCACGAGAAATCCGGCCTGATCAAGGCCGTGATCGAGGTGGGGTCATAACATGGCAGGCGGTGAACCCGGTCCGAATTGACGACGCCCCGCGCAGATCGAAGCCGGTTCTCAAATGCGCCGACGCTGACAGGTGAGCGCGACCGAACTGGCCTGATATCAGCGTGAGTCAGATAAATCACAGTCTCGTATAAGGTCGGCACTCCCTACAGAGCTGACAATTTGAGTTCGATGCGCTCGGCCGGGAAGCGCGACTCGGAAAACTGGATCGGCTGGCCGTCCGGCGTGACATTGACAGCGACCGTGACCAGCACGATGGCGCCCGGCTGCAGGTCGAGGTCGGCAAGGTCCGCCGCATCGGCATGGCGCGCCGACAGCACGGTCGATTGCCTGAGATAATCGTCGATGCCGAAACGGGCCAGCGACGCGGTGATCGAACCGGTCTCGGCCATGGCGGCATCGATGCCGGCAAAGCGCCTGGCATCGAACCAGCCGGCAGCGCGCGACACCGGCCGCCCATCGGCTTCGCCGCGCGTTTCCAGGCGGATCACGTCGGCCCCCTTGGCGAGCCCCAGCCCCTCGGCAACGCGCTGGCTGGCCGGCTCGACCGAGGAGGCAAGCAGGACGATGTGCCGTTCCGACGTCTGCCCTTGCAGGCCTGTCGAAAAGCGTGTGCGCGCGCCGATCGGATAGGACAGCCGCTTGCGCGACCGCACGAAGGTGCCACGCCCCTGCTCGGCCCGCAGCACCCCTTCCTGCACAAGGGCTGATATGGCGCTGCGCACCGTGTGGCGGTTGACGCCATAGCGCTCGGCCAGTGCCACCTCCGGCGGCAGCGCTGCGTTTTCGGCGAAATCGCCGATGGCGATCGCCTGTAGGATCTTGTCGGCGATCTGCCGCCACAGCGAAACGCCGCTGCGTCGCTCGATGCTGTCCGCTGCCAGCCGCCCGACCATTGATTGCCCCCAGTCTTTTAGCCCTGTCATCCACCCGTCATGGACTCGCGCTAGATAATGGGTATAATTTGTATAGTTGTCTATATCAATAGACAAATTTAGCCACAAGGACTATTGCTCATGCGAGGACAGGAAGCCCGCGACCAGGCCGAGCGTAAGGCCGCCATGGCAACACTGGCGCAATCCAGCGGCGATGACATCGTGCGGCTCTGGAACGAGGCCGGACTGCCTTCGGAAGCAGAACTGCTGCGCGGCCCCGAAACCGGCCTGGTCACCGTGCGCGGCCGCATCGGCGGTGGCGGCGCGCCCTTCAATGTCGGCGAGGCGACCGTCACCCGCGCCACCGTCCGGCTGCCGTCCGGGCAGGTCGGCCATTGCTATGCGCTTGGCCGCGACAAGCAGAAGACAAGGCTTGCGGCCATCGCCGACGCATTGTGGCAGGACCCGGCCCGCCGCAACGAGGTCGAAACCAGGCTGATTGCCCCTCTCAGGTCGGCCCTGACCACCGCCCATGAAAAACGCCGCGCCGAGACGGCGGCAACGAAGGTGGATTTCTTCACCATGGTTCGCGGAGAAGACTGATGGACATCGCAGCGCAATCGATAGACGGCGGTTTCGCCGATCCGGTCTTCAACGCACAGACCGTGTTCCGCGCCGTCATGGACGCAATGGCGCGGCCGGGCAGCGTGCAGCCGCTGCCGGTCTTAGCCCGCCCGCCGGCGCCGCTATCGGCAACCGCCGGCGCCATCGCGCTAGCGCTTTGCGACAACGACACCCCGCTCTGGCTCGATCCGGCTTTGCAGGCTTCCACTGCCATCAAATCCTGGCTCGGTTTCCACACCGGCGCGCCGCTGGCCAACACACCGGCCGATGCGCATTTCGCGTTTGTTGCAACGCCAGCCGAGATGATGGCGCTCGACGGCTTTTCGCAAGGCACCCAGGACTATCCCGACCGCTCGGCCACGCTGATCCTGCAGATCAGCGATCTCGTCTCCGGCACGCCGCTGTTGCTCGAAGGGCCCGGCATCGAAACCAGCGCCACGATCGCGCCGGCACAGATGCCGCGCCATTTCGTCGAACAGTGGAAGCAGAATATCAAGCGCTTTCCGCGCGGCGTCGACATCATCCTCGCCACATCGGACGGCATTGCCTGCCTGCCGCGCACCACACGCATCAAGACGATGGAGGCGTAATATGTATGTCGCGGTAAAAGGCGGCGAGGCCGCAATCGCCAACGCCCACAGCCTGCTTGCCGACCGCCGCCGTGGCGACCGTTCGGTGCCGGCCCTTCGCCTCGACCAGATCGTCGAGCAACTGGCGCTCGGCGTCGACCGGGTGATGAGCGAAGGCTCGCTCTATGACCGCGAACTGGCGGCACTCGCCATCGTCCAGGCGCGCGGCGACATGATCGAAGCGATCTTCCTGGTGCGCGCCTATCGCACCACGCTGCCGCGCTTTGGCTACTCCAAGGCGATCGACACCGCCAACATGCTGGTCGAGCGGCGCGTGTCGGCGACCTACAAGGACCTGCCCGGCGGCCAGCTGCTCGGCCCGACCTTCGACTATACCCACCGGCTGCTCGATCCCGAGCTTGCCACCGGAGGTGACGTCGCCGAACCGCTGCAGCGCGAGACGGAAGCGCAAGCCATGCCGCGCGTCTCGGCGATCCTCGCCCGCGAGGGCCTGATCGAGCCGGATGGAGAGATGCCGCAGGATCACGTCCCCGGCGACATCACCCGCGAGCCGCTGGAATTCCCGATGGCCCGCGACATCCGCCTGCAGGCGCTGTCGCGCGGCGATGAGGGATTCCTTCTGGCGCTCGGCTATTCCACCCAGCGCGGCTATGCCCGCAACCATCCCTTTGTCGGCGAGATCCGCATCGGCGAGGTCGAGCTGGAGCTCGACGTGCCCGAACTGCCCTTCGCGGTGCCGCTCGGCATTGTCCGCGTTACCGAATGCCAGATGGTCAACCAGTTCAAGGGGTCGGCCAAGGCGCCGCCGCAATTCACCCGCGGCTACGGCCTCGTCTTTGGCCAGAGCGAGCGCAAGGCGATGGCGATGGCGCTGTGCGACCGCGCTCTTCGTGCGACAGAACTCGGCGAGGATGTCGTCGCGGCCGCCCAGGACGAGGAGTTCGTCATCTCGCATTCCGACAACGTCCAGGCGACCGGCTTCGTCGAACATCTGAAGCTGCCGCACTATGTCGACTTCCAGGCCGAGCTCGACCTCGTGCGCCGCATGCGCGCCGAATACGACGCCCGCGAAAACCCGGCGAAGGTCGAAGAGAAGCGGGAGGCCGCGGAATGACCGCTCAACCGACAGACATCGCCACCTACAACTTCGCCTATCTCGACGAACAGACCAAAAGGATGATCCGCCGGGCGATCCTCAAGGGCATTGCCATTCCCGGATATCAGGTGCCGTTCGCCTCGCGCGAAATGCCGATGCCCTATGGCTGGGGCACCGGCGGTGTCCAGGTCACCGCCTCGATCATCGGCCCCGACGATGTGCTGAAGGTCATCGACCAGGGCGCCGACGACACCACCAATGCGGTGTCGATCCGTGCCTTCTTCAAGAAGGTCGCCAATGTCGCGGTGACGACCGAGACGGCGAAGGCGACCATCATCCAGACCCGCCACCGCATCCCGGAACATCCGCTCACCGCGGGCCAGGTGCTTGTCTACCAGGTGCCGATCCCCGAACCCCTGCGCTTCCTCGAACCGCGCGAGACCGAAACGCGCAAGATGCATGCGCTGGAGGAATATGGCCTGATGCATGTCAAGCTCTACGAGGACATCGCAAAGCACGGCCGTATCGCCACCACCTATGCCTACCCGGTCAAGGTCGAGGGCCGCTACGTGATGGACCCGTCGCCGACGCCGAAATTCGACAATCCCAAGATGCACCGCTCGCCGGCACTGCAGCTGTTCGGCGCCGGCCGCGAAAAGCGCATCTATGCGGTGCCGCCCTTCACCGCTGTGGTCAGCCTCGACTTCGAGGATCATCCGTTCGAAGTGCAGACCTTCGACCAGCCCTGCGCGCTGTGCGCGGCCGAGAATGTCTATCTCGACGAGGTCATCCTCGACGATCACGGCGGCCACATGTTCGTCTGCTCCGATACCGATCACTGTGAGAAGCGGCGGGCGGACGGCCATCGCGGCCATCTTGCCCCTGAAACCCATCTTGCCCCAGGGAATATGGAGCCGGCGCAATGACCGACGAACCGCTGCTGCGCGTCTCGGCGCTCTCCAAATTCTACGGCTCGCGTGTCGGCTGCGACAACGTCTCCTTCGATCTGTGGCCGGGCGAAGTCCTGGCTGTCGTCGGCGAGTCCGGCTCCGGCAAGACGACATTGCTCAACTGCCTGTCGACACGGCTGCTGCCGAGCTCCGGCACCGCCAGCTATCGCATGCGTGGTGGCCAGTTCCGCGAGCTCTACCGCATGAGCGAGGCCGAGCGCCGCTTCCTGATGCGCACCGACTGGGGTTTCGTCCACCAGAACCCCGCCGACGGCCTGCGCATGACGGTGTCGGCGGGCGCCAATGTCGGCGAGCGGCTGATGGCTGTCGGCGACCGCCACTACGGCAAGATCCGGGCCACCGCCGTCGACTGGCTGTCGCGCGTCGAGATCGACGAGGACCGCATCGACGACGAGCCGCGCGCCTTTTCCGGTGGCATGCGCCAGCGCCTGCAGATCGCCCGCAACCTCGTTACCGGGCCACGGCTGGTGTTCATGGATGAGCCGACAGGCGGCCTCGACGTCTCGGTGCAGGCACGCCTGCTCGATTTGTTGCGCGGTCTGGTCACCGATCTTGGTCTGGCGGCCATCGTCGTCACCCACGACCTCGCCGTGGCACGGCTCTTGTCGCAGCGCATGATGGTGATGAAGGACGGCCGCGTCGTCGAAAGCGGTCTCACCGACCGCGTGCTCGACGATCCGCGCGCGCCCTACACCCAGTTGCTCGTTTCCTCGATCTTGCAGGTGTAAATCATGCCAACGCCGCTTGTTGTCTCAGACGTCGCCAAGAGCTTCACCATGCATCTGCGCGACGGCATCAAACTGCCCGTCGTCGCCGGTGTCTCGTTCTCGATCAGGGCCGGCGAATGCACCGTGCTCGGCGGCCCGTCCGGCGCCGGCAAGAGCTCGATCCTGAAGATGCTCTACGGCAACTATGCCGTTGACGAAGGCCAGATCATCGTCAGCCATGATGACGGGCTGATCGACCTTGCCACCGCCAGCCCGCGCACCGTGCTTGCCATACGCCGGCAAACGATCGGCTATGTCAGTCAGTTCCTGCGCACCGTGCCGCGGGTCTCGGCGCTCGATGTCGTCGCCGAACCGCTGGTCGAGCGTGGCGAGGACCGCGAGATTGCCCGCGGCAAGGCACGCGCTTTGCTGGCGCAGCTCAACCTGCCGGAGAAACTCTGGGCATTGCCGCCTGCGACCTTCTCCGGCGGCGAGCAGCAGCGCGTCAACATCGCACGCGGCTTCATCACCGAGCACCCGATCCTGCTGCTCGACGAACCGACCGCTTCGCTCGATGCCAGGAACCGCGACGTGGTGATCGAACTCATCGCCGCCAAGAAGGCGGCGGGTGTCGCCCTGCTCGGCATCTTCCATGACCACGACGTGCGCGAGGCGGTTGCCGACCGCATCATCGACGTCACCGCTTTCGCTCCCGGAAAAATCGCCGCATGACCAAGAAGCTCTCGGAAGCGCCGCTGGTCCACCCGACGGCGGACGTGCAGAACTCGACCCTCGGCCGCTGGACCGAGATCGCCGACCGCAGCCGGGTTTCTGAGAGCGAACTCGGCGACTATTCCTACATGATGCAGGACTGCGCCGTCTGGTGCGCCACGATCGGCAAGTTTTCCAACATCGCGGCAAGCGTACGCATCAACGCCACCAACCACCCGACCTGGCGGCCGACGCTACACCATTTCACATATCGCGCCTCGGATTATTAGGACGACGCCGAGCACGAGAGCGAGTTCTTCGCCCAGCGCCGCTCCAGGCGCGTCACCATCGGCCATGACACCTGGCTCGGCCATGGCTCGACCATCTTGCCCGGCGTCACCGTCGGCGATGGCGCCGCGGTCGGCGCCGGCGCCGTCGTCTCGAAGGATGTCGCCCCCTACACCATCGTCGCAGGCGTGCCGGCCAAGCCGATCCGAGAGCGCTTCGACCGCCGCACGGCCGAACGCTACCAGGCGCTTGCCTGGTGGGACTGGGACCATGCCAGGCTACGTGCCTGCCTAGAGGATTTTCGGGAATTGTCCGCCGAGGCGTTTTTGGAAAAATACGAAGGATAGTTCTTCACATCATCGTCATGGCAGCCGCATGGGAGGACCTGTTCGATGACTCTCTCAAGCTCTTCGAGCAGCAGGCTCCCGTGATCGAAAGCAAGGCTCCGGCCTTCTGCAACTTCAGGGACATGAAGCGCCTCGAGGGACTGCTGGTCCTGGGCCGACCGTAACTCCACACCTGTGGAGCGTAACAAAACTGACATCACCGCGACACGGCAGGTTCATGTGGCTGCGTTAGGCGAGAGCCTGACGATCAATATGATCCGGACTGGAACCTGCCCATGCCAGCAATTTCTGCCACGCTCGAAATCCGCGGTGTCACCCGACGATTTGGCAAGAACACTGCCGTCAACGACATCAACATCGCGATCCCGCAGGGTCAGATGGTTGGCATTATCGGCCGTTCGGGCGCCGGCAAATCAACCCTTCTTCGCATGATCAACCGTCTCATCGATCCCAGCCAGGGGTCGATTTTTTTTGACGGCGCCGAGGTCTCCCAGTTGCGCGGCTCGCCGCTGCGGCGCTGGCAGCGCGACTGCGCCATGATCTTCCAGCAGTTCAACCTGGTACCACGCCTCGACGTGCTGACCAATGTGCTGCTCGGCAAGCTGAACCACCGTTCGACCATCACCAACCTGTTCGGCATGTTCTCCCGCGCCGAATGCGCCGAGGCGGTCGCGGCACTCGAGCGGCTCGACATCGCCCGCACCGCGCTGCAGCCCGCCGGCACCTTGTCGGGCGGGCAGCAGCAGCGCGTCGCCATCGCCCGGGCCATGATGCAGCAGCCCAGGGTTATCCTCGCCGACGAGCCGATCGCCTCGCTCGATCCTCTCAACGCCAAGGTGGTGATGGATTCGCTGCAGGACATCAATTTGCGCGAAGGCATCACCGTCGTCACCAATCTGCATACGCTGGATACCGCCCGCACCTACTGCAACCGCATCATCGGCATGGCCGCCGGCAAGGTCGTCTTCGACGGCCCACCGGAAGAGCTCAACCGCGAGGCCGTGCGCCTCGTCTATGGCGCCGACAGCAATGGCCAGGAAATCTCAGAGGCCATCACCTCGACCAGCGTTGCCTTCAGCCGAAAGATCGCCGCATCCGCCGGACCGCTCGAACCCGCATTTCCGGGATATTGAGTCCATGATCCCGAAAAGTGGAATCCGGTTTTCTCGGACAAACGGGAACCCGTTTTGTCCGGAGATCATGGACAAACAAGAGAGCGGTCGGGATCGCCAGCCCACGTCAAGGGCAGAGTCAAACTCAAGAACGCTGCCGGCGCGGGGCCGGAACCTACAGGAGAGATATCAGATGTTCAGGAAGATGGTTTTTGGCGCCGTTTCGGTGCTCGCCATGGCGACCAGCATGGCCCACGCGGCCGATATGAAGGAATTTCGCGTCGGCATTCTCGGCGGCGAAAACGAAACCGACCGGCTGCGCAACTACCAGTGCCTCGCCGACCATTTGAAGACCGAATTCGGCTTCGAAAAGGTCTCGCTGTTCCCCGCCGCCGACTATGACGGCGTCATCCAGGGCCTGCTCGGCGGCACGCTCGACTTCGCCGAACTCGGCGCTTCCGGCTACGCCAGCGTAGTTCTCAAGGATCCGAAGGCGGTCACCCCGATCCTCACCACCCAGCAGACCGACGGCGCCACCGGCTACTATTCGATCGGCCTGGCGCTGAAATCCTCCGGCATCACCGACATCAAGTCGGCCAAGGGCAAGAAGCTCGGCTACGCCGATCCGGATTCGACCTCCGGCTATCTGATCCCGCTGACCCAGATCCCGAAGGACACCGGCGCTTCGAACGAAACCTTCTTCGCCTCGACCCAGTTCAACGGCGGTCACGAGAACAACGTGCTAGCCGTGCGCGACGGCAAGGTCGACGTGGCGGTGGATGATTCCTCCGGCATCGGCGACTTCAAGGACGGCTACACCTCCGGCACCTTCCACAAGGAAGTCGCCAAGGGCGCCGTCGACCCCAACGACTTCGTCGAAGTCTGGCGCTCGGGCCTGATCCCGAACGGCCCGCTGGTCGTGCGCACCGCGCTCGGCGACGACATGACCGCCAAGCTCGCCGACTTCTTCACGCAGTTGCCCAAGAAGGACAAGGCTTGCTTCGAAGGCGTCGAAGGCGGCGATTTTACCGGCTACGTCCCAGTGAAGGCAGACTTCTACAACGTCATCGTCGAAGCTCGTAAGGCAGCCATCGGCGGCTAACGGCAAAAATCAGGAAAGGCGGCGTCGAGAAAACGCCGCCCTTCTTGCATGTCCGATCATGACCCTTTCCGTGACAGCCCCTTCCGGCACCACTCACCAGATGGCCGACGCCTGGCGTCGCCAGACGTCCTTGCGCCGGCTCTACACCGCCATCGGTGTCGGCTTGCTCATTGTCGCGCTCGGCGGCACCATGTGGTTCGCCGACGAGGCCAATGCCGGGCATTTCTTCGACCGGCTGCCGCATTTGCTGGATTTCCTGAGCTGGCTCGTCCCCAAGGACTGGAACGATGTCTGGCGGGCGATGTTCGACATCGCTTCTCCGCATGACACCGGCACCCAGGAATTCAACTTTCCGCTTGGCCGCGCCTATGTCTGGGGCAGCTTCTACATCCCCGAATATTTCGAATTGATGCTGACCACGCTCAACGTGGCGCTGGTCTCGACCTTCATCGGCTTCATCTTTGCCGTGCCGTTTTCCTTCATCGCGGCGCGCAACCTGACGCCGCATCCGGTGCTGCGGCTGATCGTCAAGCGCTTCATGGAATTGCTGCGCGCCTTTCCCGAGATCGTCATCGCCGGCCTGTTCGCGGCCATCGTGTCGATCGGACCGATCGCCGCCATCATCGCCATCGGCCTGCATTCGATCGGCGCCCTGGGCAAGCTGTTCTACGAGATCAACGAGAACATCGACATGCGCGCCGAGGAAGGCTTGAGGGCGGTCGGCGCCAACTGGTTCGAGCGGGTGCGCTTTGCCGGCCTGCCGCAGGTGCTGCCCAACTTCATGTCCTACACGCTGCTGCGTGTTGAGATAAACGTCCGCATTTCCACCATCATGGGCGCGGTCGGCGGCGGCGGCATCGGTGAGGAACTGAAGCTGTCGATATCGCGCGGCTTCGGCGCCAAGACGATAGCCCTGGTGCTGCTCCTGTTCACGACGATCTTCATCGTCGACCAGTTCTCCGCCTGGTTGCGCCGCAAGCTAATCGGCGAGCAGGCTTTTGCTGTGAGTCCCTGAATGACGACGATGACCGCCGATGAAATCCAGTCGATCGAGGAGCGCTTTCCGCAGGTGTTCAAGCGGCCGTTCCAGAAACGCTTCGGGCCGCTGCTGTTGCTCGGCGGGATCTTTTTCTACCTTCTCTACGCACTGTGGTTCTTCAATCTGCCGCAGGTGATGCGGGAATCGCACTGGGAGCGCCTGCCGTTGTTCCTGACCCAGTGGATCAGCTACGACGTGCAGCCGATCTTCCGCCTCGATGAGCCGCAGATCACCGCCAAATACCCACGCTTCTCGGTGCTCGGCCCGAATCCAAATCCGGACTGGGTCAAGACCAATCCGAATGGTTCGGTGACGATCCTGATCGACGGCACCACCAAGTCGATCACCTTCAACAAGACTCAAGCGACGATAATTGCCAACGGTGAGACCGTTGCGGTCGGGCTAGGCACCGGCAAGCCGCTGATCTCCGGACCGGTTCCCGGCTGGATCACGGCGCATGAGGACGAGGTCGTCGCCGACATGGGCTTTGCCGGCGAGGCCCGCGTCGCCGTTGATCGCGTCAGGGTACGCAAGCGCTTTCTCGGCTGGCCGAATTTCATCTTCGACACGCGATCGCCCTTTTTCGGCAAGTCGCCAGGCGAAGTCGCTTCGCTGATCGTCTCAGGGCCCGAACTCAAACCCGGCATCTCCAACCTGGCGCTGGCCGGCGACAACATCTGGAACAACGCCCAGTGGCAGCATGGCGATGTCTGGACCAAGCTCGTGCAGACCATCGTCATGGCCTTTCTCGGCACCTTGCTTGGCGGCATCGTCGCCTTCCCGCTCGCCTTCTTCGCCGCCCGCAACATCACACCCAGCCGGCTGGTCAACCAGGTGCTCAAGCGCTTCTTCGACTTCATGCGTTCCATCGACATGCTGATCTGGGCGCTGTTCTTCACCCGTGCCTTCGGGCCGGGACCACTGGCGGGCAGTGCGGCTATCTTCTTCACCGAGATCGGCACGCTCGGCAAAACCTATTCCGAGGCGCTGGAGAACATCGACGACAAGCCGCGCGAGGGCATCATCTCGACCGGCGCCAACGGCCTTCTGGTGCAGCGCTACGGCGTGCTGCCGGAAGTGGTGCCGGTGTTCATCAGCCAGACGCTCTACCAGTGGGAATCCAACACCCGCGGCGCGACCATCATCGGCGCCGTCGGAGCCGGCGGCATCGGCCTGAAGCTATGGGAAGCGATGCGCACCAACTCCAACTGGGCCAACGTCTTCTACATGGTGCTGCTGACCCTGGTCGTAGTGTTCGTCTTCGACAACATTTCCAATTTCCTGCGCCGCCGGCTGAGCCAGACCATCCACGACTACAACAGGATCCAGGCCGAGCAGGGGTGATCAGCGGCTGCCGTCTCATGAGAAGTCGGCGGGACAGCACCCCCCTCTGTCCTGCCGGACATCTCCCCCGCAAGGGGGGAGATCAGATGTCCGTCGGCCTTCGCTAGTCTCCAGCGTTGGAAGGAAGGCGCCGACAGCGGAACTGCCAATCTCCCCCCTTGCGGGCAGGGCTGTCCGGGGAAATCTATTCATATATGAAGGCCATCTGATTGAGGGAGGATCGGTCTCTTGGTCGGCTCGGATTGACC